>JAUUYH010000197.1 GCA_030590505.1 Kiritimatiellota bacterium
CTCTTGTAAATGATTCCCGACTATTTTGATAAACTATCTTGCTTTTTGTCATTTACAGCTATATTTTATAGATGTTATACGCAACCATATAAGGAGAGAGTAAAATGGGAAAATGTTTAAAAGGTAAGTCAGAGAGCCAAAAGAGCGACGCCAAGTATGTATGTAAAAAATGTAAAGCATACACCACGGAAAAGAGTCATTTGTGCAAACCTGAAAAGATAAAAAAGTAAGATTTAATTCATAACTAAATCGTGCAATCTATACTTTACGCGGGTGAAATCTTAGCATTCCGCTTAAGGTTGAGTAGTCAATAAAAGAAATACAAGATCTCTACCGCTTGCGGTAGGGGTTGTGTCTGAACTAAAGGCATCATAAATAAAGGAGTCTGGAATGAAAAAATTATGCCTGTTTCTATCTATATCTATGTTAATATTAACATCATGTTCGGGAGAGGATAAAGTGAATAAGAAAAAATATACAAATAAGCTGATAGATGAGAAAAGCCCATATCTCCTGCAGCATGCACACAATCCGGTGGATTGGTATCCTTGGGGGAAAGAGGCATTTGAGAAGGCGAAAAAAGAGGATAAACCTATTTTCCTTTCAATCGGCTATGCCACATGTCACTGGTGTCATGTAATGGAGCGTGAATCCTTTGAGAATGAGAACGTGGCGAAAGAACTAAACAAAGCTTTTATCTGTATCAAGGTTGACCGTGAGGAGCGTCCTGACATTGACTCGATCTATATGGATGTATGCCAGATGATGACAGGCAGCGGTGGCTGGCCACTCACTATCATAATGACACCGGACAAAAAACCATTTTTTGCAGCGACTTATATTCCCCGGGAATCAAGATTGGGACGAATGGGGCTGCTTGATCTGATCCCGAAGATTGAGGATGGCTGGAAAAATAGCAGAAAAAAGATTCTAAAATCTGCAGATGAGATCACAGGTGCATTGAACTCGATGAGTAAGTTGCCGCCACAAAAGCTGAATTCAGATATTATAAAAATCGCACTAGAACGGATGAAAAGGAGTTTTGACGCAGAAGATGGTGGATTCGGGAGAGCACCTAAATTTCCATCGCCTCACAAATTAATATTTCTCCTAAACAACTACTACTACACGAAAGATGTGCAAACTCTGGAGATGGTAAAAACTACATTGACAAAGATGCGATTAGGTGGGGTTTTTGATCAACTGGGGTATGGATTCCACCGTTACTCTACTGATAAGAAGTGGCTACTTCCGCATTTTGAAAAGATGCTCTATGACCAGGCAATGCTATCATCAGCATATCTTGATACGTATCAGGCAACAAAGGATCCATTTTTTGCGAATATCGCAGAAGAGATATTTACCTACGTGCTGCGCGACATGACGGCACCTGAAAAAGCGTTTTACTCTGCGGAAGATGCAGACAGTGATGGAGAGGAGGGTAAATACTATATCTGGTCTGAAGGTGAACTTGCAAAAACACTAACAGGCGATGAGTTTAATTTGGTAAAGGAGCTATTTCACACCTCCGCAGGCGGTAACTTTATGGATGAAGCATCTGGGCGCACAACTGGAGAGAATATACTCTATCTCAATCAAGCACTATCCCTAAAGCAGAAAAAAGAGTTTGGGGTTATAAGAGAAAAGCTTATGCCGATACGCATAAAACGTGTGCATCCCTTGAAGGACACAAAGATTCTGACTGACTGGAACGGGCTTATGATTGCGAGTTTCGCAAAAGGTGCACGGGTTCTCAACTCTGAACGATATAAAAAAGTTGCGATTTTCGCAATGGATTTCATCCTCAAAAACATGTTTGACAAAGAGAACCATCTGATGCACAGATATCGTGATGGTGATGTAGCTGTTTACGGAAAACTTGACGACTATGCATTTATCGTTAATGCACTTCTGGAGCTCTATCAAACAACATTTGATGTCGTATATCTAAGTAAGGCCTCAGAGTTGACAGATTTTGCTCTCAAGCATTTCCGAGACAGCAAACATGGCGGGCTATTTCTTACGGCCGACTATGATGAGAAGCTCATTTCGCGTCCTAAAGATGCCTATGACGGAGCAATTCCATCAGGTAATTCATTTTTCACACTTAATCTTCTGAGACTTGCAAAATTAACAGGCAATGAGGTATATGAGGAAGAGGCGGAAAAGATTATCAATGCCTTTGCTGGCATGGTAAACAGAGCCCCAGAATCCTTTGCTCAGATGCTGATTGCCTATCAATTTGCCTCAAACAACTCGAGAGAAATTATGATTACCGGGAATCAGGGGCTGAAAAATACCAAAGATGTGATAAAGTATATAAACACACAGTTTATTCCGAATTCAGTTGTGCTACTTAAAACTAAAAAAAATGGAACAGCACTTGCTAAAGTCGCAAAGTTCAGCAAAGTATATAGTGTAGAGAAAGACGACGTTCAGGTTTTTATATGTACTGGACAGAGTTGTGCACCACCGATATCGGAAATAGAGACAATAATGGAGAAAATAAAATAGAAGGATACTGTTGAATTATGCAGAAGCAAGATGAAAAAGAGATTCACAGATTACAAGCAGAGCTGGCTGAATTTAAAAAAGAGAAAGAAGAGATAAAAAATATCATCGGTGCAATTGGAGGAGCCAAGACTCAAAAATATGATCATTTGATAAATTGGCTTTTTATTACTGTTATTTCATCTCTGTTTTTGATCGATTTTGGACGGCATATTCTGCACATGGACATTCCTATTCCACCAATGCTCTCAATTGAAATAGGTGTGTTGATTGTATCAATAAAAATTATATGGATGATGCATAAACAGATAAAAGTTGAGCATTTTCAGTTCTGGATCTTAAGTTCAATCGAATATAGAGTGAATGATATTGCTCATAGGGTGATAAAAATTGAGAAAAAATTAACAGCCCAGTCAAAAAAAGAAGATAGCGATTAGTGTCAAATGGTTTTCCCTGGGGCTCAGCGTTCCCAGGGTAAACAGATTCCGCTTCTCTTGCCATAGACCATCAACCTCTTATGCCTTCTTTTTTCTTACAATCTTTAAATCATTGCAATAGATATCACTCACAAATTGACTTACATGTATTTAGGTGTAGAGTAAAGCAAAGTAAAAAGAAGGAGAGACTTATGTTAGCAGAAGCATATATTGAAAATAATGAGATGAGAATTATTAATTATCCCAAAGATATATTTACAGGACATCATTGGAAAGTAAATATTGAACCTATTGAGCAAATTGATGATGATATAAACAACGACGATTTTATTTCTCTTATGACTAATACTCCAGTATGTGTTACAGAGGATATTAATTTTTTGTCTAGGGAGGCAGTAAATGAAAGATGAAATTTTTATCGATTCGAATATTTTTTTATATGCATTTTGCAATAAGGATGAAGTAAAGTGAATCTTAGCTAAAAATATTATCATTAATGATGCCTCTATCAGCGTGCAAGTGATTAATGAAGTCAGTGTTAACTTATTAAGAAAATTAAAATTGAATGAAACTCAGGTAAAAGATTTTATTTCCAGTTGCTACTCAAGATACACCGTCATTAATTTGTCTAAAAATATATTTTCTCGTGCTTCAGATTTGCGATTAGAATATGCTATATCATATTTTGACAGCATTATTGCAGCCACCGCATTAAAAAATAATTGCACTAAGCTATATTCCGAAGATATGCAGCATGGACAGGTAATTGAAAAGACTCTGAAAATTATTAATCCTTTTATTTGAAAAGTTTATTTCTGGTGAACAACGAAGGGAAGAAAGAGAAGAAGATTAGGACAAGGAGTAGGACAAGGAGTAGGACAAGATTCCGCTTCGGAAGGAAGCGGATGCCGAGCTGGGGCTCAGCGTTCCCAGGGTAAACTCTTGCCATCAACAATCAACCTCTTATGCCTTCTCTTCTAATCATTTCAATAATTAAGAAGAATAGATTACTGAATAAATTAGGATTTTACTTGAAATTAACCCCACTCAACAGTATATTAATCAATAAATATAATATAGAGAACAAAAATTTAAAGAGAAGGTAACATTAATTATTTATGACTAGAGAGAGAAAAGTTTCCGATAAAAAATTCGGCGGTAATGCAACGCGCAAACCGTATAAATCCAAAAATAAAAGCAGTAAGCCTTACAAAAAAGGACCTGATCTCTTTTCTGAAGAGTATGGAGAGATTCGTCTTTCCCGGTTTATGAGCCTTGCTGGAGTCGCTTCACGCAGGCAATGTGATGCTATAATTACCGGTGGAGAAGTTACCGTAAACGGCAATGTTATTATAGCTCCAGGCACTAAGGTTTCAACTGAAGATAAAATAATGCTCAACGGGCAACAGCTATCCCTTGAGAAGAAGGTTTATATTATCCTTAATAAACCTATTGGTTATATTTGCTCCGCGAATGATCCAAATAACGAAAGAAACATCTATGAACTGGTCAGACAGCCAAATACTCGCCTCTTCAGTGCAGGCCGATTGGATCTAAACA
>JAUUYH010000248.1 GCA_030590505.1 Kiritimatiellota bacterium
AAAAAACAGGTTGACATTCTCCTCGTATCTCATTCAGATATCCTTCGTTAGTTAAGCTTATCTAATATTATAATATTAAAGAATTTAACTACCTTGACTATCTAAATGTTATAATTCGGATAATTGCCAACTAATTTATTTCTGAGCTCTTAATATACTTTGCACGGATGAAATCTTAACATTTTCTTTCAACTTAATTAGCTGCAAAAGAAAGATAAGATAGCTACCGCTTGCGGTATAACTTGATCAGGGACGGTACTCCGTTTGTCTGAACAGTATTGTTTAAATTGTGATCTACTTTCCTACCCGTTACGCTTGAAAAAAGTGGCTTCGCCTGCACCACAACCGTCCTCGGTTGTGATTCGCTCGGAGGCATCCCCACCACTCTCTGTAGCATAGGCATCCTGCCTGTGACTTTTAGGCATCTCTGCCTCTATACGAAGTAGAAAAAGTGAATAAAAAGCTTTAAGTTTAGAGATCTACCCAGGCACGCTTTTCCCATGATTCAATTGCTTTTTCTGCAAGTTGAACACCTTTTGCTCCATCTCTCAGGCTCCATCTGAATGGTGTATCGCAGACAATATGTTTTAGGAAAAGTTCCCATTGAACTTTAAATGCATTATCAAACTCCATTGTTTCTGGCATCCAGCTCCAATTTTCAAAAAGATCAACAGGCTGATCTATATCTGGGTTCCATATAGGTTTTGGAGTTGAGGCTTCAGACTGTATGCAGCAGTCACGTAGTCCTGCAACAGCAGAGCCTTTAGTTCCGTCAACCTGCATTGTAAGAAGGTCATCGCGTCGTGGACGCACGCACCATGATGAATTAAACTGTGCAATAATGCCATTTTCGAGTTCGAATGTTCCGTATGCAGAGTCATCAGCAGTACATTTGTACTCTTTACCATCTTCACCAACACGTGTTGTCACATGAGTTGCACCAAGACATGATACAGATTTTATGTCCCCAAAAAGATTATCAATAACATATCTCCAGTGAGCAAACATATCGAGAATCATGCCACCACCGTCTTCTTTGCGGTAGTTCCATGAAGGTCTTTGAGTTGGAACTGATTTTCCGTCAAATACCCAATATCCAAACTCTCCTCTTACGGAAAGAATCTCTCCGAAGAAACCAGAATCAATAAGCATTTTCAGTTTCAGTAATCCAGGAAGCCAGAGTTTATCCTGAACTACTCCATTTTTTACTTTTGCTTTTTCAGCAAGATCTGCGAGTTCAAAAGCTGCTGCAGTATTTGTTGCTGTAGGTTTTTCAGAGTAGATGTGTTTCCCTGCTTCGATGGCTTTTTTGATTGCATCTACGCGTCTGTTTGTTGTTTGTGAATCAAAATATACAGTATAGTAAGGATCCGCAAGAACGCTATCCAGGTCTGTCGTAGTTTTTGTTATTCCTGATATTTCACTTAAATGTTTAAGTTTAACAGGATTTCTTCCTACAAGAATCGGGTCTGGCATAATAAATTCGGTATCCGAAACTTTTACACCACCCTGTTTAATAATTTCTACGATTGAACGCATCAAGTGCTGATTTGTTCCCATACGACCAGTTACACCATTCATGATAATGCCAACTGTTGTTGTTTTTGTCTCACTCATCTCTCTCTCCTATTATTTTACGTTTTTAAATTTTAATCGGGCAATCACACAGGAATGCCCCAATATTTTTTACCGATCAACTCTTGCGCCTCCGCCCTTCATTACTTTTTCAACTTCTTTAAGGCTTACCGTTGTAGTATCCCCTGGCGATGTCATTGCCAATGCTCCATGTGCAGCTCCGTAATTTACAGATTCCTGGTATGTTTTTCCTTCCATTAATCCATAAATAAGTCCAGATGCGAAGCTATCTCCACCTCCGACTCTATCATAAATTTCTAAATCTGGTCTTAAAGTTGCATCACAAAACTTCTCTTCAGCGTATATGATTGCTCCCCAGTCATTTTTAGTTGCGGTTTTCGCATTTCTAAGTGTAGTTGCGACCACTTGAAAATTTGGAAATTCTGCTACCGCCGACATCATCATCTTTTTAAAATTATCAGTATCAAGTTTTGAGCACTCTTTATCAAGCCCTTCGACCTTCAATCCCAGAGATGCTGTGAAATCTTCTTCATTACCGATCATGACATCAACATATTTCGCAATTTCACGATTTACTTCCTGTGCTTTAGCCTCTCCTCCGACTGCTCTCCAGAGAGAATCACGGTAATTCAGGTCATACGAGACAATTGTCCCATATTTTTTTGCCGCGATCACTGCTTCGATAATTACATCAGGAGTGGTGGTGGAGAGTCCTGCATAGATTCCGCCAGTATGAAACCATCTCACACCGTCTTCACCAAAGATTTTTTCCCAGTTAATATCTCCTTTTTTCAAGTTTGATGCACCGCTATTTGCTCTATCTGAACATCCGACTGCAGCCCTAACTCCAAACCCGGATTCCGTAAAATTCAGCCCAACTCTTACATCACGGCCGATACCATCATACGGAAACCATTTAATATATTCCTGACTTACGCCCCCTTGATAAATAAGGTCTTCAAGAAGTTGGCCAGTCGGGCACTCTGGGATTCCAGTAACAACTGCCGCACGTTTTGAAAAACATCGTTTCAGTCCACGGGCAACATTATATTCCCCGCCGCCTTCCCAGACTTTAAAATTACGTGTAGTGTGTATTCTTTCGTCACCAGGATCAAATCTCAGCATAACTTCTCCAAGAGAGAGAATATCATATTTACAGTCAGATTCAGCTCTTAATTTTAACATTGTAGTTTATTCCTTTTTGAGGTATGTTTTAAACGCTTGGAGTCTTAAC
>JAUUYH010000058.1 GCA_030590505.1 Kiritimatiellota bacterium
GAATTTCTCTTAATCTTTGTCTTAATCAACCCCCCTCTTTCTTATTCTTAATTTCTCTTCTTTTCTCTTCAAGTACGTTAGGCATTCCTGCCTGACATAGCGTAAAAAAAACAAGCATCAAAACATGCCCTTCCAAAGCCTGTAAGACTTATCAAAGGACTTTTCTTATTCCTCATCACTTGCCCCTATGTCAGACAGGAATGTCTAACGTACTTCAGAAGCCTTTCATGTCTAATTGAATTTCTGCGAATCTCGCAGACAGGCTTCTCTTATTTTGCGAATATCGCAGTTGTAATATGGGGGATTATTATTTGTTTGCTGTAGGCAAACTTTAACCTGTTTGTTATGTTCGCATTGATTTTACGACATTATTCCCTATAATACATAATGGAGAAAAATTAAAATAATTATCAGTAGTTCACTAATTGGAGGTAGGGAAGATGATTAAACCGACACTATATACGTTTGGGACTATGTCGCTGGGGGCGGACGTGGCGAGAATGGACGACGAAGTACAGCTCGTGCGGCGGGCTATGGACGCTGGAATCTGGTTTCACGGTAGCCCTACCTACAATCGCGGGTTGAGTTTCATGATCCTGCGCATGGCGTTTGACCAGGACCGCGCAAACGTCCCGCCCATGATTGTGAAGATTCGGGACGGGTCAGCGGATCTGATGCGGTTCGAGGCTGAAGACACTTGTCGTCGGCTGGGATTTGACGGAATCGAGGTCGCGCAACTGGTATCAATGGACCACAGCAGCGACGGCTTGGCGTATCAACTGGTCAACGGCGGGCCTATTGCTGATGAATTGGCGTCCTTGAGAAATAGGGGGATCATTCGAAACGCGGTTGTGTTCGTGAACCGTGACCATTCACGTGCTGGCCTTGAAGCGCAGGCAAGCGAGTTGGTGGACGGATTGACGTTCTATTGGAACGCATGTCAACGGGAATGTTCTGACGATGTATGGGCAGCCATACAGGAACAGGACGTGTTATCACTGGCATTACGCACATTGACTGGCGGGCCATTGAACGAGAAGTGGAAAGAGTCGCAGGAGAACGTACGTGGCATCTGGGAATCTGCGGGCTGTGCTGATGAGGTAGAGTTTGCGCTTCGCCTGGGAGCCAGTTTCCCCGCGATACGAACTAGCATTGGCGGCACCCGAGATCTGGGACATTTGGAACGCTACCTGACAGTAGCCGAAACGGCGACGCCATTGCCACAAGACGTGCTGGACGAGATCGGGGCGATGTGGCGGGACAGTTGAGTTGAGAGTTCGGAACTCGGAATTAGATGGACGCTGGAGGATTTGGGGCAAATAAAGCCCGGGAGATGCGTGAGAAGTCCAAATCTGCGAATTTCGCAGATATTGAAATGGAGGTTGCTGATGAGAGTACACCACGGTTAAGCATTAATAAAGTGGGCGAATTAGCCTCAAAAACCTTAAATTAAGAATCCTCAGTTAACGTGATAATAATCCGTCACTACGTTCGGGGACTTGATTTAAGGAATTGCTTACACTCACTTTTATTATCGCTTGAACTCATTTAGAGGAGGCAGGCCCCATACGAGATGGATCATTCCTTTCTTTTTCCTTATTTGCCCTTATCTTTATTGCATCAATAGCAGAAAGTTGGTACTGTGATTCAATTTTATCGCCCATATCCTTAAGCAACAATGCATAATGCCCCCTTGCTTCAATATTTAAAGGGTTATTTTTAAGAAGAAGTTCAAATATCCTTTTTGATTCATCATATTTTTTCTGTTTAAAATAAATGAAGCCTAAGGTATCGAGAAATAAAGAATTATTCGGAGCTTTTTCTAATGCTTCTTTAATAAGCTTTTCTGCTTTTTTTAATTGTTTATTCTTTTGTGCATAAATATATGCCAAATCATTTTTAGCAATAATATTACCAAGCTCGGATGCTTTGTTTAGATTATATTCCACTTCTTTCAAATGATTTAGATAGGAGGGGGATTGATACAATACAGCTAAATTATAATATCCTGCAGCATTGTTATTACTTGCTACCGTTTCAAAAAATGATTTAGCTTTCTCTGTATTTTTTTTTACATAGGTTCCTTCCATATAAATTACCCCTAAAGTCAACAGGGCATTAATACTACCATTCTTTGCTGCTTTATTATACAACTCTAAAGCTTTTTGTTTATTTTCTGTGACACCTTGCCCTATCCAGTATAGATTTGCTAAATTATTTTGTGTCTTTGAAATTAAATCTTTATAATTTTTATTTTGTGTCAGTTTTTCTATTAGTTTTGCTGATTTAATTACTCTGTTGTAACTATTGAAAGCTTTTGTATAATCAACTAGTTCGTCATAACCTTTTTCATATATTACTCCAAGATAAAAAAAGGCAAAAAGGTTTCCATTATTCGCTAATTTTAAAAAATTTGATTTAGCTAAAGCATAATGTTGCATTTTTAATGCATTTACGCTTTTAAATAATAGATCGTGTTCTTTTCTCTCATTTTGTTGTTCTATTGCATTAACATGGGCTATCCATAAAAAAATAAATATCATTGTGTATTGCATCATTACCCCCCCCTAATACTTTTTTAAACCAAAGATTCTACGACCTTTATAGGAAAAAACAGAATCAGCCGTACCTATGGAAGTTTTTTTTGTTAACGTTTGTTTCCCTATAGCCCAAATTAATTCTTTTTCTGTGCTATTCTTTTTGCAACATGATGTACACTTCATATCAACAATATATTCTTCTAAATTTACCATACCGAAGAATAATCTTCGCTGCTTAAACATCGGTGGTTGAGGGCTTGGTTCCCAAAAAAATGTTTTCAAGTTTATTAAACTTACGTCGATAGTTACTATTGCCATTGTTTTTTGCTTAATTAAACCTTCAGGATCACAAGCTGTACCTATCATATTTTGTATTTCTTTGTTTTGAAAAGAACTTGAGTCAATTTTTTTGGTAATGTTTATTTCTATTTTACTTAATACAAATAAATTTTTCCATATCGCCTTATAGTGTATTTCTCCATCGCCCATTGTTGTGGGAGATAGTAGATTTCCTATTACGGATGTGCTTGGTAAACTAACTAATGATCCCAATAAAAATTCACTTATTCCACTTTTTGAAAAATCAGTTGGAATAGAAGTTTCAGTTGCTGAACAGTATGCATCAATGCATTTTTTCCCAAGACCATATCCATTTAGATCCCACGCATTCACCACTTGATTCCCAACAAATCCATAAAGATTATTCCCTCCACTCTCCTCAATCGGATCTCTGTTCAACCATCTACCGAGTTCTGGGGAATAATATCTGTAGTTGTAGTAGGATAAGCTAGTTTCTGTATCGAATACTTCACTAGAGAACCTGTAATCAAAGTCGTCTTTCATTGCTCCGCTTGAAGCAGTTATTTTTCCGAACGGTGAATATTCATAATGTCCTTGAATTGTTCCTGAAGCGTCTATGTATTCGGTAATGTTTTTGTTTGCGTCACCGAGTGCGTAGTATGCAACATTATTGCGAATGTCGCAAATTATCTTGCCACCGCTCCAAATGCGTTTTTTGAGGATTGCATTTGCGTTGTCGCCGTCGAGTTCTTCGATTTGTTGGAACCCGTCATAAACTAATTTCAAGTGCTTGTCAAGCGTCCAGTTACCTGTACTTCCTGAATAGACCTTTTTGCTTACTCTTCTGCCCATATAGTCATAGACCATTTCAAGCTTTGCAGTTGCGGATTCCGCAACTATTATGCGGTTTTCTGCATTGTAAGTGTTTGTCCAGTCGCCTGATTCGAGTTTGAGGGTCAGCATATTTCCGTCATCGTCGTGTGTAGGAGCTTGACTTGGATTCGTTATATTTGTATACTGATTCAGATTATTTGTAGTGTAAAGACTCTGAACAGGGCTTCCTGATTCGTTGGTGGTGTAGTCTTCTCTGTTACCAATTTGGTCAAAGTTATACCCAAAGTCATAAGTTGAATTATTTGCGGAACTCGCAGAAGTTACTTCACTTTTATCATCATATCCGTAGCTGATTGTGTCAGGGGACGGAGTCCCGTTTATATCGAAGGCTGTTCCGCTCTTGCCCATGCTTGTTTTACGACGAATCGAAGTGTCGTTTTTTCTGTTTTTTGTTGTGGAGTCATCTTGAAGAGCGTCGTATGTATAGGTTGTTAGGGTAAAAGTTGGTGTGTTTGTGCGTAAATCGCAGAATAGGAAAAGCATTTTAGGGATGTTTTGAATACAAATGAGGAGTTGGATGTCTGTTTTTGTTATTGTTTTTTCTTCGATAATGGAGTCATAGGTATAAGACTCTGAATGTTTCGCGGTGTGAATTGGTTTTTGATTTGTGGAATCTAAGCAAGGAATATCGGATTTCTGCGAAGTTCGCAGAGTGAAGTAGTCTCTGATGTTCAGTTTTAAACAACCCATGATATACCTTCAGAATATTTTAAAATTTTTTGCTAGAATAACAAACATATTATGTCCACAGAGAAAGTCAAGGGCGCCTCTTTACATTTTCTTTTTTTTAGCTAAAAACGGCTAATAAAATGACCGAGAGGAAGTATCTTGGGTGAATTTCTTTTTTGAATTGGTATTTTTGCCAATATGTACTATTCTTCTTGACAATTTTTTAAATTGTTTGCAGGATTAATTAGGGATTTAGTTATTATAAATTATAAAAAGGTAGCAGTTAAAATGGGTAACCCGAGAGGTTTTTTAGATATTGAAAAAAAAGAGGCTGTATATAGGTCTAAGAGCGAAAGAATTAAAGATTTTAATGAAGTCGAAGTTCGCCTGTCTGATGATGATATAAAGTCTCAGGCGGCACGCTGTATGGATTGTGGGATTCCTTTCTGTCACGGTTGTGGATGTCCACTGGCAAATGTTATTCCTGAATGGAATGATTTAGTATATAATGGACATGGAAAGGAGGCTCTTGACCTTCTGCTGTCAACAAATAATTTCCCTGAGTTTACTGGTCGTATTTGTCCTGCACCCTGCGAGGCTGCTTGTACAGTGGGGCTTGATGGAGATCCTGTTTTTATTCGTCAGATTGAACTAGCACTTATTGAAGAGGGGTTTGAGCAAGGATGGATAGAGGCACAACCGCCAGAAGTTAGGAGCGGTAAGTGCGTCGCAGTTATTGGTTCAGGGCCTGCTGGTATGGCACTTGCTGATATTTTGAATAGAATGGGGCATCTTGTTATTGTTTATGAAAAGAGTGCTCAATCTGGCGGACTGTTACGGTATGGTATTCCCGATTTTAAGCTTGAAAAAAGTGTAATTGCCAGGCGAATTGATTTGATGGAGAGCGAAGGAGTTCTTTTTGAAAATCAAGTTGAAGTAGGTAAGGATATTTCTGGGGGTTTTCTGGCGAAGAAATTTGATGTTGTGGCAATTACAACAGGTGCCGAAACTCCTCGTGAACTTCCTGTTCAGGGCAGAGAGCTTAAGGGTGTGCATTTTGCTATGGAATTTCTAGCTCAGCAAAATAGACTTAATGCCGGAGAGAAAATTACAGAGAAAAAGATTTCAGCAAAAGGGAAAAAGGTTGTTGTTATTGGTGGTGGTGATACAGGTTCAGACTGTGTTGGTACATCCATCAGGCAGGGTGCAGAATCAGTTGTACAGATTGAGATTATGCCTAAACCACCAGAGATGCGCTCAGAAGATACTCCATGGCCACAGTGGCCCTATCAATTGCGAACATCAAGCAGCCACAAAGAGGGATGCGATCGATTCTGGGATATAAAAACCGTTAATTTTGAAGGGAAGGGCGGTAAGATAAAACAAATCAATGCAGTAAAAGTTAAGTGGGAGTTTGATAAAGATGGACGTCCTGCGAAATTAGCAGATATTGCTGGTAGTGAATTTGCGATAGACGCAGATCTGGTATTTCTTGCAATGGGCTTTACTGGAGTTGTCAAAGAGGGCGTTGTTGAAGATCTGAATCTTAAACTTGATAAACGTGGTAATATTGCAGTTGATGCAAATGGAATGACAAGTGAAAGAGGCATTTTTGCTGCTGGTGATGCGGCATCCGGTGCATCGCTTGTTGTACGTGCAATAGCATCAGGTCGGGAGTTGGCTGAGGGCATTAATGATTATCTTAGGGATAGTAAATAGCGTTTGACCAAAAAATCGGCACTTCATAACAAAGCAGTTTTCGTTTCTAGTGAATGGAGAAATTTAGTGATTTCCCTTTCATTTTTTCAAGTATTCTGTTTTCTGCTTGACGCATGATTAGTTGTTCATTATCAGTTTTATCATTTAATCCACTGGCGTGGAGTATTGCATGTACAAGATAGAGGAGGAGCTCTGATTCATATTTAAGAGAAGAGTCCTCTTTTGATCGTTCTTCTGCTATGTCGGGTGATATAAAAATCTCAATAGCAATCTCATTTATATCATAATCAAGATCATTGCGATAGTTAAAGCATATTACATCAGTAAGGTAGTCGTGATCTAGGAATTCTCTATTTATTCTGCGCATAATACGCGGGCCCACAAAATTGACTGATATAGTTTCATCTTCTGTTAAATTAAGATTTGCGAGTTTCGCAATCTCAATTATGAGATTTTTCAGTCTTGTCTTGCTTGGGCTGGTTGTTTTTTTTCTGTGTTGCCACGAAGAGATCACCTTCATTGTCGTCTTCTTTTTGATAGGAGATTCGTCCATGAAGCATTGTACTTAACGTGGATACGAAACTCTCTCTTATAGTTTTCATTTCACCGAATGTAAGATTTGCGTTGTCAAGCTGACCATCCCTGATACGCTGCCTGAATATCTCCCAGACTAGGGCATCAATTTTTGCATGTGTAGGTTTTTGCAGTGAACGCGATGCAGCCTCACATGGATCTGCGAGACTTAAGATAGCAACCTCTTTCTCTTTTGGGAGAGGTCCTGGGTATTGAAATTCATGTTCATCGATAACAGTCCCTTTCTGGCGTGCCTCTTCAAGAGCTTGCTGATAAAAATATTTCACAGTATCTGTGCCGTGATGTTGTTCTATTCCATCGCGAATAATTTTTCTCATTTTGTATTTTAGAGCCAGATCCATACCATCCTTGACATGGTTTATGATAACAAGACAGCTCATTGCGGCTTTCAGCTTTATGTGCTTACTCTCATTATTCTGTTGGTTCTCTGTGAAATAGGCAGGTTTATCAATTTTTCCAATATCATGAAATAGAGATATCACCCTTGCTCTTATTGCATTAGCCCCGATTGCCTGTGCCGCATGTTCAGCAAGTGTTGATACTACCATGCTATGGTGATATGTGCCCGGGGCTTCCATTTGCAGACGTTTCAGAAGCGGATGATTGTAGTCGCAGAGAAGCAGAAGCGTCATGTCAGAAGTAACTTGAAAGACCCATTCAAGAATAAATAATATAACAAGGGATATGGCAGCCGTAAATATTGCATTTGCGATACAGTACCAGATAATTTCAGCAAGGATGTCAAAGAAATAGCTGGTTGACCATACATTTATAATTTTCATTATTGGCATAATAAGTGCAATTGCTCCAGTAGATGCGAAGAAGTATGATTTATAATTTGCGCGGTGTCTTGCAGCAAATGCAGCAAGACCACATGTGATCATTCCAGTTATTAGGACAATAAATGAGTTGTTTAGTTGCATTGCGGCAATAATGGAGACAAATACGCCAGTAAAAAATGCAACACGCAGTCCAATCATGGCGGATAGGACGATTGAACCGAGAGCTATTGGTAGCACACAATTTATAAGTTGAGGGTGCAATCCGAATGCCGCCCTAAGGCGATAGAAAGAGTCAATTGCGAAAAAGTTAAGAACCACAGAGATTATCACAACGGTTGCGATAAGCCCCATCTTTTGATTACTTTCAATGATTTCTGGATGAACATGGCTAATGTATATACCTGATACGACAATTAGTAGCAGACAGATCATTGAGCTGGAAATGAATCTCTCGACTAAACTATTATGTGATTCAAGTTTTTTTTGTGCTACAATATATGCATCACAACGAGACTGTATTGCTTTATCTACAGTCTCGCCTTTTTTCATAACAAGATTGCCTCTTTTTATCTCAATTGTTACATTTGCGATATTCGCAGCAGCTTGTTTTCTATTTTTATCAGTTTCAGTTTCATTGTATATCAAATTCCCTTTTATTACTTCAGAAAGGAGAACATTAAATACATTTTTTATTGTTTTTCGGTTAGTAGGTGATGTGTCGCTGGCAGCATCCGTTGAGATCTCCTCTGCGAGTTCTGTAGATGTAGGGATAGATATTGCAAAGCGTGGTTTCTCTTTTACGTTATCTCTCTTATAGATCCGCATTTTTTGTCCAAATTGTTTTTCGCGTTGTTTTGCTGTAAAAACACCATGGTAAAGAGCAACTTCAAGTTTGTGCTGAATTCTGTTCCTTGAGTCACTGTCTTTTAAAATCATAAGTACAGCGCTTTTTAGCCCTGACGAAAGAGAGTTGAATGTTTTTTCAGATTCAGGGTAATTGCCCGTCAGTGAGATAGGGGCATTGTTGACACTTTCTGATAGCAGTAATCCATCGAATAAAGTATTTGTTTTATTAAGAATATCTTTACATGTTAGATTGTTAAGTTTATACACTAGAGGTTCATCTTGACTTGCCTCTTCCTGCTTTTTCTTTGTCTTCTCGTTGTCAATGTAGGAGAAATCCATATCTGCATAAACGGTTGAAGATACTAGCTGCCTTAGTACGGGCAGGAACTCCATTGCTCTATATGGTATAGTCATTAAAACGGTTACACATGCACCCCATACGACGAAAAGTATTAGGATTCCGAGTGTCTTGGATCTCTCAGCTACGGCAGCAATCGAATCTTCGGAGGTAAGGCGTTTGTTCTTTTTTGATTGAACATAGCCCTTTTTTTTCATCTGATGACGTTGCATCTTTTTTTCAATAAATGATATAAATGGGGAGAAAATATTTTTCATAATGATATGTGACAGTTTACCTTTCAGTAATGCTTGTTATTCGTTTAAGTTGCCGCCGCCGTAACCGTAACCGTACTGAGATTTTGAGTTAATGACAACATCAAACGAGAGTTGATTTATAACTATGCCTAGTAATTTTATTTGATTTTTCTGAAGAGTCTGAATTGCTCTAATAAGTATATGTCTTGACGTAGTATCAGACTGATATACCATTAATGTTGCATCAGAAATAGTACTAACAATAGTAGAGTCTGAAACAGGCAGAGTTGGAGGAGTATCTAAGATTATATAATCATATTGAGACCTTAATTCTGTAATGAGTGTGGCAAATTCAGGAGATATCAATAGCTCCGTAGGGTTAGGGGGTATTGTTCCACAAGGCAGGATGTTTAGATTGTCAATTCCTTGAATCTCCATCAGGTCATCCCATTCTGAATCACCAATCAATATATCTGCGATTGTTCGTATAGCGGAACTCTGTTTTGTTGTTCCTATTAAGAGATCGCTGAGACCGGGTTTCTCTTCTATTTTGAATAGTTCAGCCAGTTGTGGGCATCGCATATCAGCTTCAACCAGAAGTGTGGATTTTCCCATGTGTGCAAGTGATATTGCAAGATTTGTGGATGTAAGTGTTTTTCCTTCACGCGGGCTGGCACTTGTTATTGTTATGGCATTGCCACTTTTTTTGCCTGCTCCGATAGCAAACAGTATATTAGTTCTTAGAGTTCTGTATGCTTCTGCAGTAATAGACATGAGGTCAAAGTTAAAGAGAATTTTTTTGTCGAGGTCAAGTGGCAAGGGCTTTGTTCTTCTGGGAATCCAGAACGTGCATACCTTCCAGAGAAGTTTGAATGAATAGACAAGTGGGCGGAATAATGGAATTTGTCTCCCTTTTTTGCCGATAAGAGGAATATGTGCAATTACTGGAAGGGAAGTTATTCTTTCCACATCTTCAATTTTTCCGATTGAAGTGTCGAGCCCCTCAATGACAAAAGCAAAAAGACACCCCAAGATTATTCCGAATATAACTCCAATGGTCATATTTACCTGCATATTAGGCCTTGTTTTTATGAATCCAGAGGCCCAGGCAAGAATCTCAATCTCTTCCTGAGCTTGGCTTTTTTTTGCTTGATAATCGATGTTTGCTTTTAATTTTACTTTTTCTAACTCTTTGATGAATTCTTCGCTGAGGGTCCCTTCCACTTTTGTCTCATGCATTATCTGTTGTGCTTCCGGAATTTTTGCAAGCTTTGCTTCAAGGTGGTGAATGAGCTTTTTTAGCTTAATTATTCTAGGGTGTTTATCTTTGTACTTTTCGCTGAGCTTTTGTAGCTCAATATGCATGTTGGTGAGCTCCTGTTTGTATATAACAGCCGAACCTAGGAATATCTCCTTTTCTGATGTTTTGATAATCTTAATCTTGGTTTTATCTTGTTTCTTTAGCTCTTTGTTAAGTTGAGTCTCAATGAAATCAAGTTGGTTTTTGGCCAGTAGGGTCTTATTTTTCCAATAATCAATATTATATACTATCGCAAGAGTATTGGCTATGATTGCACACGCTTTTGGTTGTTCATCTGAAACTTTAAGTTCAACAATATTTGTGCCCGTGATTTGTTCAATAAGCAGCATACCACCGATCCGACCAGGAGTTAATGAGTTTATATAGGAACTTAATACATCACTCTCCTGAATCTTTTGGTGTGCTGCAAGTATAAATTCCTGCTTCTCTTGCATACTTAAGTTTTTCTCGGAAAAGAAATCCTTGTTCATTTTTAGTATGTTACTCTCTGCTCCGTATTTTAAAATATCCAGTACATCTACAAAAATTGAGGTTTTATTCTTGATTAGCTTTATTTCGGAGGCTATTTCATTCCCACCACGGCCATACCAAGTTATTTGAGCACCCTGAATTGTAGCCATAGGTTGTCGAAGTGCAAGCTTAATTTTGGCTGTTGACTGATATTGAGGAGTTTCATTTTTTGTATAGAAGTAGGCTCCGACGACAATTAGGATAAATATAAGCAAGACAGCAAGGAACCGTTTTCTGATAATCATCCAGTAATCAGCAAGGTCAATATTCAGTTTTTTTGTGTCGACGTTGTCTGCCATCTTAAAAAATTCCTATTTCTAGCAGTTTTATTATAGTATTTTATAGTTAATAGAATATATTACTAATGATACAAAAATATAATATATAACATAATTTATGAGAATCAACCATTCAAAGCCATATTTTACGATAGATGATGCAAAGTCTCTTTTAACTATAATTGAGAGTAATTTTGTGACTGCGGGTTTTAAGGCACAAGAGTTAGGTGAAGTTGCGTCGCATTATCTTGGTAAACGGTACGGAATTCCCACTCAAAGTGGGACAGATGCTCTCTGCGCAGCTTTTATTTCGATGGAGCTTCCTGAGAATGCAGAGGTGGCTGTGCCTGCATATATCTGTACAGCTCCGCTTGATGCATTGGCAATCTGCCGACTCAAGCCTGTTCCAGTTGATATTGATATGAATACTTTTTCTATCTCTATTGATGCGGTGAATGCTAAAAAAGGTATCTCTGCTGTACTCGCTGCTCACCTTTTTGGTATTCCCGCTCCATTATACCGTATTGAATCGGAAAATTTAGTTGAAGACTGTGCTCAGACACTGGGTGTTGAAATTGACGGATACCGTGTTGGATCAATGGGGGAATTTGCGGTCTGCTCTTTTTATGGTACAAAACTTTTGACAACAGGACACGGCGGTCTGCTTGCAGTTGATGATAAAAAAATATATGATAGTGTGGGCAGATTACTCAATCATGATAAGCAGGATGAATGGCAACCTCATTTTCATTTTATGATGTCAGATCTGAATGCATCTCTCGGGCTTTCACAGTTTTCACACCTTGACTCTATGATTGCAAAGAGGCGAGAGCTTGCAGAAAGGTTTACGATCGCATTAAACGGGGAGGGGGGATCTTTTACAAATTCTGCCTATTCACGATTTATTGTTTTTTCTGAAACTGACATTGAAGATGCTCTCCGAGAATTTAATGATGTTGGAATTGAAGCCAAAAGGCCTGTATATAAACCGTTATTTCAGGCTCTTAACCGTGACCCCGAGGAGTTTCCCAATGCACAATGGGCGCATGACCACATAATTTCTGTTCCCATCTATCCCGCAATGAGTGAAGATGAGATAAAATTTATTGAACAATATCTGGAGAACCATAAAAATGAGTTGCGTTGCCGGCCACCAGCCTAATCTCTATCCATACGCAGGTTTTTTTGCGAAAGTCGCAAATGTGGATAAGTTTGTTATTGCAGATAATACTCAGTATGTAAAAAAAGAGTATCATAATCGTAATCGAATTAAGTTAATCGACGGCTCCATTCACTGGCTGACTGTTCCTGTGCGAAATAGCGGAAAATTCAAACAGAAGATAAATGAAGCTGAGATAGAGAACTCTCAAAATTGGCGTCGTAAACATGAAAAAACTCTCTATGTAAATTACAGAAAAAGCCCATTTATTGATCTCTATTTTGAGGAATTTCAGGCATTATGGAGAAAAGAGTGGCATCTACTTTCTGAATATAATATTGCAATTATTAAATTATGCCTAAAACTCCTGGATATTTCTACACCAGTTGCTCTTGCTTCAGAAATGAAGATTTCGGGGAATTCAACTGGCTATATCCTAGATATCTGTAAAAAATCGAAGTGCAATGCGTATATGCATGGAAAACACGCATACGACTATGTTGATTTTCAATGTCTTGAAGAGAATGGGATTGCAAATTTTATTCAAACCTACAGTGCCGTTGAATATCATCAGACCTCCACAACATTCAGCCCTAATCTATCAATTGTTGATATTCTATTTAACTGCGGAGAAGATAGTAAAAAGATTATTCTTGCTGGGCAAAGCCTTGCCTGACGAGTGAATCTTTTCCGTTCAGACACTAACACTGTGGAGATACGGATTGGTGATCTTCACTGTTCGTTACGGAACCTTGAGCA
>JAUUYH010000206.1 GCA_030590505.1 Kiritimatiellota bacterium
AATGGATATTCATTTTCACCCCCAGCTGTTCGATTCATTAGATGGTAGTTGCATCCGCCATCTGTAATTTTTTCTCTTGGATTTCGCATGACCTTGCCTCCTTTAAATCCCACCAAGGTGGGTTTTGTTAAAAAAAAACTCCAATAATAGGCTATTATATATCATATTAATAAGTAAGTCAAGCAGTTTTTTGATAATATTTCAGAAAAAGTTGATAATCAACCTGTCCCCATTTTTTGAACAATATTTTGCTAGGATTTTGTTGAGTTTGTAGAGACCTCCTGTGGTTATTTGCGTTGCAGATCTGTCGGGATGTTTGAGTCGGTCATTGGGGTAGTTTATTGAAATTGAGTTTTTAGTAGGTAGATGAAAGCCCCTACAAGAAATGCGACACGGCATATTGACCGGAATATAGTTACTGAACTTGGTCTCTGTTTGAAAGATATAACAGTGTATAAGATTAAATATAGAGATGATGGCAAGAGGAAACTGAGAGCAAATAGGCGATTAGAGAATAAGAGTATGAAAATGCCAGCAATAAACGGAAGAGCAGCTAGGCGCCACCACCTGTCGGGTGAAAATTTAACGGCACCAGTTGCGTAATTCGCAGATTTATCTTCTTCAGCATCAAATGAGTCATGATGCATAGCTCCGGCAGTCATAGTAAAAGCAAAAAAGAGCATTTCTGGCCAGTAGATCAATAGAGTTTGTAAATTTGCGAATTTCGCCGTTGCCGCTACTCCAATAAGAAAATGGAGAGCTCCACCAGCAAAATTATGCATGAGTCCAGATAGCCAGAATCTCTTTCCCTTCAAAGAGTAAATATTCCAGTTAAGGATTGTTAGAAAGATCATAATTCCGAATAACGGGGAGAGGTAAAGCGATGGTAGAAGTGCAACCGGGATTAGCAGCGCACCAGGAATATTTTTTTTTGCAAAAAATATCTGTATCACAGATGTTTGTTTTCCAAAAGCGTTATCATTTATCAGAATAACATGCCAGGCAGCAAGGAGAGTCGCAGGAATTTGCCATGAAAGAGAATGGAGATTCACACCCTGCCCCACTGCACCCAGATAGCCGATTGCTGGTATTCCCAATGAGAGAATGACCTCCGCCACCCTTGATAGTACCGGTTTATGCAACATAATAAGTTTTGACCCCAGCTCCTATTCAAATACTATTTATCTGCTTATTTGCGAAATTAGAATGTATCAGCTATGGAATGTAATACAAATTATCATTTTTTATTTTATGATTACTCAATTATTTAATTTGCTTTATTCTGAACTGGTATTATGCTATTGCCTTTTAGTCACGGAAAGAGGAAAGTGTTGGCTTGTTTATGTACTCTAATAATTAGATATATTAAGGCATGTTATTATAAAAGTAAGGAATTAAATGATGGATTACAAAGTTGCGGATATTTCGTTAGCGGAATTTGGACGAAAAGAGTTGGATATTGCGGAAAAAGAGATGCCAGGATTGATGGTTACTCGTGAGAAATATGGAAAAGAGAAGCCCCTCAAAGGGTTGAAAATTATGGGCAGCCTCCATATGACAATTCAGACAGCTGTTCTTATTGAAACACTTGCTGAACTCGGAGCTGATATACGTTGGTGCTCATGTAATATTTTCTCAACTCAGGATCATGCAGCGGCGGCAATTGCAAAGACAGGCGTTCCAGTTTTTGCGTGGAAGGGTGAAACACTTGAAGAGTACTGGGAGTGCACAATGCAGGCACTTACATGGCCAGATGGTTCTGGTCCTGATCAGATTGTGGATGATGGTGGAGATGCTACACTTCTTATTCATCGCGGATTTGCTGCAGAAAATGATGCGTCAATTCTTGATGAGCCAACAGATAATGCTGAGCTTCAGATTATCAATAAAGTACTGAAACAGACTCTTGTAGAACGTCCAGGGCATTGGCATAAGGTTGCAGAAGCAGTCGTCGGCGTAAGTGAAGAGACTACAACTGGAGTTCATCGCCTGATTCAAATGCAAGAAAACGGAGAACTTCTCTTTCAGGCTATCAACGTTAATGACTCTGTAACTAAATCAAAATTTGACAATGTTTACGGATGTCGTCACTCACTTGTTGACGGAATTAAACGTGCAATGGATGTGCTGATCAGCGGTAAAACAGCTATGGTTTGCGGATTTGGCGATGTTGGTAAAGGTTCAGCTGAATCACTAGCCAATGAAAAAGCACAGGTACTCGTAAGTGAAGTTGATCCGATTTGTGCACTGCAGGCATGTATGTCTGGTTATAAAGTGTGTCAGATTGAAGATGCACTGCCTATCGCAGACATTTATGTTACAACGACAGGAAATAAAGATATTATAACAGCTGAACACATGTCAAAAATGAAAGATCAGGCAATTGTCTGTAATATCGGACATTTTGACAATGAGATACAGGTTGCTCAGTTGGAGGCATTGCCAGGAGTTGTTAAAACAGAAATTAAAGGGGCAGAATGCCCTGTTCACAGATACTCATTTCCAGATGGACGCAGTATCTATCTTCTCGCTGAAGGTCGCCTAATCAACCTTGGTTGTGCTACTGGTCATCCTAGCTTTGTTATGAGTAATAGCTTCACAAATCAGACACTTGCACAGATTGACATTGCAAAAAATCCAACGCGCGAAATTGATGTTTTCAGACTAAGTAAAAAACTGGATGAAGAGGTTGCACTTCTTCACCTTGGACAGCTTGGTGCGAAGCTCACAAAATTGTCTCAGGAGCAGGCAGACTATATCGGAGTACCGGTTGAAGGCCCGTATAAGCCTGAACATTACAGATATTAATCTGACTTATAGGCAGCCCTCATTCAGAGATGAGTGAGGTCTGAATATGCTTAAATTTTTTTACAGATTAACATAAGTTTATAAAATTGCTAAAATTAGGATACCAGAAATAATGCTCTCTCATGGTATGGATTTGACTTATCCCGTAATCATTATGCGTACAGGTGGACTCGATGGTGTTGCTCTGCAGGCAAGGGAATATCGGCATTTGCTGAATAATATTGATATCAGTGTTCATGTAATTTCAGGACGCTGTGAAACAAAATTTGTTCCAGCGAATCCGATTGGACACAGGCAGACTATTGTCTCGCGTCTTGATTTTTATGATAAAACTTCACAAATTCTTTTTTCTAACCAGTTTGAAAATGGAGATGAAGTTAATGCCGATCTACCAGTTCTTTCTGAGAAGGAGTGGTGCGAAACGTTTTTTGAACATAAAGAGAAGATAAAAAAACGTATTGATTCAGTTTTGAAAAAAATTGAACATAATACTCCAGTTTTAGTATATAATCTTATCAGCTTAAGGCATGCCCAGCCCGCCGCCGCTCTTGCAATTAAAGAACTTATGCAGAAATATCCTAATAGGGCATTTTTAAGCCACGCTGCAGACCCAGATGCAGAACGGCCAGAAAAGATTAAGCGAATCAAAAAGTTTGTGCTTCCGTATCTTTCAGCGGAAGAGATGGAGCAACCATACTCTGGTGGTCCGTATCACTTTCAAAATCTTTATCATATTGTGCTTAATCCTACTCAACGAGAGAATTTTATCAATAAATATAAAATTCCATCTAATCACGTCTTTGAAATTCCTGATTTTCTGGAATTCCCTTCTGAGGAGCCTGTTAGGAAAATGTTCCCCAAACGCATTTTTCTTACCTTTATGTCAAGGTGTTGTATTCAATTGCATAAAAAATCATACAAATATATTAAACGTCCTGTAAGTAAAGATACACTATACTTTCTCTCTCCTGTGCGTCCTGTTTATCGTAAAAGGTTGAAAGAGGCCATGCTAATTTCAAAAAAATATGGAGAAAAGCATGATAAGGATGTTGTTTTTGTCGTTACGCACCCAAATACGGATGATAAAAGCTATTTTATGGAGATTATTCAATTTGCCCACGATATAAAACTTCCATTTTATCATTTGGGAAAATCATTCTCCCTAGATACTTTGGATGCCGTATATGAAAACCTCGCCGCACTCGATACAATAGGGGTTGTCGCAAGTAGTGCAGGCGGTTGGGAAAATGCTCT
>JAUUYH010000132.1 GCA_030590505.1 Kiritimatiellota bacterium
TCATCAAAACATTATCGTATAATCTTTAATGCAAATCGTGATACAATGCCGACAGAAGCAAGTCTGAAGATTGGTCAGGAATTGAAAATTCCAAAGTTACTATTGGATAATTAATTCTTTATTTATGAGCGGATTTGAAAATTCAGTTTAATATAGGATTTATTATTTTCTGAATAAACAGAGCCATAACCATGTCTGGAGCCAGAAGGAGAGTCAATTATTGTAGAATTTCTCAGGAATAATTTAAATTTGTTGAAATCAATAAGATGATAGCATAATACTTCGGAATTATCTTTAACAACAATAATACCACCTGTTGCGTCATAAATACCAGTCCATACACTCTTTGATGTCATTCCTAATGCAGCTTCTACTAAAAAGTTTACAATTCGATAATCATAGAAATTATGACCTTGCTGCTGGTTGTATTGCATTGGATTTTTCTTTTTTAGATTACTTATAACATCTGGCATTTTTGAAATCTGATGGGAAAATTTTTCTTTTATAGCAAATGCTAATATTTCAGGTAGATTGCTGTCAATAAGTTGCATATTCAATTGAAAAGTTTCATCTTCATATTTTTTATAAGAAAGAGAATATCCATTTTCTTTTAGAAAATTAAGTCGAGCAATATATTTTTTTGTTTTGGGATTTATTGAATTGACTTCATTAATTAATGAAGAAGGAAGTGAAGTTCCTGAAGCATTCTTAATCTCATATATAATGTTTGTTGTTTTATTAGAATTTAAAAGGGTGGGGTTGCTACCAACGAGAGATTTTATGCTGAATTTTTGGCATGTATCCAATCCAACCAACGGATCATGAATCAGCAGTGTTATATCGCCTTTACTTGTTGATGGTTGTTTGATTCGATTGATAGATAATTGTGTCAACTGTTTTTGAATCATTTCATTTACAGCGAAAGATGCACCTGACCCAGTTTTGATGGCAGAAAAAAGCTGTTTGGAAATTTCCGATATTTGTTCTTTGGAAATAGATAGCAGTTGCTTTCCTGTTGATGATTCCATTATATGTATATTCGTTTTCTGTGCTTTGTATTCTAATGCTTTTTCTAAACCATTAAGTAAATCTATATCTTGTCTAAATGCTGATTTGACGTTAACATAAGATTTTGTCGAATTTAATTTTTCGTCTGCTGAAAACAACTTGGCTTCTGCTAGTAGCTTTAGCAATACATATATTTCACTCCATTCCCCTTTGTTTCCTTTTTTTTGTCATATTTTGATATCCAAGATAGGAAGTTAGAAAGACTCATCCTGATTCGGGAAGGTACCGTTTTTTACATCTTTTGTATATTCAGTAAGGGCTCTTTTTATTTCATCACCTAAATTTGCATAGCGTCTTGCGTGTTTCGGGGTAAAGTCAGAGAATAGTCCAAGTATATCATTTACTACCTGGATTTGACCATCACAATGTGGGCCTGCACCGATTCCGATTGTTGGAATTGAGATAGAGGCTGTAATTTTTTTACTGATATTTGCAGGGATCCCTTCCATTACGATAGCAAAGGCACCTGCAGTTTCGAGTGCCTGTGCATCTTCAATAAGATTTTTTGCTTCATCCTCTGTTTTTCCTGCAATACAGTAACCACCTGAAGTTAATACGCTTTGTGGGAGCAGCCCGATATGACCAAGAACCGGTACTCCGGCTTGGACCATTTTCGATACTGTTGGAGCCATCTTTTTTCCACCCTCGATTTTTACTGCATCTACGCCAGCTTCTTGGAGGTAGCGTGCGGCATTATTCAATGCACTTTCGATGCTTTTGTGGTAAGTCATAAATGGCATATCGCCGACAATAAATGATTTAGAGCTACCCCTTACTACGGCTGCACAGTGGTGCAGAGACTGTTCGATTGTAACAGGAACAGTATTTTTATAACCGAGTACAACCATTCCGAGAGAATCACCTACAAGGATAAGGTCAACTCCGCACTCTTCTGCGAATTTCGCAGTTGGTGCATCATAAGCAGTCAGGGCTATGATCTTTTCTCCCTTCTCCTTTTTCTTTCTGAATGTTGTAACTGTTATTTTTTTTGTCATGATCAAATTACTTAACTTCTTGAACTTTCTTGAGGCTCTTCAGTTCAATGCCTGAACTTTTATCATCTTTTATTTCGGTTTTATCACCTGTGATTCCCCCCGTATTTTGAGTTGGGATAAATCTATATTTTTTATTAATGGATGTCATACGCATAGAGTCAAAATATGTTACGTATAGCATCATTGACATCAGGAAGATAATAAAGATCATAAATACTGGCTGAATAATTTTTGCAGGTAGAGATTTTCCTCCTCTAATCCATTCAATAATAGCGAGAACAATATGTCCACCGTCAAGAACAGGTAGTGGCATTATATTCAGGATGGCCAAACTGTATGTAATTAGAACAAGAAGCGATAGAGCTTTAAGCAGTCCTCCATGATGGTAGGTGAGTGCAAGGCCTCGGAATATTCCGATAGGACCACTTAGATGACGTGGTTTCAGAGTACTGTTTTTTGAAATTATACCACGCAGTGATTTATATGTCATATCGATAACTCTGACAAACTGTTGCCAAGGTGAAGGATGTGCAAACCAGCTCATATTTATACCCAGATTTTCTAGGGCATAACTCTCTTCGGGGATAATTGACACTGTGGAGATGGTACCTTCACGTTCAATTTCAAGGGTTATAGGTTTTCCGTTTCCACTGTTAACTGTTTTAATAAATTCTTTTATTGTTGTAATTGGTTGTCCGTTTATTTTAAGCAGTTTATCATATTCCTGAAGTCCAGCTTTTTCAGCTGGCGAACCTGGCGTAATCGTTGTTGCACAAATTTGCTTCTCATTGTAAGAGTATATTATGCTTAATGATGCCGTTGGCTCTTTTCTGTCTGGATCCAATGGAAATACTGCGTTTACCTTAAGTTGAGTTTTAGGTTTGCGCAGTAGTGTGAATGAAATGGGTGCCTCTTCTGATTCATAGATAATATTATTTATAGTTACCGGTGTTCCAAGGGGCAGGCTTTTTACTTGGAGAATATGATCACCAGGCTTAAATTGATTTTGAGAAACTGCTGTTTTTTCAGTTTGTTTACCCTCAGTTGTTTTTTCAGATACTGGATATTCAACTGTATCAATTACTCCTTTAAGTACAGGTGCAAGTCCAACTCCAATCTGTCGTTTGCCTGTCTTAAGGAGAGTAGGAGTTACGCCTTTAATCTCAATCTCCTTCCCATCACGATTTATCGTAAAATTAAAGGCTTCACCTCTATTTCTTCGTAAAATTACATCAAACTCATTAAGTCCTACAACCTTTTCCCCATTAACCTTTGTAATGATATCACCAGTTTTGATTCCCGCTTTATCAGCAATTGATCCTGGTACAATATTGCACTGCAGGGGAATAACTGGAGAGAAGAAGGGGTATGCGATTTTTTCACGCGGGGTCCTTATCTCATTGGGTTTAGGCGTATAGGTTATCTTTAACTTTTCATTGCCTCGTTGGACCTCAAGGTTTACTTTCCCTATTGTAAAGAAAATATTGCGCACAAAATCTTCCCATGTCGAATCAAATGGTTCACCATTTACGGTCAGGATTATATCGCCCTGCCTGAGTCCAGCTTTATATTCAGGACTGTACTTGTAGATGTCATGAACCTCAATTTGCTGCATGTGAGGTGTAGTTTCAGGCACACCCCAAATCCATATAACAGTTCCGAGTGCAATCCCGAAAAGGATATTGAAGAGTGGCCCAGCAACAGCTGTTAGAATTTTATCTATAGGCTTGATTTGTGGCAGTGGGTTTCCATTTTCATCTTTAGGTTCTCCAGTTGCATCAATCTGTGGTAGATCTACGTAACCTCCGCATGGAATACAACCGATTCTGTAGTCCACTCCGTTGTGTTTAAATCCCCATATTTTCTTGAATCCGATCGAAAATGCAATAATATGAAGCCCGCGCCATTTAGCAACAAGAAAGTGCCCAAGTTCATGTATAAAAATACAAAATCCGAAGAAAAATATCACAAACGGTGCTGTTATCAAATAATCTGTAAAAGTCATAATACCTCTATTTTAGTTTCTATTTTGTTAGTTCTGATTGTATCGCCTTTGCGGCTTCCGCAGGGTTTTCTGCCTGCAGTACTGGACGGCCCACAACTATAAAATCTGCGCCTTTCGCAGCCGCCTCTCTAGGAGTCATTACACGTTTCTGATCACCAACTGCAGCTCCGGCAGGGCGTATGCCAGGAACAACTAGTATAAAATCGTCTCCGCAATTTTCGTGGATTACATCTATCTCATGTGCCGAACACACAACGCCGTTCATTCCACTTTTTTTTGCGAGTTTCGCAAGGTGTGTTACGTGTTGTGCCGGTGTACAATTATCGTGATTCAGCACCTGTTGTAGGGCTGCTTCGTTCATACTTGTCAATACTGTTACAGCAATAACAAGAGGCTTGGTTCCTGCCGGAGCATTTTTTATTCCTGCTTCAACGGCACGGGTCATCATCTCTTCGCCACCGCATGCATGCACGTTTATCATATCCGCACCCATTGCAACACCATTTGCCACGGCATTTGCTACTGTATTTGGAATATCATGAAATTTGAGATCAAGAAAAACTTTTTTCCCTCTCTCTTTCAATGCTTTTACTGCAGCCGGGCCCTCTTTACAGAAGAGCTGACTTCCTATTTTATACCATTCGACACTGTCACCTGCGGCATCTACCAACGGCAACGCCTCTTCCAGTGAATCCTTGTCTAATGCTACTATTAATTGTGTCATTATAAGACCTTATTTATTTAAAATTAATTTCTTCAATACTTGAAGGGGAGACACTATAACGGCACTTGACAAAAAAACCACCTTTTTTTTAGTGAAAAGAATAAAATCACCAGAACTTGATAATTTAATCCCACCAAGGGGAGAGGTTGATGGTGAATTGTGAATGGTAAGAGAAGAGAAAGAAGAAGTGAACATCGAACACGCCAGAGGTGTACAAGCATCTAATTTATCTGCTATGGCGGACAATCGAACATTCAACATCGAACATAGAATGGAAGAAAAAGAAGAAATGAAGAGAATACATGAAGGGGTTGATGGGGAAGAGGTCGATAAATCTAAATTTTCTTCTATTCAACTTTAGAACTCCCGCACTCTAGAACTTCAGAACTTCTTCCCTCAGTGGTACAGGAGCATTTGAGTTGCCTCAGGCGTACTCTTGCCTGTACATTCTTCCCATCATTGACCCTAATCGTTGTCTTAATCTTCTTTCTCTAGTTTTTTTGAGGGGAGGGATTCATCGCCGCTTTTCTATTGAAGTTTTTTATGGTTGATAATCAACCTGTCCCTATTTTTACTCCATTTTGGAAGTCAGTATCATTGAGTGCATTTTTATACTGATTCAAAGTCTCTCTTACGCAGTTTGGCTTTTCCCTGAGGCAGGCTCTTAATATACGCACCAAGGCTGAATCAAATTTTTTATCAGATGGCTCTATTTCTCTCTTTTCCCTCTTCTGTAGTATTCCGTTTTCAATACGTAGAAAGTTTTTGTCAAGAAAAATATTTGCTAACTTAGATGGGGCGTTAGATTTTTGTGTTTTAAGCCTTTCAACAAGCTTGGAAAGCTCAGGGAATTCTGAAAAATCTTTGGGATCTAGGTTTGGGATTAGTTCCTCTTCTGTAGGGCGGAGAATTAGATAAAAAAAGATAGCTATAAGGAGTAGGCTTACAGTTAATCTTACTATTATCTTTCCATTTGTGTTGTTCTGTTTTTTTGTCATGATTTTTTATTTTTTCTGAATTTTTACTACATAATCATGCAATATATAATCCATTTTGCCTAAAATCAATGCGAATCTCGCATATTTTGATATTTTAAAGACCAGGTTAATTGTACAGGTATATGCTTTTTCATCCTTTTCTTTAAACTGATTTGACATTATCTTTACTTTGCACTATTATATTGTTTGCGAGTATTGCTTTTGAATATTAAAACTTAGCATTGTTTGATGTGAATTATAATTATATAAATTAAAAAAATAGGAAACAGAATTATGTCATTTGAAAAAGGAACAACAGCACTGTCAATCTTTCGCCTCCCTGAAAAAATGCCGGAAGATGCATTGGAATTATTTGAAGCAAAAATACCGTGTACTTACGATGAGACAGGATCTGAAGAGAATATCGGTTGGGTAAGTGGTCGCCATCTTCTGGAGCGTCAAATTAATGAGGGGACTGCTATTTTGGGAGGTCACTACTACCTTAATCTGCGAATTGCGCAGAGAAAAGTTATTCCTGCACTTCTTGCAGCAGAGTGTAGAATGAGAGAACTTCTCTACATGCAGGAGAATGGTACAGATTTTGTGCCGACCAAGAAGAAGCGTGATATAAAGGAAGATGTTGAGCAGTTGCGAATTAAGCAGATGCCTCCTCAGATGACGGGGCTCCCTTTCATCATCGATAGATCCTCCAATCTCCTTTATCTTGGCACAGCATCAACAAAGGCTCAAGATAGTTTTCTTTCCTTCTTTTATGATACATTTAAGATGGAACCAATTCAGGTAACATTTGAGGATATTATGATACGCCGCTTTGAACAGACCCCTGAAGTCTTACCTCAGGTGACATTTTCAAAGTCTGGAAGTGAAGATGATTTTCTTCCAGGGCGTGATTTCTTGACATGGCTCTGGTTCTTTAATGAAGAGAAAGGCGCTCAGCTCTCACTTGAAACATACGGCACTTTTCATCTCTCAGTTGACGGCCCACTTACATTCGCTCTTGTTGATGAATCTCAGGGTGCAGGCGAAACTGTTGTAAAAAAAGGAGTTCCGCAGCGTAGTGCAGAAGCCAAAGCAGCTCTTTTAGTTGGGAAAAAGCTTAAAAAAGCGAAAATCTTTATGACAAGAGGTGAGCATATCTGGAGTTTTGCTTTTGATGCAGATAACTTTACTTTCTCAGGTCTTTCACTTCCAGATGGTGAAGAGATGGATATCCATAGTGCATTTGCGGAGAGAGTTAATTTTCTAAATATATTCAACCTAGCAATTGAAGAGTATGTTGCAAAATTTATTGAAACCGTAAAGGCTGATGATTGGCAGGAAGTTCAGGAGCAAATACATAAATGGAGTGAAGAGAGGGAAGGGGTGTAGAA
>JAUUYH010000116.1 GCA_030590505.1 Kiritimatiellota bacterium
ATGAAATAACTAATTCCTTTACGGATACCGGATATTGCCACCGACTCTTACGAACTTCTTTACAAAAAAACTATATTTGATTTAATACAAAGCCATTTCATACCCTCAATAAAAATTTATGAAATTGTATTTGAGGCTAGGAGGGATCTTTTTGTCTTTTTTTTATAAAAACAGCTTGACATTACGTGGAAAATCTGACCCTATTTTTTCCATTTATTGCATTTCAATTGTATATTGTGGCTGTTTAAATTCTTGAGCAAACTTTTCACTTTCAAGAAATTTTTTCCAAATATTAATATCTTCAGAAGAAGAAGGGTGCATAAACTCAATAAAATCAAAATAATTATTAAGGGCAGTGATTAATTTTTTAGAGGTCTTAGGTAATCCAGGAATTAAAAAAGATGAAAACAGGTGGAACTGTTTAGAATCAATTGAAGATAACTGTGCGTTCCCATCCTCACTTGCAATTTGCTCAATATAGTTTTTTTTCAAGTCATTATTTTTAGATTTCACAAATGACAGCAATCTCAAGGTTGTCAATTTAGCTCCTAAGGCTTGAAGGTTAAAAAACTCGAGAGTATTCAAATATGAATTAAATTCAATATGCTTATCAATTTCAATGAGTAATTCATCAGATTTAATTAAGATATTATAAATAGATTTTAGAGCAGATTTATATCTTTTATCTTTTTCCTCTTCTAATTGGCTGTCCAAAAAATATGCAAAAAACCTAACAGAAAAAATACCATTATTTTTCTTAATACTATTCTTGACATCTTCAATGGAATAAGGTAATTGCTGTAATAAGGTTATTATTAAAATTTTAGTTTTTTTATTTATTTTTTCTTTTTCAGCTTCAGCAATTAAATAATTAAAAAAAATGTTTGTGTATCCTCCACACTGGTACAATACAGTAAAAAACTCCTTGCTGAGATCTCCCTTCAACTTAAAAATATCAGAAAGTTTCTTCTCCAATTTTTTTGCGTCAAATAATATATTATTGAAATAAAAAAAATCTAAATATTTAGATTTTTCTTTATCATTAGTTTTTTTACTGAAAAAATCGTCTATAACAAAATTAAATATTATATCATTTTGAGCTTTGTTAAAAACAAAGCCATATTTATTAGCCAATGCCAGAGCAATGAGTTTCTTGTTTCTGGTTGATGATGGGTCTGCAATAATTATAGCAATACTTTTTGCAGACATCAATTTCGTTGAATTATCACCAAAAGCATCTGGAGCACTTAAGGACAAAGCCAATATTATTGCTGCAAGTACTGTTTGTTTTATCATTTCGTTTCCCTTTCTGTAGTTTGATAGTCCTTCATAAAAACAGATCTTACGATAACTTTTTCCACTTCCGCATTTCGTCCATTAAATTTTATCATTTTGCTATATATCCCGGGGGCAGTTGGCCGCTTATCTGGATTAAATGTTTTCTTTACACCATCATTTACATCTTTTATGGTAGCAATAAAAGTAACTGAAGGAAATCCAAAAGTATCATCTCCTGCTGTTAGAGACAGGAAAACAGAAGTAGCTACAAGCCTTCTTCTTTTCTTTTTACCTTTATATATTTTCCTAATGCGAACGTTATTAATTTGATGATTAATCACAATAATTTTTTGACTTCTGACACGGCTTTCCTTTCCAAAAAACGTTTCATTTTTACACTTTTTAAAATAACCTTGAACCCGAGTAAGTCTTGTCTTTCTATCTGTCACCCTCAAAGTTACTTCCACATTTGTTATTTTGGCTGTTCCCCTATGATCCGGATGCAATGTTGACTTCTTAATATATTTCCAACCACCAGCATTCGTGACTTTAATCGTTGTTTTAGGACTCACTGCCCAATTATACAAATTTTCAATGGGCTCACCTACCTTTTTATCTTTTTCTGGTCTCTTTCTTGCAGTAAAATCAACAAATTTAAATTTACACTCCGCTAATTCTGCTTCTGTCTTTTTCTCTCCTGCCATCACCAGACTTCCCGCCAGCATAATAATTCCGATTATCCCGATCATTGCGAATTTCGCAAAATTCTTCATCTTCTTCTCCGTTTTATTGTTTTTCAGGTCATTTTTGCCCGTTTTATTTTTCTTCAGAAGACTTATAATATAATATAATATAATATAATATAGTCAAGCCGTAAAGTAATTTTTAATGACATTTATTGTTGGTATCAATTGAAAAGGTAAACGCACATCTCAATTCCCAAAGAGTGTAAAATAGGGACAGGTTGATTATCAACCATAAAAAAAGTGACAATTAATCCCTCCCTCAAGATCAAAGAGTAAGACCAAAGATTAGGACTAGGAGGAAGAGGAAGAGTAAGAGAGGAGTTTTGATTAAGACAAAGATTAAAAGAAGAAGTACATAAAATGTGCGAAGTTGACTATCGACTTGTCCCCATGGATTTTTATAAAAACAGCTTGACATTACGTGGAAAATCTGACCCATTTCTTTCCAAATAAATCTTTAAGGCACGGAAGTATTTGCATATTAGAAATATGTGAACACTTTCGTAACGAAAAAGATTTGTTCGAGATCAAGTGAAAGGTATTGGTTATTTATTTATGATGCCTAAGTGCCACTCACTGATTAACGTTTTCATTTGTTTCAGATGTATTTTTGGATTTCCAGTTCTCTATGTACTTTTTGACCCAGCTCAAATGCTCATATTTTTGAACTTCATTGACAATAGCATCTATTGCTTTTCCCTGCATAGTTTCATCTGCGATGAGCAAAGCCATACGAATAGAAGTTTCGGGATGAGATGCACCAGCATCTTTTAAATAGTGCACTATCTCTGAATCTACAGCTCCTTTTTTACTTGTCATCCAGCCAAGTAAGCTTGCATTACTCATTTCAGAAGTCATGGTGCTTAATGCTTCATTTTTATCTTGACTATTCTCAAAATACCATTCAGCAGCCTCTTTTGGGTCTTTTCTAAGCCAAGATAGAATGACAATCTTTTCCATATCTTTTTTATCGTCTGTAGAGAATTTTTCGAGCAGTTGAATATAGTCCTTTTTCTCTTTTAATCCCGTGGCAATACCTTCCAGTGCCTTCGCCGCCTCAGAGGTGTTTAAAAGCATACCGTCATGTACTATGTTTCCATTTGCATCTTTGAAAGAATCCCTACGCTTGTTTTCTAACTCTGAAAGAACAATTAATTCCTGATAAGCCATCTCCGGATCTTGAAGAGCAAGAGTTGAAAAAATGCACTTGAGGGTTTCATGTTCTCCCGATGATCTTCTTGCTACGTGTCCATGGCGCGCTGTATTAATGTCATTTCCTACAAGATCTAATGCTGCTTCACTATCACGAAACCACTTATAAGCGGTGGCAGGGTCATTTGCAATCCAAATTGATAGAGTCTGCTTCATGCCTCTTATACGGTTAGCGCCTTTATCTTGCGCAAAAGCTGTGGTCATAGCCAGTTGCGGATTTTTCTCTGCAAGTCGGCAGTATAGCATCTCATTTAGAGCGATAGCTTCATTAGATGCATTCTCTTCTGGAGTGTGATCGTAAATTAAAGAGACCAGTTCATCTTCTCTAATATTTTTCAGTTTTCTCCATATATCTATCTCCTCAGTTTTATTCTTGTGCTCTAAAAAATCCGCAATTACTCCTTCTGTCTGAAATAAGTAACCTCGTTTCTTTTTATGATCAGATGTGGAAGAGCTAGCTTGTTCCTCAGTCAGTTTGTTGACTTGTTTACCATAGCTTAGATTGGTTGCAACATAGCCTATACTAAAGCCAGCAATGCAACAAGCAGTTATAATTATTTTCATCTAAAGTGTCTCCTTATATGTGTTATTAATATCAGAATTAGCAATTTATTTTTGAGAATTTAGCTTATCCTCAATTTGTTGCCTCAACTCATTTGATAGGTCGTCTTTATTCAGGTAAATATCAATATTATCCTGCTTATCCCATTGAAGCCAATCTCTGGCCAATTTCTCAGTTGCTTGCTTACGACTCTCTTCATCTTTGATTTTTGAAGTCATTTCGGAAGCACTTTTTGGGTTTCCATAGGCATTACTGCTAGCTAATTGAGACCAGTGTAGATCTGTAACGCCTTCCTCTTTACTTGATAACCAATCAATCATACCAGGCCAAAGAGGTTTGCTCTTGATAATGTGTGTTACCGTCTGATTTTTATCATCACTTTGTTCGTAAACCCAGTCTGCCACTACATCTTGTTTATGTTCAAGTCTAAGAAGGTGTGTCTCGATATCAGAATTTTTCCCATCTTCTGCCATATTATTCAAAAGATCAGTATATTGATCATCTGTTTGCTTTGATTTTGCAATGGTTGCAATTGCTGTTTCTGTATGAGCGTTTAAATTCTTGTATTCTATATAAACTTGATCTGGACTAACGCGGGCAAGATGAGAAAAGATAGACTCAATTAATTTATTACTGCTTCTTAGACCATTACCTATATTTTTTTTGTAGAATTGAAGAGTTGCGAGCGGATCCTGGGCTGCAGAGCTGTCTATAGCTGTAAATATGGCAACTTCCTTAAGAGGATCAATAACTTTAGACCTCTGCGTCACACTAAGTAAAGAAAGGGAGTCAGGGATAGCTAAAGCCATCTCTAGAGCCATTTGAGGATTGCTTTTGGCCAGAGCCTTCATCATACAACTATACATATCCATATTCGAGGTTTCAGTGTAATATTCATGAGCATAAATCATTGACACGGTCCGTGTTGGAGTGAATTTTTCTATAATTCCAGTAAGGTCTTTATCAGACACTCCTGTGAGCATATTGAGGATGCGGAAGCGATCTACATGGGTTAAGCGTTGTGGAGAATTATCCAGGATATTTTGTAAATTGCTCTGAATTTCTGCTACCGTTTTTTTTGCTTTGTCAACTTCTACAGAGGTTGGCTTAATCTTTTGGATCTTAGAAGGTTGCGGTGATTTAATCCTTGCCTGTTCTTTCTTCGTTTTCTTTTTTTTATTCTCCATGGTTTGGATTGCATCTGACTTATTTATGTCACGAACTAAAACTGCGGTTAAAACGCCCAATCCAATACTTAATAAACAACTAACTGCTAAAACTTTTTTCATTTTTAGATTTCTCCTCCTTTTTTATCTAAATCTAATCCAATGGGGAAGTAGAAAAAGAATTTAATTAATTAAATTTTTCACTCACAAAACTTGGGGACAATCCGATTATCAACCAATAATTTATTATACACTTTAAAGTAGTAAAATTCAAGACGATAATTGTTTTTTTTATAAATCGGATTGAGAGAAGAGGCGATTATTGTTTTTTTGGGAGAAAATATTATAAAGATTAACAGTTTAACTAAAAAAAGGTGATTTTTATTAAATCCAGGCAAGGAGTTAGGGATTATACGTTTGCTGTAATAAATAACCTATTCATTCGCAAATAAAAGCGTTTTTCTCTAAAACTCAATGCCGAGCTGGGGCTCGGCGTTCCCAGAGAGAAAGGGGATACCAGAGGCTCTCTACACCAACAGCATACAGTCACCGTAGCTGTAGAATTTAAAACCTGCGTTTTTCGCAACTTCGTATGCGTTCATAACGTGCTCTTTTTCTGCGAAAGTCGCAACAAGCATAAGAAGAGTGCTTTTGGGAAGGTGAAAGTTAGTCAGGAGCATATCCGCAACTTTCGGGGTCTGTGGCGGATAGAGAAAAATATCTGTAATTCCCTGTTGCGGAGTGAGTATTCCAAGCTCATCAGCACAAGTTTCAAGAACCCTTACGGATGTTGTGCCAATGGCAAGAATTTTGTTCCCATTTTCGTGCGTTCTATTCATTCGTTCGGCGTTGTCTGCTGTCAAGGTGAAAATTTCTGAGTGCATTTTATGTTCACGCGGATCTTCAACCGAAACTGGCTGAAATGTTCCAGGCCCTACATGAAGCGTAACCTCTGCAGAGTTGACCTTCATATCTGCGAATTTCGCACAAATTTCATCGGTAAAGTGCAGTCCAGCAGTAGGAGCAGCTACAGCACCGACCTCTTTTGCATAGACTGTCTGGTAACGTGTCTGATCGGAAAGTTCATCGGATCTTCTGATATATGGCGGCAGTGGTGTGTGCCCGTAATGCTCCTGAACATATTCCATATTATCGGTTCCGAATTCTATATTAAATGAACCATCATCATTCCTAGTCAGGACCGTTACAGTGCAGTCAGATGAGATTGTATCATTGCCCTGCGAAGCTTGCCCGTCCTCTTGCGAGATTCGCATATTCTGCAGATCATTAGGTGTCAGAATAATTTTTGTACCTTCCCTAACACGTTTACCAGGTTTGACAAAGGATTTCCAGAGTGTTGCATTTTTATTCAGCGGCATAGTTAGCAGAAGTTCTATTTTTGCTCCAGTCTGATCTTTGACTCCAAAAAAACGTGCATTCATAACTTTAGTATTATTAACTACCACTGTATCGCCGGCCGAAAGGTAATCTGTAATATCTGTAAATTTGCGAACTTCGCACTCACCTGTATTCCGGTTAAGGACCAGCATACGCGAAGTGCCACGCTCTTCAGGCGGGTGCTGGGCGATAAGTTCTTCTGGTAAGTGATAATCGAAATCTGCTGTTGAATAAAATTTTGATTCCTTGCTGCTCATTAGTGCTTATTCCATATTCAATCTTAGGGGGGAATTGATTTACGATGTGCGATTGATTATTGATAAAAATAATTTTTCAATAATGGCGAGACAATTTTTCTGAGTCCATTTCAATGCAAAAATTGTATTATCTGGATTTTTGATTGAGAGCAGATGGTCAGCCGGGGACGAAGTCTTCTCTTCAACTGGAAGTTCAGCGATAACAAAGAGAGGGAAATTGGACTTTTTCACGTCCTCTATAAATTCCAATGCTTGCCCCAACTGTTCAGCTTTTGATTTATCAAAGATCAGAATTGAGCCGACAATATCAAAAAAGTCAAACCCATTCTCTTTACGTACAATTTCAGAAACTGTAATATGGCGTTCACCTGCTGAAATTACAGCTTTTCCTGCAATATTTTTATTACACAATGTGCCGATAAACTTTTTTGCAAGTTGTGGTGATGTGCAGAATACTCCAATATTGACAGGATGGTCTATCAACTGCGAAGCTCTTTTGGACTTAATGTTGGAAAGAATCGATTTACATGTATCTGCAGAGAGAGCAAGTGCATTCTGTGCATGGTTAACATAATTAATCTCATCTCTTTTAAGCATTCCGTTAAGTGTGGTCATTAACTGACGGCGTGTAAGTTCAGGAAGAGCCACTTTCAGCTCTTCAAGAGATTGCTCCTTTGCGAGAGTCGCAAAAATACGCCCAGAAAGGGTTGAAGGATCAACATCAACCTCACTGTTTCGTGAAACATAAATACCTGGGTCATCAAGCGTACTTTCCGCCTGTTTAACTTCGTTCGCCTGGCGTTTACCTTCAAGAATTAGTGCATTTATCTCAGGAAGAAGTCCCGTCGGTTCTTCGCTTATTTCAGTCTCAAAAAAGGACGCCTGCCCCCGTTGCCATGTAAAAATTTCGTAGATAGCTTTTGCTCCACTGAATCCGGAATATTGGGCCTTAACGACATCACCTTTATTAAAGGATACATACGCTCTCCCATCTAATGTTTTGACCAGAATCATCCCACTCTTTTTTGTGGCATCTATATACTGCAAAATCCCGATCAGTGCATCACCATTCAACTCTGCAGTCATTGATGCTGAGTGATTATCCTGATAATATGAGAAAAAATATTCAAATACCGCTTTTCTCACTGCATCAATAAGGAAAGTAAATGAAACTGGTTTTTTTATAAGCATAAAAACTGATTTCTTAATACTCTTCTGCTGTTCTGCATTCAGAAACGATGCGTGCATTTGAAGAAGTGGGGGGGGGAGCATCTCTTTGCCTTCATACATTTGAAGACATAGATCAGCCGACGAAATAATTTGCCCATTTTTAGGTTCAATACCTGAAAGAATAACATGAGGCTCCCCCCAATTACTCAAGACAGAAACATCCGTCTCTCCAGAAATAAAAACAAAAGCATCAAAATCATTCTGCTTCAGATATAAACACCACATA
>JAUUYH010000049.1 GCA_030590505.1 Kiritimatiellota bacterium
AGGAGCTTTGATATTGCAGAAATAAATTCGTTTATATCTATGCTGGAATGACAGCGGTAGAGACCGGAAGGGCACTCCCTTTTAAAGCATTTTCCGCAATCGATCTCAGCCTGAAAGCTATGATGGATATCTCCAAAAGGCCCGGTTTTTTTCGGATCTGTTGCCCCAAAAAGGCCAAAAACTGGAGTTTGAAGCGCGCAGGCGATGTGCATTGGCCCGCTGTCATTGGAGATAAGAAGCTTAAAATGGCGCAACAGTTCGACAAGTTCAGAGATGGTGGTCTCACCAACCATTGAGACGGTTGAATTATTATTTACCTTTTTAAGTATTTCATCGGCTGCCATTTTATCCTCGGGGACTCCGGTCAGGATAAATTTGTAATGTGGATACTCGACATGAAGTTTATTGATCACCTCTGCAAAGAATGACGGTGGCCAAGATTTAGATATCCATCTGGCTACCGGGGCGATGCCAATACAGGGATCATTTTCAGCGATTCCCTTCTCTTTTAATTTTTCCAAGACAGAATTACGATATTTTTCAATAATCTTCATCTCAGGTGGACGCTCCTGATAATCAATATTGAGAAGCTTACATACCAGATTAAGGTTTTTTTCTACAGCATGCACTGCACTCTCGGGAATCTCGATCTTATCACTGTAGAGATGTGCAGAGAGCTTTTCTCTAGGATTTGCATAGCCGACCACTCTTGAAGATTTTGCGATTTTCGCAAAAACTGCACTTCTCATCAATCCCTGTAAGTCAATAATTATATCATATTTTTTCTCTCTTAGGCGCTTAACCAGTTTATAAAAACTTTTAGGAAAGTGGGCTGGATTGCCTAGCTCTTTTCGAGGAAATATAATTACATCATCAACATTCGGATGGAACTCCAGCAATGGAGCAAAAGACTTATTAATCAACCAGTCAATAGATGCGTTAGGACAATGATCAGCAAGAAGCGATACTGCAGGAAATGAGTGCAGTACATCTCCGAGACTGCTCGGTTTGATTATCAAAATATGTTTTATCTCTTTATTGCTCATGAAAACTTCAATCTTACAGCAGCGCAGTATAAATGATACATATCAAATATTTCTACGATATAATTTGCCTATTTTTTACCTGTACTTCCAAAACCACCAGCACCACGATCTGTGTCCGAAAGCACATCGACGGCAATAATTTCAACTTCGGGCAACTGATTAATCACCATCTGTGCAATCCTATCGCCACGCTTGATTTCATATAACTTTTTTCCAGCATTAAGCATTATAACAGATACCTCTCCCCGATACCCAGCATCAATAGTTCCTGGAGTGTTAAGCACGGTTAGTGCATGCTTTAATGCCATTCCGCTTCGCGGACGCACCTGTGCCTCATAACCGACAGGAAATTCCATAAAGACTCCCGTTGCTACAAGGTGCGGTGTACCCGGTTCAACAACCATATCCACACGTGATCTTAGATCAAAAGCCGCATCATCATGGTGCGCTTTCGCAGGGAGCAGATCCTCACACCCTTCCAACATTTTTATCTTAACCTGTATCATTTGAATAACTCCTTTTTACTATTTAATCCCACCAAGGTGGGTTTTATTCCCCGTCTCTTGGGGCGCCCACCAAGGTGGGGTTTATTCTCATATAAAAATATATTTTGCCGAGCTTTTATTAAAAGCGTATATACCTCGTATGCTTATCTGCTTTGCATATCTGTCGCAATGCTCGAGTAGACATCGAGGTAGTTTATTGATTTTAAAAACTTAATCCCAAAAAGTTCGGAACCTTCTTATCAATAATCAAAAATGTGTATTAATGTATTCGCATGCCTCTTCTAGGCTTCCTAAAATTTTTGTACTATATCTTACCATCCATGGGCTACACTCTTTAAATTCAAAAGGTGAGAATGCTACGACAAATTTACCGAGATCATGTGCAGCGTAAAAAACCTCCATACTTGTCCCGATGCTTGCTTTATTGTAGTTTACAAGAATTATATCTGCATCCCGTACGTCCTGAAGGTCAAATTCCACGATTTCATTAGCACTGTCAACCTGACGGTCAACAAACTGCCGTCGCATTGGGTCGAGTATGCCGAATTTCTCCTGAAGATCTACTTTCGCTGTTTTACGCCATGCTCTTGCTGTGCCGAGGTGCTCATCCATTATCGGACCACTTAGGTATATTATTTTATCTTTTTCAGCCATTTTTATCTCCTTAATCACGCTTTCAGTATCTGATCCCAATTTTCGTCAAGAAGCATTGTCATAATTGCTTTCTGAACATGCAGTCTATTTTCCGCCTGATCAAAAACAATGGATTGATTGGAGTTCAGGACCTCTTCGGAGATCTCCTCTCCCCTATGTGCTGGCAGACAGTGCATAACTCTTACACCCGTTGATGCGGCAGAAACTATATCCATATTTACTTGATAAGGGCTCAAAAGCTCCACTCGTTCCTCTTTCTCCTTCTCATCCCCCATACTTACCCATACGTCCGTGTAAATATATTCAGCGTCTTTGACAGCTGCATACACATCTGTAGTCCATGAGACATTGGAATTATCACTATTTACAGAATCCATAAGTTCAGCATGCGGTTTGTATTTTTCAGGAGATGTTAGAACAAGATCAAGACCTGCGAGTTTCGCAGCAAGTATTATTGAGTTTGCCATATTGCTTGCACAATCCCCGACGTAAGCCACCTTAACCCCATCAAGCTTTCCACTAAACTCGTTAATTGTAAAAAGATCCGTTAGTATCTGACATGGATGAAACTCATCTGTCAGTGCATTGATAACGGGAAAATGTGCGTTCTTCGCAAACTCGACCACATCATCATGGCTGTATGTTCGGATAACTACACCGTGAATATAACGACTAAGTACTTTTGCCGTATCTGCAATTGTTTCACCACGTCCGAGCTGCATATCATTGCTATCGAGAAATAATGAATTTCCACCAAGCTCGCTAATACCAACTTCAAAAGATACTCTTGTTCGTGTGGATGATTTAGAAAAGATCATCCCGATACTTTTTCCAGCAAGTGAGAGGTGATGCCAGTCAAGACGGTTAAGTTTTATCTTTTCTGATAGTGCTATAATATTTGCGAGATCCGCAGATGTCAAATCTTCAACATTCAATAAATCCTTTTTCATTTATTCTCCTTTTGAGCTATAGCATGGTCAATTATGTCAATAGCTTGGTCAATTTCATCATTCGTAACAATAAGAGGTGGCAGAAGCCTTAACACATTCTCTCCAGCAGTAAGAGTAAGCAGTCCCTCTTTTTCAGTCATATTCTTCAGCCATCCAGCAGGCTCATCAAATACAATTCCGATCATCAAACCCGCTCCCCTTATCTCAACAATCTGACTGTATTTCTCTTTCAGAGCCTGAAGTTTTCCGAATAGATAGGTGCTCATCTCTTTGCAATTTTTAAGTATATTATCATTATCAAAAACATTTAGAACCGCTAATGCAGCCGCACAAGCCAAAGGAGTACCACCAAAAGTAGTTGCATGTGTTCCGAGGTCAAGTATATGCTTATACTTCTCCTTCACAATAAACGCCCCGATAGGAAAACCGTTTCCTAGTGCTTTCGCTAATGATACAGCATCAGGCTTAACTCCGTAATGCTGCCATGCAAAAAATGTCCCTGTCCGTCCCATACCGCACTGAACCTCATCAAAGAGCAGCATTATATCATGTTCCGAACACAACGCCCTTACCGCATTCAGATATTCAGGATCAGCAGGAATTATGCCACCCTCTCCCTGAACAGGCTCTATCATTACAGCACAAGTGCGAGGTGTAATCTGTTTTTTCAGTGCTTCAATATCATTAAACGGTACATGGTAGAAGCCAGGCATGTGGGGTTCAAAGCCTTTTCTAAATTTTGCTCTTCCAGTAGCTGCGAGAGTCGCAAGTGTTCTACCATGAAAAGAATCATTCATTGTAATAATCTCGAATTTCCCCTTTGATGAACCGTACTTTCTTGCAAGTTTTATCATCCCCTCATTAGCCTCTGCTCCACTGTTTGCAAAAAATACACCACCTGGGAAAGAGTGCTTGATAAGTTTCTCCGCCAACTTAGGCTGATTTTCGTTCATATAAAGATTTGAGACATGCACAAGCTTTGATACCTGCTTAGATACGGCATCCGCAACAACAGGGTGAGCATGACCAAGGCTGCACACTCCTATTCCTGATGCAAAATCAAGAAATTCTCTGTTTTTATGATCCCATAACCGACACCCTTCACCTCTGACAAAAAGCAATTCCGGCGAGTAAGTCGGGACTAAATATTTTTTCTGCAATCCAATAATATCTGACATAATAAAACCTATATTTTCACAATCCATTTTTAATAAGAAAAACAGTTAACATAGCTCATAAGCAAAAAAAAACAACTTCATAGCTACACAAACAATATTTTTTGCGAAATTCGCAGACAAAGCTTGTACTCGCTTTGGTTGGCACACTACCCCCTTGTTGCTTTTCTTATTGGGTAGCACTAAAATACAAAGAGAAGAATTTTACCACTCTACCACTCCAGAACTCTACCACTCCAGAACTTCAGAACTCTAGAACTTCTTCCCCTTAGGCCACCAGCGACCTTGTGTCGTTGGAGCCAATGTCGTTTTTTCTTTAAAAGAAAAAGCGACCTCCCCCCTCCCTCTGCCTTGTTCAAAGGCAGAGGGAGAGGAAGGGGAAAAACAAAGATTAAAAGAAGAAGTAAATAAAATGTGCGAAGTCCAAGTACGTTAGAGATGATAGTAATCATACCTGAAAGGCTTCTGAAGTACGTTAGACATTCCTGACTGACATGGAACTATTGAAGGGGACATATTGAAGGGGACAGGTTAATTATCGACCATTACAAATAGCAAAACCTGAAAAAGCTTGCGTTGTCTCAACGCAAATAGCAAAAGCTAAAAGAAATGTACAAAAATAAGCAAAATAACTACCTGTAAGGCTTTCTTTATTGCCTTTTTTTGCTTGTTGGTTGTTTGCTTAATGCGTTGAGGACAACGCATGCTACTTTTTTTCTACTTCGTTGGAGGCGAGACACCTCCTAGCGAATTCACAACCGAGACGGTTATGCTACATTAAATGAAATAAAAAAGTAATTTTTCATTTCACTTGACATCTAGCGGTATAACTGTTATATATACAATATGAATTTTAAGTTTGATTAATCAAAAAGTGAATTATTAAGAAAAAACCCAAAACGTAAAATTGGCTTTGAAGAGGTTCAGGAAATATGGAGACATCCATATTACGAAGATTGTAGATCAGATGTACCTGAACAATTTAGGGCAATCGGTTGGGTGAATGGTATTCTTTATTCAGTTATTTTTGAAATTAGAGATGTTAATGATGAAGAGTATTATCACCTTGTTACTTTATGGAAATCAACTAGCCAGGAGCAAACATTATATGAAAAAAATATTAAATAAATCAACTGCGGAAGAAATTGCAGATATGGCGGATAAAGGAGAAGATATTTCAAAATTTTTCTCAAATAAAGGTAAAATAAAATCAGCCACACACAAAGTTAATATTGATTTTTCTAAAATCATGCTGAATGAACTTGATGAGGTTGCCACTGGATTAAACGTCAGCAGACAGGCGGTTATAAAAACATATCTCCGGCAATCTTTGGATCAACATTATTTAGCCACAAAAAGCCATGCTAAAACCGGATAACTGCGAGATTCGCAATAGCAAAAGCTAAAAGAAATGTACAAAAATAAGCAAAAGAACTGCCTGTAAGGCTTTCTTTATTGCCTTTTTTTGCTTGTTGGTTGTTTGCTTAATGCGTTGAGGACAACGCATGCTACTTTTTTCCTACTTCGTTGGAGGCGAGACGCATCCTAGCGAATTCACAACCGAGACGGTTATGCTACATTAGAAATAAGAAAGAAGAGTTTTGATTAAAACAAAGATTAAGAAAAGAGGGTCTGAGAGGGGACAGGTTGAAGTCTGAAAGGGGACAGGTTGATAGTTGTCCTCTTTGTGACGAATCACGAATTACTACTTGCTTTTTAGTAAAAATGTCGTATTGTTTATCTCTTTTGGAATTATCAACCATCCCCCATCATTTGGGGACAATAAGGAGTTCAGCATGAATTATACCCCTGAGGTAGAAGAGATGATGTGTATTGCTCAAGGCCCAAACAATGGACCTTCACCAATACCAGAAGAGGGAGCCTGGGTACAGGCAAAAGAGATTAAAGACATTTCAGGTTTAACGCACGGTGTCGGCTGGTGTGCACCTCAACAGGGAGCTTGTAAGCTTACACTGAATATTAAAAACGGAATCATAGAAGAAGCCTTGATTGAAACATTGGGTTGTACTGGAATGACTCACTCCGCTGCAATGGCATCTGAAATTCTTCCCGGCAAGACAATTCTTGAAGCTCTGAATACTGACTTGGTATGTGATGCAATCAATGTTGCAATGCGCGAACTGTTTCTTCAGATTGTTTACGGTCGTTCGCAAACTGCCTTTTCAGAAGGCGGCCTTCCAATCGGTGCTGGACTTGAAGATTTAGGTAAAGGTCTAAGAAGTGTTACTGGTACTATGTACGGTACAATAGCTAAAGGTCCGCGTTACCTTGAAATGGCAGAGGGCTATGTGTGCGAACTTGCCCTTGACATTAATGACGAAATTATCGGTTATAAATACGTTCAGATGGGAATTATGATGGATCTTATTTCTAAAGGTACAGACGCAGGAGAAGCACTGGCAAAAGCAACTGGAACTTACGGACGCTTTGATGACGCAGTAAAAACTATTAATCCGAGACATAAATAGGAAGTTTGGAAGTTCTAGAGTTCTGAAGTTCTGGAGTTAAGAAGTTAAGAGTTCTGGAGTTTGGAAAACGTAAAAGATATAGGGTTGCCACTTGCGGTCACCCACCTAAATGAAATATTAGCGGCCAATTGCCGTTTAAAAAAGGAGCATAAAATGGCTTTATTTGAAGGATATGAAAGAAGGATTTCGAGCATCACCGAAGTGATGAAGAAATATGATATAGCTTCGTTGGAAGAGGCAGAAAAGATTTGTAAAGACAAAGGACTGAATATCTATGATGTCGTGAAAGAGATTCAGCCTATCTGTTTTGAAAATGCATGTTGGTCATATATTCTAGGTGCAGCAATTGCAATAAAGAAAGGTCAGAAGATTGCTGCAGATGTAGCAGTGTCTCTTGGAGAAGGACTGCAGGCATTCTGTATTCCTGGCTCAGTAGCTGACGACCGCCTGGTTGGAATCGGGCACGGAAATCTTGCATCAATGTTGTTGAAAGAAGAGACAAAATGTTTTGCATTCCTTGCAGGGCATGAGTCATTTGCTGCAGCAGAGGGAGCAATCGGACTTGCGAGATCCGCAAATAGAGCTCGTATAGCTCCATTGCGTGTAATTCTTAACGGATTAGGTAAAGATGCCGCTCAAATCATTGCAAGAATCAACGGTTTTACACATGTACAAACTAAATTTGATTACAAAACAGGTAAACTTGCAATAGTCAAAGAGACTGCATACTCAGACGGCGAGAGAGCAAAGGTAAAATCATACGGAGCAGATGATGTACGAGAAGGTGTTGCAATCAACCATCACGAAGGTGTTGATGTATCGATCACAGGAAACTCAACAAATCCGACACGCTTCCAACATCCTGTAGCTGGAACATACAAGAAAGAGTGTATGGAACAGGGCAAAAAATACTTCTCAGTTGCATCAGGAGGTGGAACAGGGCGTACATTACATCCCGACAATATGGGTGCAGGTCCAGCATCATACGGAATGACTGACACAATGGGAAGAATGCACTCAGATGCTCAGTTCGCAGGATCTTCATCTGTACCGGCACATGTTGAGATGATGGGACTTATCGGAATGGGAAACAATCCGATGGTCGGAGCATCAGTTGCCGTTGCCGTTGCTGTAGAAAAAGCAGGATAAAGAAATACAAGATCTCTACCGCTTGCGGTATATAATATGAATATTAACTTAACAAACAGTGTAATAGAAAATATAAAAACCGAGTTCGGCATTGCTGAACTCGGTTTTTTACGTCTTACGCAAAAACTTAAAATTGAACTGTCTGCGAACTTCGCAGATCAGGATTTTTCAGAATATCCAGGATATATACAAAACTCGCTTGAGCTTCGTTCCAATCCGCTAAAACTGCACCCGTGGGCGAAATCGGTTATCATTGTAGCAATTCCATTTACCACACTACCCTACCAGCCACCATTTTTAAAATCAGCGACTGACCCTGAACTCTCAGGTAAAGTTGCGGGTTACGCAATGAAGATGGATTACCATACATACGGAAAAGATATTCTTGCGAAATTCGCAGAAAAACTCAAGAGTAAAATTAGTTGCGATATTCGCACAGAGATCTCCATTGACACAGCACCAGTTGCCGAACGAGCACTTGCGGTAATGGCAGGAATCGGCAGAATAGGATTCAATTCATGCCTGTTAACTGCAAAAAATGGGAGCGGTTGCTTTATTGGAGAGATATTTACAGATGCAGAAGAAGTGTTTTTACCCAGTCCCCTCCCCTCACAAATGGATCTGCACTGCTCAAAGTGCTGCAGATGCATAGAAGCCTGCCCTACAGGTGCACTGACAGTGGATAATCATTTCAGTTATCAGAAATGTAGAAGTCACTTGACTATCGAAAAGCGTGGAATGCTTACCAAAAGTGAGCAAAAACTTATCAGTGATTGGATATTCGGTTGTGATCTTTGTACAACAAATTGTCCAAAAAGTGATCTACCACCCCCATTTGAGGTAGATCTTGAGTGGCTACTGACCATTCCGAGTTCTCAATTAAAAACTGCAATAAAAGGGACAACTATTGAATATACTGGGGTAACAGGACTAAGGCGCAATGCGCTTATTGTACTTGCAAACAAAGGAACAGAAAAAACAAAAAAGCTTATAGATCAATTCACAAAAACTACAGGAAGCGAATTACTAAAGCAATGTAGAAAAGGTTGATGGTTAATGGGGAAGAGGTCGGAGATCTGAGATCTGAGATCAGAGATCTGAGATCAGAGATCAGAAGTCAGCAAAATTAAGGGACAGGTTGATTATCACTCCTTCATCATCTTGTAACCGTTAAGCTTGGGTTTTCTTATTCACTTTTGTTACTTCGTTGGAGGCGAGACGCCTCCGAGCGAATTCACAACCGAGACGGTTATGCTACATTAGTGGCAAGCCCTCCGTCGCTTTTTGAGCTTATATTGCCTTTTTTTGGGCTTTTTTGGTTGCTTGCTGAATGCGTTGGGGACAACGCATGCTACTTGAAGAAAATTCGACATCCACCACCCTCCCTCTGAATTTAAGATTTCAGAGAGCCTCAAAAGATTCTTTGAAATATGCGTTAGTAATTTATTATCAATCAACTAGCCCAACCCGCACTATGGTATTTCCATTAAGAGATAAGTTGCTTTAAAAATAATTCAAAAACCATAATTTATTATAAACAAAAGAGTTAAGCTATTTCAATAGGCCTCCAAAAGGGTCTGACCCCTTTAAGAAACCATAAGGAACTATATACCAAAAAGTTAAAGACAAATAAGCCTCTCAATAATGAATTAACGTCAAGTTGTAACATCCTCATTTCAGCAGTTTAAAAGTTTCCACCTATCTAAAAATGGCTCCCTATTTTTAGACAATTAGAAAAATCAAGGGACAGATTGATTATCACCCCCTACATGATGCAAATAAAACTCTGTTTGCTTTCTGCGAATTTCGCAAATTCCACCTCATTCACTAGCCCATCTTTTTCACGAGCTAGAAATTAAGGGGGCGCTTTTCCTTGTATGTTTCTTTATCCTGCGTGTGCAGGCAAGGATGCCCGCACTACAGAGTAAGAAAGAAAGGACAGGTTGATTATCAACCGTTAGTAAAACATATTCTGCGGGTAGGCAAGTATTCACCGTCCCCTTTTCCTGTCCCTTTTTTAGGACTGCTCTACTATGCGTTCCACAGCTTCATCCTCTTTCATCATCAGTCCAAGGATACGACGGTACTCCATTGGGAAGACTTTTACAAAGCGTGGGAGCTCAGCTTTCCAGTTATCCAGAATCTCTTTGGCTTTCAAGCTGCCTGTATGTTTTAGGTGATTTTTTATCATAGATTTAAGTTCTTTGATATCATCGGGATCAGAAAGTGTTTCTAGGTCAATCATATCGAGGTTGCAATATGCATCAAAACGGTGACGTTTATCATATACATAAGCAATTCCACCGCTCATTCCGGCACCAAAATTAATTCCAGTAGGTCCGAGAACAACAACTCGACCACCAGTCATATATTCGCAGCAGTGATCTCCGACTCCCTCAACGACAGTGTGTACACCACTATTACGGATACAGAAACGTTCTCCTGCATGACCGTTTATGTAAACTTCACCAGATGTTGCTCCGTAGAGTACAACATTACCGACAATGATATTTTCTGAAGCGTTGTATGTAATTTCTTCAGGGGGTTTGATTATAAGTTTCCCGCCAGAGAGTCCTTTACCTACATAATCATTGGATTCACCGATAAGAGTAAATGTGATACCTTTGGAAAGGAATGCTCCGAAGCTCTGCCCAGCACAACCTTTGAATGTCAGATCAAGTGTATCATCAGGTAATCCTTTATTTCCATATTTTTTTGCAACGACTGATGAAAGCATTGCACCAGCACTTCTATCCATATTGGAAATTGCGAATTCCGCACTTATCGGCACTCGTGTTTCTATTGCCTTTTTTGTTTTTTTGATCAGCTTGTTGTCATAAGCCTTTGAGATACCATAATCCTGTGGTTGGCTCTGTCGTACAGGCAGTCCCATATTTGCGGTACACTCGAAGATTTTGGAGAAATCAAGATTCTTAGTTTTCCAAAAATTGATTGCCTCGTTAACTTCAAGCAAGTCACTTCTCCCAATAATATCGTCAAGTTTTTCAAATCCAAGTTCTGCAAGATATTCACGAATTTCTTCGGCAAGCATAGTGAAGAAATTGACGAGATATTCAGGTTTTCCTTTATAGCGTTTACGTAGTTCTGGATCCTGGGTTGCTACGCCGACAGGGCATGTGTTGGAGTGACATTTTCTCATCATAACACAACCGCATACAACAAGCACTGTTGTCGCAAAACCAAACTCTTCAGCTCCAAGCATTGCACCAATAATTACATCGCGCCCGGTTTTAAGCTGTCCATCGACCTGTACACGAATTCTATCTCTCAATTTATTTAAGACAAGAGTCTGTTGAGTCTCAGCTAGGCCGAGTTCCCAAGGAAGACCTGCGTGTTTAATAGAGGTAAGAGGAGATGCTCCAGTACCGCCATCATGTCCACTAATTAGTACCATTTCAGCGTGTGCCTTTGATACACCTGCTGCAACGGTCCCAACGCCCACTTCAGATACGAGTTTCACAGAAACCCTAGCATCAGGGTTAGCATTTTTAAGATCATAAATAAGTTGAGCAAGGTCTTCAATTGAATAAATATCGTGATGTGGCGGAGGAGAAATAAGTGTAACACCAGGGGTCGAATTTCTAACTCTAGCAATCACATCGTTAACCTTATGGCCAGGTAGTTGTCCACCTTCACCAGGTTTTGCTCCCTGTGCAACTTTAATTTGAAGCTCCTTTGCATTTGCCAGGTACTCAGCCGTTACGCCGAAGCGTCCACTTGCGATTTGTTTAATGGCACTAGACAAAGAGTCACCATTCGGAAGTGGGATAAACCTTACAGGATCTTCTCCTCCCTCTCCGCTATTGCTCATTCCCCCAAGACGGTTCATAGCAATCGCTATTGTTTCGTGTGCCTCTTTACTGATTGAGCCGAATGACATTGCTCCGGTCACAAAGCGTTTTACAATATCTGCGGCTGGTTCAACCTTATCTAGCGGAATTGATTTACGCTTTTTAAATTTAAACAGTCCACGTAGTGTGCAGAGGTTTTTCTCCTGATCATTAATTGCAGCAGAGTACTCTTTAAAAAGTGGATAATTATTACTCCATGTTGATTGCTGTAGGTTGGTTATAGTTTCAGGAGTCCAGAGATGCTTCTCTTCGTTATTTCTAAAGTGGTACTGCCCACCTGAAGGTAAGATGTTAGGAACAGTTGGTTCTGGATTATAAGCCGCATCAAAGCGCTCTTTTGCCTCTTTCGCAATTTCATCAAGGCCGATACCACTGATACGTGATGCAACACCAGAAAAATAAGCACCAATAAATTCCTCATTCAAGCCGAGTGCCTCAAATATCTGAGCACCACGATAACTGCGAAGAGTGGATATTCCCATTTTGGACATAATTTTCATCAGGCCCTTGCAGATCGCTTTCACATAATTTTCTACTGCAGTAGCATCGTCTCTCAACTCGCCTGTAAATGAGTTGGCAACAAGAGATGAGATAGATTCAAAAGCCAGGTATGGATTAATCGCAGTTGCCCCAAAGCCAAGAAGTAGGGCAAAATGCATAATCTCTCGAGCCTCACCAGTTTCGACAACAAGACCGGCACTTGTCCGAATTCCTTTTTTCACCAGATGCTGGTTTACAGATGCGACAGCCAGAAGTGATGGTATAGGAATCTCTCCATCTGGCAATTTTTTATCTGAAAGAACAATTACAGATATACCACTTTTTACCGCTTTTTCTGCTGCTTTATTCAATCTATCCAATGCCTTCTTTAGTTCTGCTCCAGTGCCTTTATTAAAGGAGATTGCTAATTTCATAGATGAAAACGTCGCCAAAGATGAACCTTGCAGTCTCTCAAGATCATCATTTGAAAGAATTGGATGTTTCAATTTTACAAGATGTGCCAACTGCGGACTTTCATGTAAAATATTTCCCTTATTTCCAATGTATGTCATCAGGCTCATCACCATCGCTTCTCTGATTGGATCAATTGGCGGATTGGTAACCTGAGCAAAAAGTTGTTTGAAATATGCAAAAAGCAGTTGTGGTTTCTCAGAAAGCACAGCTAATGCCGCATCATTGCCCATGGCCCCTGTCGGTTCATGCGCAGATGTTGACATCGGGACAAGAATCATACTTAGCTCTTCACGGGTATATCCGAAGAGCCTCTGTTTCTCTAATAATTTTGATTCATCAACTTCAACGTGCGTGACTGCATTAAAAAATCCGTGCAAAGAAATTCTATTCTCATCACACCAGCGCCTGTAAGGATTCTGGCGTGCAATGATATGCTTAATCTCCGAGTCAAAAAGGACTCGATTTTTTTCAAAATCAACATAAATCATCTGACCTGGACCCAGTCGTCCCTTCGTTGCAACATCCTTCTCCGGAATTTCAATAACTCCTGCTTCTGATGCCATGACGATAAATCCGTCACGCGTTATCGTATATCTTGCGGGACGCAATCCATTTCGGTCAAGCAATGCACCAATGGAATCACCGTTAGAAAATGCTACAGCAGCCGGACCATCCCACGGCTCCATCAAAGCTGAATGATACTCAAAAAAGCCTTTAAGATCAAGACCTAGATGATACTGTTCTCCCCACGCTTCTGGTATAAGCATCATCATTGTGTGTGGCATAGAACGCCCGGTAGAGTGCAAAAATTCAACTGCACTATCCAGACAGCCAGAGTCACTCAATCCCTCAGGAATTACTGGCAATAATTTTTTAATATCTTTCCCGAAAAGGTCTGATTTAAATGCAGTTTCGCGTGCACTCATATGGTTCAAGTTCCCGCGCAAAGTATTGATTTCACCATTATGTGCCATATAGCGGAAAGGTTGCGCAAGTGACCATGTAGGAAAAGTATTAGTACTATAACGCTGATGAACAAGTGCTAAGGCACTTTTCATTTTTTTATCCTTGAGATCTGGGAAAAACTTTAGAATTTGCGGAGCAAGTAGCAATCCTTTATAGACAATAGTTTTAGAAGAGAGGCTTACTACATAAAAGCTATCCCCGATATTTGCGAGTTTCGCAATCTCATTTTCCATAATACGTCTTGCAAGATAGAGTTTGCGTTCAAAAGCAGCAGCATCCATATCAGCAGACTCTTTCGCCATAAAGACCTGTTTTATGACAGGGCAGGATTCAGAAGCGAGTTCACCGAGGCAGGATATATCAATCGGCACATCACGCCATCCTAGGAGAGGAAGCGAGCATGAATCCAGTGTTTTCTCAACAATCTTCATACATTGCGAAGCAAGTTTTTTCTGCCTAGGAAGAAAAATCATTCCAACCCCGTAATCACCC
>JAUUYH010000142.1 GCA_030590505.1 Kiritimatiellota bacterium
CCGCTCTGTCCAGGAATTTTATTCATATGATAGTTATACGCAAAAAGCTTATCAGATTTCACCAGCGATGGCAAAATATCTTTTCCAAAATCGTGAGAACTGCCTTCCTTAATGGAGTCATCTTTGAGAAGTCTGATTAAATCCTTGGAGTTAAAAATATAGTTCCCCATAGAGACAAGTGCTTTAGTTGGATCTGTAGGCATTGGAGTTGGATTTTTAGGCTTCTCTTGGAATCCAATAATTTTCCACGACTCATCTACCTGCAGAACACCAAAATCTGATGCCTCCTCGATAGGGACTGGAATTGCGGCAACAGTAACCATAGCCTTTTTTTTCAGGTGCAGATCAGTCATCTGGCTGACATCCATTCTATAAATATGATCTCCACCGAATACAGCAACAAGATCAGGCTCAAAATCCTCAATTAAATAAACATTCTGGTGAATTGCATTAGCAGTACCACTGTACCACGATTTATCCGCAGTCTGCATCTGAGCTGGAACAGGAATAATAAAACGTCCCTTTCCCTGGGCACTACTGATATTCCAGCCGTTAATAATATGCTCAGTCAGACTCTGTGATCTAAACTGAGTAATTACAAAAATGCTGTTAATTCCGCTGTTAACAAAATTGCTCAAGGCAAAATCAATTATACGAAATTTTCCGCCAAAAGGTACCGATGGTTTTGCTCGTTGTTGAGTTAAAGGATGCAATCGCGTTCCCTCACCACCTGCCATAATCATTGCTAGTACTGATGCTCTCATAATTACTCTCAAACTATTATTAAATTAATTCTTTCTTAGGGACTGCCAAAAATAACATACACATATTTTCATCCCACCAAGGTGGGTTTTATTCCCCATCTCTTGGGGCGTACCATATAAAAATATATAATTTCTTTTTTTATCATTTCTTAACTCAAATAGTATAATTGATTGCAACGTTATTTTCAACCCTTCTTTGCAAAAATATTAAAAAATATCTACTCGGAATCAATTGCATCCAAATATGTTGGTGGCACAAGAGATTCCTGAGGCACTCCCGTCATATTAATTTGTTTCCATTTTCCTAATTTAAAACGAAGAAAAATCATAAGTCCGACTACGCCGCTGTAAACAGTTAAAAACATCCAGACTTTCAAAATAGACACATTCATAATATAGATTAAAAGGTACCCGCCCGGAACGAGAAATCCCCATGAACAGGCAATAATAATCCACATAGGTGCTTTTGTATCTCCAGCTCCGCGCAAAGCCCCCATAAAAATAAATCTAATAGCATTAAATAGGTTGTAAAATGCAGCACATAGAAGAATAATTTTCCCAGATCGCATCACATCTAAAAAATCGATACTACTTGTTGTAGATGTAGGTTTAAAAAAGCCCAGTAATAGATCAGGGAAAATAATGTAACAAGCTCCAGTAAATAACATATAAGCTGTAGATAGTCTCCAGCCTTTATATGCCAATTTTTCTGCAATATCCTGCCTCCCCTTCCCCATATATCTTCCAGTTAGAATACTTGTTGCTTCAGAGATTCCAAGCAGTGGCATAAAAGCGATCATATTTATAGACAGTGCAATTGTGGTTGCCGCCAGTTCCGATGAACCAATACTTCCTATTAGAAATATAATATAGGAGAATGCACTAACTGAAAAAAAGATCTGAATTCCTGCAGGTGTTCCGAAAGAGAGCAGACGCTTCATATCATCAAAATTCACTCCCCAATTACTTCGTGTAGGATAACGTTTCTGATTCTGAAAGATAAAAAACAGAAATGCGATAGTCGCAGCAAGGCAGCACGAAAGAGTTGTAGCTAACCCCGCTCCCTCAATCCCTAGTGGCGGCGCACCAAAATGACCAAATATCAGTATATAATCAAGTAAAATATTCACAAGGCAGGCAATGATATTGATAATTGCTACAGTCCAAGTCTTGCCACGCCCGGAAAAAAATGCAGAAAATGCCGCAGTTATAAATAGAAAACCTCCACCTGGCATCATCATTCTAAAGTATCCCTTCTCTTTTTCTAGGATATGTGCCGCATGTTTGCCACTCTCAATACACCACTCTCCTGGTGAAATAAGCACATACGAGCAGATTAAACCTGCGAAGATAGCAAAATAGAATCCAGCCCACGGTACCGTTGCACATTTTTTATAATCTTTTTTTCCATGATATTGTGCGACTATTGCCGCTGTAAATCCAGTGGAAACCATAAAAAAAGTGAAAAAAGTAAATGCAAGTATTCCACCTGGCAAGGCAGCTGCGATATCCTCAGTGGAGTTACTTGAGAGGAATTTACGGTCAGCAAACTGCATAACGGTATGGGCCGCATTCGTAATAATTAACGGATATGCAATCATCCACAGTTCTCTGTAACCACCAGGGGCAAATGTGAGCTTTTTACTAAAATTAAACATAAGAAAAGAGTGCCCGCTATTTATTGGCTGAACGAAAAGTTGGGTTTCTTGACAAAACTTGTACAAAAAATGTTGTCATTAAATACCCCCCCCCGTTCAGACACTATTTACAGTGATCTATTGAAATAGCTCCATTATTGCCTCAGCTTTATCTGGTGAACTTTTTATTCGCTTTATCTGTGGTAATTTATCAAGAGTAAACACGGACAGCTTCTGAAGATCATATTTCAATTCAAAACTATCATTGTCTATTTTTAGATTTGTTAGAATGGATAATAGGGCTTCCCCGTCTTCACTCTGTTCATACATACGAAGTTGATTATTTATACTATTCTTCAAATATGTGACGGGAAGAGAAATCGAGCCGACATTTGTAGAATGAAGCTCAAATTCAAGATGATGATCTATAACTTGCGGAGTAAATACAATTACAATATTGCAGTACTTGCCAAATGGAGAATTAATCTCGGGATCAACACTTATTTTAAGCGTAAAACGGCCATCCTTGAAAAATGCATCATATACCTTAATTAACTCCTCTTTGTCAGATAGACCTTTAATTTCCGTATTTATCTTATCTGCTGATAATGCTGAATCAATAAAGGCATTAACCTCATCTTTAGTAAAGAGCAATGTACCGTTAAGTGCACCAGGCTGCGACAACGTAGCCATAGCCTTACTTAGATCAATGTTTTTCAACAACTTTCCCAAATCAAGATCTTGAACATTACAACTCTCTAGAGATTCAATATCAATGCCGAGACCTTCAACAAGGTTATTGCTAACACCGTCATCCTTCATTTCAAGATTCAAAGCACTCTCAATCTTGCCTATAGCACTCTGAAGTTGTTTATAATCAGGCGTTCTCATAACGAGAACACCTGGTTTTTCATCAAAGATTCCGGCAAAGATATATATAAAAATACCGATAACGGTACATATCATAATAAAAAAAAGTCCAAAAGAGATCAGTATGATTTTTTTTGTTCTATTTCTCATCGCCACCAAACAGGTTTTTAACACCCTTAATTAGAGAATCACTTCCCTCTTTTATGGATTCAACAGCTTTATTTGTTCCATCTGACAACTGCTCTGCACTCACATCCTTGACCGCGTCAACAATTGCCACATAGAGCTTTGTCATAACCTCATTGAAAACTTCGGCTGACGAAGCTCCACCTTCTGAATCCGCACCAATTCCTGTCATTTTAATATCAGGAATAGGAGTTCCACCTTCAACTCCACCCGTCGCCAAAATAACATGAGAGTTAATAAACTTAAAATCATCAATTTGAAGTCCCTTACCTTTAGACTCCTTCTCATCACCGGTTGACTCTTCTTCAGCCTCTTTCTCCTCTTCTTCCGCCTCTTCCGTTTTTGTAGCCTTATCAACATTATCCTTAATTGCGCCAATATTGGTTCCAGTCAATGTTGTTTCAAGAGTAACATCCATTCCGTCAACAAGAATCTTTTCTATAATAATCTTATCAGAGAGAAGAGATAACAAACCTATATCTACATAAACCTCTTTCAATACAAAAGTGTTCTCAGCCTTAAATCCTTCAGGAGTTCCTATAACAAAATTTTTAATATTCAAAGAGCCCGTAAACGGATTAATATAACAGCTGCCCATACTAACATCTGTTCCTGTTAGCGGTGGCATAAAATTATTGACGGCACTTTTTACAATAAAGCCGAGCGAGACCGATAGTATCAGAAGAAATCCTACAAAAACAATAGCACAATAGAGAAGAATCTTTTTCAATCTCTTCTTTTTTGGCTTCACATCAATAACCTGTTCTTGCTCCTTCTTATCAGTTACTTCTGCGTCAACCTTAACTTCTTCTGCATTTACATTGTCTTTTTTTTGATCTTCCATAACTCAATCCTCCGTTATATTATTATTGCGTATTTCGCATAATTTATTTTAAATCCCACCAAGGTGGGTTTTATTCTCATATAAAAATATATTTTGCCAAGCTTTTATTAAAAGCGTATATACCTCGTATGGTTATCTGCTTTACAGATCTGTCGCAATGCTCGAGTAGACATCGAGGTAGTTTATTAATTTCTGGCAACCACGCCCAAAAATCAAAGAGATACATACCCTTTTTCTACATCAACCGCACTCCTCCATTGAAATATCAACTGCCTTGACTGAATGAGTCAATGCACCCACAGAGATAAAATCTATACCTCCAATAGCTGCAATAGACGGAATACGCTCAAGAGTTATACCACCACTCGCCTCAAGTTTTGCACGTCCTGCATTTACATTTACCGATTCGGTCATTTTATTATTGCTCATATTGTCAAGAAGAATATAATCTGCACCCGCATCTGCCGCCTCACGTACTTCATCTATAGTATCAGCTTCAACTTCAATTTCAAGTAATGGAAACATCTCTCTTGCCTTTTTTACTGAGCGGGTAATTCCCTTCTCTCCATCAAGTCCGGCAAGCTCCCTGTGATTATCTTTGATCATTATACGGTCATACAATCCCATACGATGATTTGATGAACCACCAAGTGCAACGGCATATTTCTCAAGATTTCGCCACGCTGGCGTAGTCTTTCGTGTATCAAGAATAACTGTTTCAGTTCCCTCTACCGCTTTTGCGTACTTCGCAGATGCTGTAGCAACGCCCGAGAGACGCTGAAGGAAATTAAGGGCAGTACGTTCAGCAGTTAGTAACTTTGCTGCATTCCCACGAATCTCAGCAAGAACAGCTCCGGGAGAAACATGCGATCCGTCTGAAACCACTGAGGTGAAGACAATCGCACTATCAACTGCCTTAAATACCCGCTCAGCAACTGGCAAACCAGCAACCACACTATCCTCTCGTGCCACCAATCTGGTAGAGATCTCAAGATCTGCAGGGATAACAGACAAACTTGTAGCATCCCCTTCCCTTACATCCTCTTCCAGTGCCAACTCTATCAATATATCAACTCTCTTAAAATCAATCTCTATCATAATAATCAACTTGCTCTTTTTATGAATAATTTTAGTATAATATACTTTGTGCGGATGAAATCTTAACATTTTCTTTAAACTTCATTAGCTAGCAAAAGAAAGACAAGACATCTACCGCTTGCGGTATAGATTAATATAACAGCACTTATTTTAAAATCAACTATCATCTGCGAAATTCGCAAATCCGAAGAAAATAAGTCAACGATTTTGAGGGAGAGATTGGTTATTAATCTCTCCCTATTTTGTAGCATAAAAAGTGTCGGAATGAATTCCGACATACAAAAAACTCCGCCGTTGACTATCAACCATTGAAAAACACATTCCACGGGGAAGGCGACAATGAACCTGTCCCCTTTAAAATTCTAAATCACGACAAAGTTCAAATATTCCAACCTAATTTAACAAATATTTGAATACTGGTTTCTAGACGAACGAACCTTTGACCCTTTGCATTTACATCCAATTACGCGACTTAAATACCTTCACTGTTCATTATGGCTGATGAAACGCCATCCTCTCAGCTTCACTTAGTTTGTTACCGCCCTAAATGTGAGATTCTGTTCCGTGCTGTTAGGCTTAAACTTTGCACGTGCTGGATTAGCCAGCTAGTTTATGTGCGCCTCTTGGCGCACCGTTCGTCTGGATCAATTTTGCTATTTGCTTTTTTGTAGTAATCTTCCTGTAGCATATTGATGTAGTACGCTCGAGACCAGCGTTTGATATGGTAAGCCCATTTCTACGGCATTTGTCTTTAATGCCTCTAAATCATGAGAAGATAGTCGAATATTTATTCTTTTATCTTTTCTTAAAGTGTTTTTCGCAATTCTCTGGTGTCTCTTTATTTCTTCTTCTAAATTATCTACGGAGACCCAATCTTCAGTTTCCAGGGATTGAAGTAATTCTTTTTCTTCATGATCTAATAATATATTTTTCATTTTCTACCTCCAATATATTTTCTTGTGAATTGCCTACTTGGTATTAAAGTTTTTAAAAATCTTTCATCATTATTTTCAACAAATGGTACCGTATAAATATAATTATTGACATTTATAATTAAGATTTTTTGATTCGAATATTTTTGACTATTGGGATGCTTGATAATATCAATTAAATCCCCATTTTGAATATGCATAACGACCTGTTCAAAACTGATTCCACGAGTTTTCTTTAATAATATATTTTTGTCTTTATTCCAATTATAAGTAATCATAATTCTATTATATCACATTGTGTGCCTTTTGTCAACCGACTTTTCAAATAATGTTAATAAGTGTGCGGCCGAGGCAGCAATTCCGAATGAATACTCCTGCAAACTTCCTTTATTCACTAGCCATGAATCTGGGCAAGCTTCGCCCTGCCATATTCAATAG
>JAUUYH010000019.1 GCA_030590505.1 Kiritimatiellota bacterium
AAAAGAACCTATAATTTGAATCAAAACAAAAAAAGTTGTTATTGATATACAATAAATAAGCTAGAAATTGCAATAAGTCAATTTTTAGCTTACATTAATTAAAAGAGAAGGAAATTTCTAAAGATGAAAATCGTTATTAAAAGGAGAAACAGTACCTTGCTACTTTTTGTTTTATGTAGCATGCTGTTTTTTAATCACCAAACAGCCAAATGTGAAGATGATGCTACAACCCCCATAAAGGCTTCAGTCGCTAAAGTTTTCCCTGCATTGGTGCGTATATATGTAGTTAGTCCTAGTCCAGTTGGAGGACGTATTCAGAAATTTAGTAGCTCTGGTAGTGGAGCCATTATAAGCCCCGACGGCTATGTGGTAACAAATCACCACGTTGCAGGTAACAGCATGCGTATTGTCTGCACATTATCTAACAATGAGCGTGAAGAAATTGAAGCTGAGTTAGTCGGAACTGATCCAATGGCGGATATCGCAGTTTTGAAATTAAAACTCAATAAACGTAAGAACCCTAATGCTCCGTTACCGTTTGCACTTTGGGGAAATTCTGATGAATTAAAGGTCGGAGATATCGTTATGGCCTTAGGCTCTCCTGGTTCTATCAGCCAGTCAGTAACTCAGGGTATAGTCAGCAATACTGAAATGATTTTACCTAAATATATGCGTGGGGCAATGAAGCTTGATGGAGAGAATGTTGGAGCGATCGTACGCTGGATCGGACATGATGCCATCATTTTTGGCGGAAATAGTGGAGGTCCACTAATAAATACCAAAGGTGAAATTGTTGGAATCAACGAAATCGGCTTTGCGAGTCTAGGTGGAGCTATTCCATCGAATCAAGCAAAAAAAGTCGTAAACCAGATCATTGCAAATGGTCGATCATTGCGAAGCTGGTCGGGTATCACTTTACAATCACGCCTTAAAGGCGTCAATCAGGACAAAGGAGTCCTCGTTGGAAGCGTACTAAAAGACTCACCTGCAAAAAAATGTGGAATTAAAGCTGGAGATTTATTAATTAGCATAGCGGGTACTCTTGTTAATGCTACGGTTGACGAAGAGCTACCACTATGCAATAGAATCCTCTTGGCTTTACCTGCCGAAAAGGACTCCACTTTACTATTATTGCGTGACAACAAGGAAGTATCTGTTACATTGACCCCTGAAGTTTTGGAAAATATCCTTACTCCCATCATAGAATTCCCAGAATTAGGAATCATCGGTCGTGATTTCTCAAGAGTAATGGCTTTGGTGAAATCTAGAGAGAATAAAGATGGATTATTAGTACTAGGAATTCGTTCTGGTAGGGCAACGTCAGAAGCAAAACCGTCAATAAAAGATAGAGACGTTATTGTTGCTGTAAATGGCAAGCGTGTAAGCAATGGTAGTGACTTAAAGCAATTTGTCAAAGAAGCAATGGACTCAAATGGCGGGAAGAGCGATATCCTTGTTGAATTTGAAAGAGGAAAGCAAGTTCTTTTAACTGTTATAAGGCTTGGTGAAAAATCAGAAAAAGATAGAGCAGTTCAAGCTAAAAAAGCGTGGCTTCCATTGTCAACACAAGTGTTAACCAAAAAATTAGCTAAAGCTCTTAATATTCAAGGCAAAAAAGGTGTTCGTATATCCATGGTATATAAAAAACTTGCTGATGAAAATTTTCCTCTTGAAGTTGGCGATATACTACTTGCGATAGATGGAGAAATTATAGATGCTAATCAAATAGAGGACTACGATATATTCTCGACTATGGTAAAGCGTTATCGAATTGGTAAGGAGGCAGAGTTTAAATTGATCCGTGGCGGAAAAACTCAAATTGTAACTGTCAAATTTCAGACACCTCCACCTCCTATTAGCGAATTTAAAAGTTATGAAGATGATACTTTTGAATTGAACGCACGTAACCTTCATCCAATGGATCAAGAAAATAAGGATAAAGAGGATACTGTAGTTGGAGTGATGATATCAGAAGTTGAAAGGTCTGGTTGGGCATCATTGGCTGGACTCAAACAAGGTGATATATTAACGCAGGTTAATAATCACAATATAAATAATGTGAAAGAGCTTGCTGATATTTTGAAGAAGATCAAAATTGACCACCCCAAGCGTATCACATTTTTCGTTAAGCGCGGTATTCAGACACGCTTTCTACAGATTGAACCTAATTGGAATTAGTATTTTAACAGTTTTTAATAAAAAAAGGAAAAAATGATGAGAAAATTATTTAATGCGGCGATGATCACGATGATCACCCTATTGGCAAGTGCAAATGTAATGGCTGAGGGCTCTAACGAGAAATTAGCAAAGGAACTTATCTCGAAATATGCTGACTCTATAATCCATGCTTCAATTACTTTTAAGATCTCTGTTGAGGGCCCTATGGCTGACATGATAATGCCAAATGGACCACAGGAGAAGACTCAGGAAGCTACGACGACTATTATTGACCCTAGTGGCCTTGCCGTTGCATCATTGTCAGAAGTAAGGCCTAGTTCCGCGATGGGGGCCATTGAAGTACAGGGTGCCAGTGTAAAAGTAAACACAGAGATACTTGCAATAAAATTTATCTTTCCTGACGGAACTGAGGTTCCTGGAAAGATAGTACTAGAGGATGATGAATTAGATTTAGTATTTATAGCTCCAAAAAACCCTCTAACAGCTGATGAGAAAAAACGATTTAAGGCTCTTGATTTAACAAAAGCCATCAAAAATCAACTATCAGTTTTAGAAGAGGTAGTTTCAGTGTCGCGTCTCGGAAAAACGTTTCGTCGTGTTCCTTCTGTAAGCAAACAATACATTAACGCGATCATTAAAAAGCCCCGTCTCTTCTATACTCCTGGATTTGTTAATGGAACTCCTGCTTTCAACAAGGATGGAGAAATAGTAGGAATCAGTCTAAAGAAAAAAACGAGTGGAGGCCAGATGCGCATCTCGAATATGACTATTATTCGTCCACTAGCTGACATCTTAGAATTAGTTCCACAAGCAAAACAGGAGCAAAATAAAAAATCAGAGTAGGTAAAGTACTCTGCGTAATGAAGATAATGCAAGCGAGTAAAAAAATATTTTACTCGCTTGTAACTATCTAACATAGCATTCCCTAAATAGTTTGCTATTAAATTTCGAAAATCACTAAATTTTAAATAAAAAAGAGACCCTATGAAAACAATCTTTCTAATTTACACCTTTCTACTACTGGGAATAGCCTCTTCTACTCTCCAGGCCGCATCCTCTGTAGGTGTAGCCAATCTTAAATTTGTTCCATCAGTAATTCGATCAGAAAGTATAAAAGTATTATCCTTAAATAAGGAGGGCATAGGTGAGTTACCATTTATAAACAAAGCTGGAAAAATCTTTATAAAGGTAAAAAGCAATCGATGTTATGTTGACATAGATGGTGATGGTGCATTTGATGAAAGTCCTGAGAAAGCTATAAAAGTCAATTCAAAATTTACTATTCCAGTGATATATAATGGAGTTGAACATCTATACTCTATAAAAATTTCTTTCATTACTAAGGATAAAATCTTTCTACTTGGATCATCTATTTTAAAAGGTGAATACATGGGAAGTGAAATAATTCTCTGCGATAGAAATATGAATGGGGATTTTAGTGATCTTGGTATAGATTCCATCAGGATAAATGACCAATTGAATTCTACGGCCATTCAAAAGGTTCATCTTATTGGCAAAAATCTTTATTTAATTGAATCTGAAAATAAAGGAGAAACTCTTAAATTTTCACGGTACAGTGGGCCCATTGCAAAGGTGAAACTAGTTCCCCCAGATAAAAGAAGCGCTAGGTTACACATAACTAGTGCTAATAACTCAACTGCACTTATTCTTACATCAGGACAAGAGTATTTAGCCCTTCCAGGGAAATATAATATAACGAACCTAAGATCATCTATTAAAATAAATAAAAATAGTGTATCATCTGAAGGGCTACTAACAGGAATTGGAGGTTCTCTAGTTTTAAAAGAAGGTGATAATGAGATAAAAACAGGTGGCCCGTATGAACTACAGTTTGAGGCTGTAAGATCAGCAGAAGATCATGACGCAATAAAGATAACGTCTGTTTCAATGAATGGGGCTTCTGGCATAATTTATAGAGCAACTTATAACTTAAAGAAGAAGCAAACTTTTATAGTATGTTCTGTTCGTTCAGGAAATAAAGAGAAAGAGCTGTCAAGAATGGAGTATGGCTGAGGTGGACTTTGTTCGAATTCCGTGAGAATTCCAGCAGAGTTTAAAGATATGAAAGATCTTGAAATCGTAATAAGCTTTAATGAACCATCTTATATTGGGAACCTTTCAGTTTCGAAAAAAGTGAAGGATTTACCCATAAGATAAATCCTATATTACTTCAGGGCTGCTTGATTCTATACTTTGCACGGATGAAATCTTAACATTTTCTTTAAACTTAATTAACTAGCAAAAGAAAGACAAGATATCTACTGCTTGCGGTATAAATGTTGAAGCAAATCCTGTGCAGCCTGGAACAGATCAAAAAGTAATATTTATCACAAAAAACGATAAGAAAAATATTTGAGATCATTATGTTACCATTCATCAAGGCTTTTGGAAGACAACAAGCGAATAAGTAAATAGTCTTCTTGGTGATACATATTTGTATTACACTTAGACCTCAGGAAATTGAGGTCTGACATTACATTCGATCAATCAACTTCATGGGAGAGTTTTATTGATAAATTAAGCACGCATGGAGGATTATTTGTGATGAAAAGTAAACACCGTTGCAGGAAGGAAAAGGGGGACAGGTTTATTGTCGCCTCCCTTTAGAGGTTTTTTCAATGGTCGATAATCAATCTGTCCCTCAAAACACTTTCTCTTATTTTAAATATTACTCAATGAAAAAAGTAAGCTAAAAGACTTTTCGGGGATTGTCTAATTAATATACCTCTTTTAATCCCACCAAGGTGGGTTTAATTCAAAGCTATTTCCACGTAGGCTTTCGCAGAATAAGTGTCCTGAGAAGGCGTGCTGTAATTCCCTCTTTTTGGGATATGTTTTTACTTTGATGATCAAGCGCTTCTACAACTTTTTCAGCTGAATCAAAACGGTCTTCTGGTTTCTTTGCAAGCATTTTAGCGAGGATATCCTGTAGGTATGGTGGTAAATTAGGAACAATTTTCATAGGCTCAATCGGGCGGTTAAACCTTATTTCATTCATAACCTCACCAATGGTCTCTCCGTTAAACGGCTTTTGCCCAGTCAACAGTTCGTATGCAATAGTGCCTAGTGAAAATATATCTGACCTCTGGTCTTTTATCTGCGATGAGTCAAAGGCCTCAGGTGACATATAGGCAGGAGATCCCAGGATTTCTGTTGGGATTGTAAGATTTGAATCTCCTACTCTGGCAATTCCAAAATCTGTAAGTTTTACCTGATGATCCTCTGTTATTAGAATGTTGCCAGGCTTAATGTCTCTGTGCAGGATTCCCTCATTATGTACTACATTCAGAGCAAGGGAAATATCTCTTATTATGGATACCTGCTCATTTGTTGATAGGGTTTTCTGAGCAATGTAATGATTTAATGGCTGACTTGCTATAAACTCCATTACAAAATATGGAACACCCTCTTCTCCAGACATACCAAATTCCAGTACTTTTACAATATTTGGATGATCAATTTTGGCTAAAATCTCAGCCTCTCTGATGAAACGTTTTACTTTTAGATCAGATAGCGGATCCTTACTCTCCCTGCGCAAAATTTTCATGGCATAATAGTTTTTATTTTTTTCAACTAAAAGAACCACTCCCATATTTCCGGAGCCCAGAGTGCGTACAACAGAGTAGCCAGTATCTGAAAGAGTATCTTCTGTGTTAATTGAAATGTTGTGCTTTGTTTTTGACTGTATCAGGGCTGCATTTACACGTTCATAGAGTTTTTCAAGCGCGATTGGCTTTGCAAGGTAGTCAAATGCTCCTTTTTTTATATCCTGTATCGCACCGTCCAGTTGAGGTGCACCTGTGATGAGAATAACCTCAGTTGACTTATAGTTGGTTTTACAGAATACAAGTAGCTCTTCTCCTGAAATATCAGGAAGGTTGATGTCCGTTAAAATAAGGTCATAGTGTAATAGGGCTAATTTTTCGAGTGCTTCGTGAAAGGTTCCTGCAAGGTCAACTTCATAGCCTTGAATCTTTAATGCTTTGTGTAGCAGCATTCTCACCATTTCATCATCATCAACAACCAAAATTCGTGAATTTTGAATATCATCAAGCGTTTCATGGTGGAAACTTTTGGTTTTTGTGTGTTCTGATTCGCTCATTCAATACCTAGTCAAGAATTTTTTCTAGTGCCTTTTTTTAACATCCAATTATAGTATCATGTCAATCTTTTAATAATATGGTACGCGGGGTGGGATTCGAACCCACACGTCTAAGACACCAGATCCTAAATCTGGCGCGTCTGCCAATTTCGCCACCCGCGCATGTTAAAACAACTTATCAATATTAGACAAGAGTCTGACTCTGCATGATTTTATACTATACAGGGTATAAGAATCAAAGTCAATAATAAAAATCATTATTAATTGAGTTTTTGTTAAATATTCGGGCTACAGAGTTTTTAGCAACCACATTCCCCATCCTGAAAGACTAATCGTTGCTATAATAAGAGCTGCTATTGCGACACCGTCTCCGGTGTATCGATATCTGGGGTTGGATATCATTATTCGCGCTGCAAAACCGAGCAGTAATGCTGGAATGGCAAGTATCCCGAAAAATGGAAGACTTAAAAATGCACAGATAAGTGAGGCTTTGGCCAGAGGGCAGTCCTTTATCTGTACCTTAGTGATATGGGGCCTTAAGGAGTGTTTGAATTGAATATGTCTCTTTACACTCCTACTAGATGAATCCAGAAAGAGCGGAGCTGTTGCCGTATAATTAGTTGTAAGGTTTGATATGGCGGATGGATAATGAAATCGGTCTCCGCAATCACATATATAGTCACCTTCCTCATAGACAGTGTACTGTTTGCCACACTGTTGACATGTGTAAATGAAAGTCATTATCTCTCTCCTTTTTCTAGCACCTTTATCATTAACAGTGTTAATTAAGCATCAATCATGCCAATATTTTCTTGTTTTTTTTTGCTAAAAGCTGTTGATTTTTAAAATTATACGTATTAACTTAGGACTGATTATATGTAGGTTGAAAAATCTTTTAAAATATGAGATTTATTAAAGCCACAACATTTATCATTTATCTCGTAATTGGGCTTGATTTATCAGCCCCGTAATTAAATAAAAAAGGAGGGTTTTTATGGAGTGGCTCAAAGATTTATTGGGTAAGGTGGTTTCGAATCAGCAACTGGTTAATGTTATTTTAGCCGTACTTGTTTTTGTCGTTGGTTGGTTGATTGCCCAAGCAGTTTCACGCATTATGAAAGGATTGCTGCATAAACTTCAACTGGATGAACGTCTGAATAAAAAGACTTCAGGTACGCCGGTTAAGCTTGAAGCGGTTATTTCAAAATTTGTATATTACGTTCTTCTTATCTATGTTCTTATGATGACTCTTGAACTATTAGGTGTTAAGGGTGTTCTTGATCCTTTAGAAGATGCTATGACTAAGATGTTTATGGTAATACCAGATGCAATTGCCGCGATTTTTATCGGATTTTTGGGGTATATTCTTGCTAAGGTTGTTTCAAGTATTGTTCTTGCTGCTACAGTTGGTTTTGACTCAGTTGCATCAAAAGCAGGCATTAGTAAGTCATTGACTGTCTCTAAGGTTTTGGAAAAAATTGTATTTATCGTTATATTTGTACCTAGTGCAATTGCAGCATTGGATAAGCTGAATATCAAGGCGATTTCTGATCCTGCCAAAGGTATGCTTACTTCTCTATTTGATGCAGTCCCTGAGATTATCGGTGCAGCTATCGTTCTTACAGTAGCTTATATTGTGGGTAAATTTGTTGCAGGGTTCCTTGCAGACTTCCTTAAGGATCTCGGCAGTGACGATGTTCCTAAGAAGATTGGTGCTGAAGGTATCTTCGGTGGAAAGAGTTTCTCAGTATTTTGTTCAAATATCTGTTTCTTCTTTATTATGTTAAGTGCTTCTGTATTTGCTGTAGGTGTTCTTAATATTCCAAAGGTAACAGAAATTCTAGGTAGCCTGCTTCATTTCGCAGGAAATATCGTTGTAGGGCTTATTATTCTTGCAATTGGTAGTTTTATTGCGAATGTCGCATTTGACAAATTATCTAAGTCTTCCAAGTCCACAATTCTTCCGATTATTGCGAAAGTAGCAATTCTCTGTTTTGTAATCACTATGGGATTACATGCAATGGAAGTTGGAGAGCAGATAGTAGAGTATGCGTTTATCTTTGCATGCGCAACTATTTCCCTTACAACTATTCTTGCATTTGGTCTAGGAGGACGTGAATCAGCAGGAAAACTTATGGGGCATTGGCTCGGAAAGTTAAAAAAGTAAAATCCTTAGATTTTATTATAATTAAATACCTCATCATTCAGATGGGGTATTTTTTTGCCTTATGCTGACCTAGCCCCTGTTCTTCACGAGATCGCCGGCTGTAGATCATTGTTCTGCAAATATTAGCTGTATTAAAATGGAATTTTTACGAAATTTATTGTTTGAAGATTTTTTGAAAAAATTGCCTCTTCGCCTCTCCCCGAACGAAGTAACGGATTATTATCATTACGCAGATTAGTTGATGGTTGGTGGTCGTTCTCCGCTCCTCTCTTAATCTTTGTCTTAATCTAAACTCCTCTTTCTTATTTCTTGTTTTCTTCCTCTTCAAGTACGTTAGGCATTCCTGCCTGACATAATGTAAAAAACAAGCATAAAAACATGCCCTTCCAGAGCCTGTAAGGCTTTTTTAAGGGCCTTTTTGATTCCTCATCTCTTGCCCCATGACAGGAATGTCTAACGTACTTGGGCTTCGCACATTTTATTTACTTCCTGTATGATAGTAATCCGTCACTACGTTCGGGGACGCAATTATCCGTGTTCTCTTCTTGATCTCTGTTTTTTAGTGTTACCCACTCATTTAGGTGAAGATCCAAAAAAATCACTACTAATAGTTTTTTTATATCTTTTTTTTAGTTCTCAGTTTTCGTGAGCAGTTTGATATGCTATATTGTTCAAGTGAACTATACCGCAAGCGGTAGAGATCTTGTATTTCTTTTATTGACGACTCAACCTTAATCGAAATGCTCGGTGTTCACCCGCGTAAAGTATACCTAGCCCGTATTTTTTACGAGTTAGCGTGTTGTAGATAATTGCTTGGCAAATATTTTTTATATGGAAACTCTCCGGATGGACGGGGGGATAGAACCCACCTGTGTGGGATTTTAATGCGAGGGCAAAATGTTTTATGAATAGAATCGATAAATCAGAGTTGTATCCTGTTCTTTTTGAACCAATCTATGTAGAGATTATGTGGGGTGGTGATCAGATGGCAACTTGCCTGGGGCGTACACTTCCAAAAAGAGAGACTCCGATTGCTGAAGCTTGGGAGATTGCAGATCGTGAAGATGCGGAAAGTGTTGTTGAAAATGGAGCCCTTTCTGGAATGTCCATCAGAGAATTACTTGATGAGTATGGTCAAAGTTTTGTCGGAACTGTATATACTGAAGGTAGTCGCTTTCCACTGCTAGTGAAACTTATTGATGCTGGAAAAAGATTATCATTACAGGTGCATCCAGATGAGGCAGCATGCGAAAAACTTTCCGGAGCAGAGCCAAAAACTGAAATGTGGTATGTCTTGAATGCAACTGAGGATGCCAAAATTATTGCCGGCGTCAAACACTCTTGTACCCAAAGAAAATTTCTTGACTCTGTAGGTTCTTCAAATATTGAAGGGTGTCTGCAGATGTTTAAATCTGTCCCCGGCGATGGTTATTATATAAATTCAGGAACAGTGCATGCAATAGGTGCGGGTAATCTGCTACTAGAGGTTCAGCAGAACAGTAACACAACATATCGGATTAGCGACTGGGGGCGTTTGGGGCTTGATGGAAACCCAAGAGAGCTGCATGTCGATGAGGCACTGCAGAGTATCAATTTTGCTGATAGAAGTTCGCCGCGCATCACAGGGGCGTCCAATTCGGCATCACATAATAGAAAGTTTCAACTGGTTAATCGGTGTCCCTTTTTTCAGGTTGATGAGTTGCGGCTTGTGGGTAAGTGGATGGATCTTGCAGATGGCAAGACTCTGCATATTTTGACTGCAGTTAATCATTCGGTAATAATTGAAGGACGCAGTGGGGATTTTTGCCTCGAGCGTGGAAGATCGTGTGTTATTCCTGCTAATTACGGCAGATATTATATTAATATTGGAGATGAGCAAGAGAGTACTATAGTTAAAACAACTTTAAAATAGAGGATGATTTATATGGCTGATTTAAGATGTCCAATTTGTGTGGATAGTATGCTAACTAAGCATAGTGAGAATGGAACAGATGTCGATTTTTGTGAAAAGTGCGGAGGGATCTGGCTCGACAAAGGTGAGTTGAATAAAATCACTCATCCTATTGCTGGGGATCTAGAATTCTGTTGTCACGAAAATCACCAGAAAAGTATTATTACAGAGCATTTATGTCCCCTTTGTACAAATGGTACAAAGTTGGTGGAGGCTTACTTTATGGAGTATTCGGATATACGAATTGAGTACTGTAAGTGCTGCGATGGTATCTGGCTAGAGAAGGGAGAACTCGATGTTATCAATAGAGAGATTGATGCACTTAAAGAGGTTCCTGAATCCCTGGATCATAAGATTATGGTTTTTCTCTCTAAGTTACCGTTTAATTAATACCTATACTTTACGCGGGTGAAATCTTAGCATTTCGATTAAGGTTGAGTAGCCAATAAAAGAAATACAAGATATCTACCGCTTGCGGTATAGATTGCACGATTTAGGTAATACTAAAAAAAAAGGTGATGTTTATTTTGAAACTATTTAACTATATTGTGGTTCTTGTTTCTCTTCTAATTGCAGTCGGATGTAGAACACTGCCAGAAGGAGAAGCGCCAGATGGGCCTCTTGTTCCAGAACCAGTGAAGGTTGATGACGCAATGAATGCGGAGGCCGCAATAAATTATATGGTTGTTTCATTGGTGATGAAATGCCGTCCGATAGCTGATGCTGGAACGACTAAACCGAAAGTTCAGAATAATTTTATATTCTCCTCTAAGTTGGTAGACTCGGTGCAGATGGATGTTTGGCGAAAGCTTATAAATATGGATATGATAGTTCCTGTAGCTCGTGAAGCGGAACATCCGGAATATAGACTGAAAAGTGAAATTACGCAGAAAGGTAAGCGGGTTGGAAATGAAAAAAAATACTCCTGGAAGATGACCCTGGAGCGAATCAGTGATCGTAAAAGCTTATGGACTGAACATTTAGAATTTGTAAAATAAGAAGAGTTTGAGGTGTGAATTATGAAAATATGTACAATAATTGGAGCAAGACCTCAATTTATCAAGGCAGCGGCTGTATCTGCGAAGATCGCAGAAATGGGTGAGAAATTTGATATAAGTGAAGTTATTATCCATACAGGTCAGCACTATGATGCCGATATGTCAAATATCTTTTTCGAGGAGCTGAAAATACCGAAAGAAAAGTATAACCTTGAAGTCGGATCTGGCTTGCATGGTGAGCAGACAGCAAAAATGCTTGCGGGTATTGAGGATATTCTGATTGAAGAGCTCCCGAACTGGGTGCTAATCTATGGCGATACAAACTCAACACTGGCCGGTGCTCTTGCTGCTGTTAAACTACATATTCCTGTTGTGCATATCGAAGCTGGTATGCGTTCATTTAATCGTGCTATGCCAGAAGAAATTAATCGTATTGTCTCTGATTCTATTAGTACACTTAATCTATGTTCAACAACTACTGCTATTGAACATCTTAAAAATGAAGGAATGGGAAACTCTGCATTTCTAACCGGAGATGTTATGTACGATTGTGCAATGAAGTTCGAAGCGCTCGCTCTCAAATATTGCGACCCTCTTGCGAAGTTCGCACTTACTCCACAAAAATATATTCTGATGACGTGCCATAGAGCTGAAAATACAGACGATAAACTGCGACTTTCGCAAATTGTCTCCGCAGTCAACAATATCGCTAAAAATCATACAGTTCTCTACACAATGCATCCACGAACAGCTTCATTTATCGAGAGATACTATCTTAAATTTTCCGATAAGGTAAAGGTCGTACCACCAATAGGATATCTCGATATGCTGGTGCTTGAAAAAAATGCTCAGATTATCCTTACCGATTCAGGCGGTATTCAGAAAGAGGCATTTTTCTACAGAGTGCCGTGTGTAACAATGCGTGATGAAACAGAGTGGGTTGAAACCGTAAAACTAGGCTGGAACGTAATTACCGGTGCATCTTACGATAAGATAACCGAAGCAGTTGCGAACTTCGCAGATCATAGACCAGCTGAGACTTTTGACCAGCCTTACGGCGACGGCAATGCCGCGGGGAAAATAATTGAACAGATGGTAAATTACTAAAATTTAGAGAATATTATGGCAAGACAGAAACAGCGTTCACAACTTTCAGCTATTGACGAGATCAATATGACTCCGTTGATCGACCTTACCTTTCTTCTGTTGATAATTTTTATGATTACCGCACCGCTCCTCGAGTACGGTGTGGATGTCTCTCCTCCTGAAATGAATGCTGAAACCCTAGATGAAGAGGATAATCATGTTGTAAGTCTTAATAATCAGGGAGATATTTTATTTGATAAAATAGTGCTGACTCCCGATGAACTGACCGCTAAACTTGAAGCACTCTATATGCAAAAAAAAGATATGACAGTAATGGTTCGTGCCGACGGTGATAGGCCATACCGTGAAGTTATGGCAGTGATGAAAGCGGTAAAGAATTCAGGGATAAGTAACATATCCTTGATCACACAGGCAGAATCGGTTAAATAGTGCATATTCGAAAAGGTCCTGAAATACTGAACCTTGTCGAATTTGCACATAACTCATTGAGTACAATGAGTTTGATTTAATACATAAGAGGTTGCTAGGTTCGCATAAAACAAAGTTGAAATAACACTTTTATGCGAATTTCGCATAAAAAGTACTAAGAAGTTGTAGAAATTATAGAGATTAACATTAATACACAACTGCATTCTAACAGATATAAAACTTTAATATCCCAAACGGGGATTTTATTGTGAACTCATATTTATGATTGCAAGGTTTGTATGATAAGGCATTTATGAATTTACTTTTTATTGGAGATGTTGTAGGCAAAGGCGGTCGTAAGGCTGTTCAGGAACTAGTCCCTGAACTCAGGAAGGAGTTTCAATGTTCATTTGTGATTGCAAATCTTGAAAATGCAGCAGCAGGCTCAGGACTCAATGCAAAATGTATAAATCAGCTCCACCCTGACTTTGTGGATGTGGTCACGACAGGTGATCATGTATGGGATCAGAAGGGGTTTGATCAGGAGATAGATCAATATAAAGCTGTGCTCCGTCCTGCGAATCTAAGCGATAAGCAGCCCGGAAAAGGTTTCGGTGTATTTCGTAATCCAGCATGTGGTGACATTGCAGTTGTCAATCTTCAAGGTAAAGTTTTTATGAAGGACAGTGCGTACTGCCCATTTGCTAAAGTTGATGAAACACTAAAAAAAATACCACGCAATATTAAAACAATTATTGTTGATATGCATGCTGAAGCTACAAGCGAAATGGCCGCAATGGCGTATTTTCTCGACGGTAGGGTAACTGCCGTACTTGGTACACATACACACGTACAGACTGCGGATGCAAAAATCCTCCCAAATGGAACAGCATTTATCTCGGATGTAGGTATGGTAGGCTCCGAAACATCTGTACTGGGAAGAGAGGTTGAGGCAGTTATTGATAAATTTGTTACGGGAATGCCGACACGTCTCCCTGTATATAATAAAAATGTCCGACTCGATGCAGTTGTCATCTCATATAATCTTCAAACAGGTAAAGCTGAAAAAATCCAGCCAATATCAAGAATGACAAGTATCTGAATTCATTATTGCTTGCATTTGGTACTTTAATTTTTTTATATAGGCAGTATATTTTTTTTGACTATTTTACTAGAATATTAACAGGTTTTAATTATGAATAATAAATTCTCTGCAGAGAATAAGAAATTGATGATGGTGAGAGAAGAGATCGGCAAAGTTGTTGTCGGATTGGATTATCTTGTTGATCGATTACTTATCTCTATGCTATGCAGTGGGCATATGCTGATCGAGGGAGTGCCGGGATTGGCGAAAACATTAACAGTAAGCACTCTTGCACAGGTGTTGAACGTGGCATTCAGTCGGATTCAGTTTACCCCTGACCTGCTGCCGGGGGATCTGATCGGTACTTTGATCTATGATCAGAAAAATGGCTCTTTTACTCCCCATAAGGGACCGCTGTTTGCAAATATTGTCCTTGCTGATGAAATTAACAGATCTCCAGCAAAAGTGCAGAGTGCCTTGCTAGAGGCGATGCAGGAGCGACAGGTAACTATTGGGAATGAATCGTATAAACTTGAAGAACCGTTCCTTGTTCTTGCAACACAAAACCCCATTGAGCAGGAGGGGACTTATGCTTTGCCGGAGGCACAACTTGACCGTTTTATGATGAAGGTCAATATCGACTATCCTACAATGGAGGAGGAGCATCTGGTGATGAAAAGAATGTCGGCTTCAACTCCCAATCTGACCGTTGAGCCTGTTATTAGTGGAGCAGAGATTGTAGAGATGAGAAATGCACTGGATGATGTCTATACAAGTGAAGATATTGAACGTTATGTGTTACAGATAGTTGATGCAACAAGAAATCCAGAAAAATACTCTCTTGAAGAACTGAACCCGTTAATTGGGCACGGAGCATCACCGCGTGCAAGCATATACCTGATTAAATCGGCTCGTGCTTTTGCACTGCTCGCAGGACGTGATTATGTTCTACCTCAGGATGTAAAAGCAATTGCCGTCGATGTAATGCAGCATAGAGTTTCAATAACCTATAAGGCAGAAGCTGAAGAGAAGGATATTTACTACATACTTAAGAGAATCCTTGATACAGTTGAAGTGCCTATTCGAAAAGGTCCTGAAATACCGAACCTTGTCGAATCGGCACGTAACTCATTGAGTACAATGAGTTTGATTTAATATATAATAGGTTGCGAGGTTCGTAAAGATTGGCGTTACGCCAAAACCTTTTCGAACAGGTTCTAGCTAGCAAAGGAAAGAGAAGAGATCTACCGCTTGCGGTATCATGGTTAAATGAACTGCCTCGGTGTCTACTCGAGCATTGCGACAGATCTGCAAAGCAGATAACCACACGAGGTATCTACGCTTTTAACCAAAGCTTAGCAAAATATTTTTTTATATGGCCCCCCCCAAAGGGACGGGGAATTAAACCCACCTTGGTGGGATCAAATCGTTTTAATCATTGCAATCATTTTAATAAAAAATAGTAAAAATGAATCAGGAAGAACTTGAAAAAAGAGTGCGTCATATTCAGATTCACAGTCGAAAGGCCGTGATGGAGATACTTGCGGGCGAATATCGCAGCCGCTTCAAGGGAAGTGGCGTGGAGTTCGAGGATATTCGTGAGTACCAGTATGGAGATGATGTACGGACAATGAACTGGAATGTTACGGCCCGTACTGGAGTGCCACACGTAAAGCTCTTTAATGAGGAGCGGGAGCTTACACTGTTTTTTATGGTAGATGTTTCAGGATCGGGGGATTTCGGAAGCACAAATTATACAAAACGGGATGTCGCGGCAGAGGTTTTTGCGCTTCTCGCATTTGCATCTTCTCATAACAATGACAATGTCGGACTTATTCTCTTTTCTGATCATGTTGAGCATTATGTAAAACCGGGCAAAGGGAAAAATCATATAATGAATATGATCTCCACTATACTTTCATTTAAACCTGAATCTAAGAAGACAAGTATTCGCAACGCCCTTGATTTCTTTTTTCGAGTACGCAAGAAGCGGTGTGTGCTTTTTCTCTTCTCTGATTTTCTGGATGACGGCTATAAAGAGTCTCTTCAGGAGGCTGGAAGAGTACATGATTTGATATGCGTTGATATAAGTGACCAGCGTGAAAGCGAACTTGTGACTGCTGGTATTATTGAATTGGTTGATGCTGAAAATGCAAAGGTTGTTACTATCGATTTTAAGAAAAAAGCAATGATAGAACAATTTGCAGAAAAAGCCAAAAACAGAGCTAAGGCAATGCGTGAGCTCTGCTATGAAGTAAATGCGGATCTTCTGAAATTTACAACAGATGAGGATTATCTTCATAAAATTATTCTCTTTTTCCGTAAACGCCGCGGAAAAAGTGCAGATGCTAGATGAAATGTTATTTTTGTGTGTCCTTAATCAAAGAAGAGTTAATCGATGTTATTAAAAATTAGATATATAATTAGTTTTCTGTTTTTCTGTACTATGTTGCAGGGGCTGTTTGCTAGTGATCGCTTGGAGTCGTATGTCTATGGAGATGGCGATTTGTTCGTAATTGTTGAACCATCGGATAAAGAGATCTCGACTAGCGATTTTTTGACTCTTAAAATATATGCTGAAGCTGCATCTGGGCATCATATTATTTTCCCTGATCTCTCAGTTCTGACTGAGCTGAAAGAGTCTCAAATTAAAAACGGATATAAAGCTTTTTCTGTTTTTTGTGATGAAGAGAGTGCTTTGATGTTAAAAAAAGATGGAAAGATTATGCAGACACGGACGATTATACTCGCTCCTGCTCTTCCAGGGAAGTATCTTATTGCTGGGTTTGATATGAAATCTGCTTCGATATCTGGCAAGGAGCAGTCTGTTTCTGTTATGCCTATTGTTATGAAAGTTGTTTCTGTATTGCCAGAGGATAAAAAATTGTTAACCCTTAAACCGATAGTCTCCCTTGATGATGAAAAATCCAGTAGGAATTTATGGGTTTGTGTAGGGCTTTGTATTATTATTTTATCTCTGTTTTTAGCAATAAAAATTAAGAATAAAAGCCGTGTCGCTTTAGATCGAAATAAAGAATTGATCGCTGAATTTCAAGATTTGCGAAGTTCGCAACCTGTAGTGATTATCAGAAAATTGGAAAGATTAATGATTGATTATTTCAGTTTTAAATATAACCTGTCAACTAATATTGCATCGTTAGATGCTTTGATTATGATTCTTTTGGATACTCAGGTAATTGAGCTTGCCGAAAAGGCGAAGATTATTCAACTGTTTGACCGTTACAATAATCTTCGTTTTTCTAAGGAGTTGATCACTTCCTCAAATGTTGATGCATTATGTGCGGATTTCGCAGAAATTATAAAACCAACTTCTTCCCCATGATCTAAGCGTTCTGAAAACAAAAGGAGGGGGAAAGAACCTGTCCCTTAACTTCTTCTCTTCCACTTCTTCAACTTTAGAACTCCCGCACTTTAGAACTCCAGAACTTCTTCCCTTGTGTCGTGGGAGTCAATGTCGCATTTTCTTCAAGTAGCTTGCGTTGTCCCAACGCAATTAGCAAAGTTAAAATAGATGCAAAAAATAAGCAAAAGAACAGCCATAAGGCTCTTCAATTTCTTCATTCTCTTGCATTTTTTCCAAGTAGCATGCGTTGTCCCCAACGCATTAGCCAGCAAACAACACAGTAAAAAAAGGTAAAAAATAAAGCCTTACAGACTATACAACCAACTTCTTACACTTCTTACACTTTAGAACTTCCGCACTCTAGAACTCCAGAACTTCCTCCCCCCCTCCCTTTTTCTTTATGTTTGTTGGTGGCAGAAAAACAAAACCAAAAAGAAGTTTGCAGATATCGCAAATTGCAGTATATTATATCTTTTACGTCAATTTAGGGGGGAAGATTTGACTCCTCTTATCGATTTTTTAGATGCATAATTGACGGGGCGAAGCGTGCCTGAAAGGCACAATGAGCCCGAAGTTTACCCACCTGTGGTGGGCGTGTAAAAATAAAAAAATCAGAACAAAAAAATCCAGGAAACGCCGCACCTTATTTAGGTGTGCATCGAAAATAAAAATGAAAGATAATGTAACAAATCAAATTGTAGAAAAAGTTAAAAAGATAATAAAGTGGATCTATGTGTCTTCTTCATTATTTCTTTGGATTCCATTACTTTTCCTGCTGATTCCCCAATCACTGGCTCCAATTTTATGGCCAAATGCATTATTAGCTCCAATTTATATTTGGGCAGAGCCAGCAGGGGTGCTATGTGCTTACCTATTAGATGTGATGATTATTAGTATATTTGTGTATCGCATTACTGTGTGGGTAAACAATACTAAAAAGGTTAATCGTGCAGTATTATCGCTTGTCAGTATTGTCATCGGAGGGGGGATCGCCTCACTGGGGTGGTGGATATATAGAGCATATGAGTTAAGTCCGATACTAGTCCAACGAGATATTGTTCCGGTTATGGATTTAGCTGAAATTCAAATACATTATCAGGAAGCAGTAAAAGAACTTGATTCAAAGGATCCCCAAAGCATAAAAAAAGCACGACAACTGTCATTGATAATCGTAGAGGCTTTTATTTTCGAATATGAGGAGTTAATGAGAAAGCAACCTAATTACCCTTATGAGAAAAATGATTTCTATTATACTGACTATCTAAAGGCTAAACAATTCATAAAAAAATATAAGAAGGCAGAACAATAAATTACAGGCAACGGCGCACCGCCGCACCTAATTTAGCCGCTATCTCAAAAACAACTTGACAAACAAAAAAATAGTTGTACCTTTAAGAATACAAGCAAAAGTACAACTAATATCACAATAGGTATAAAAATGGAAAGAATAAGAGTAAGTGATGATATCAGACCTCTATCGAGTTTTCGAGCGGAGGCGACTGCGTGTATAAAGCAGATTCATGATACAAAGCGTCCAATGATTATTACTCAAAGAGGAAAGGGAGTGGCAGTACTTTTGGATATAAAAGAATATGAAACACTTCAGGAAAAAATAGAGGTTCTGCAGGATATCTATAAGGCTGAAAGGCAAATAGAATCAAAAAACACATCTCCTCACTTACAAGCTAAGGTAAATATTTTGAAAAGATTAAAAAATGAATATTGAGTGGACTGATCAAGCAGAAGATAGAGTTTACGATATAGCGTCATATATAGCATTAGATAGTCTAGTTGAAGCGACTAAATGGGTTGATAATATTTTTGATTATGTCAAAAGATTAGAGAATTTTCCAGAGAGTGGAAGACCGGTTCCTGAACTTGCAAGCAGAGAAAATTTAAGAGAACTGGTTTTTAAAAATTATCGTATTATCTATAGAATTGAAAAATCCACAGTTTACATTTTAACGGTAAGAAATTATAAACAAATTTTACCGATCAATGAAATAATATGAGATAACTTGTTGGTGCACTTAACCGCTTTTTCGCTGTCGCTCCAAATCGGTAAGTGACCATAGTGTTATCCTAAAAATATAAAGAATATGAAATCTATAATATGTCCTAAATGCAAAAAGCAATTTATAAGTAAATTGAAACGAGATGTTTTAGGTTTTCCTGAATATACATGCCCTAGTTGTCAAAATATAATAGAAAAACCACTTACAGATGGCTATAGAATAATTTACTGGCTTCTCGGAATTTCAGCGTGGTATAAATTAATTTTTGATAATGCTGATTTACATTTGAAAGAGATTCAAGTCGATTTAGGATTCTATATTGGCAGACTGATTCTGTTGATATTATTTTTAGTAATTCCTTTTACTGTTTTATGGATAGATTATAAAAGAAAAAGGATAACCAAGGCAGTCATCTAACCAGCGTACCGCTGGCAGATGCTGAAAAAACGATAGGTAATAAAGGAGATACAATGAAATATATTATATTTTTAGTCTGCGTTTTATCTATATCTAATTTTTATGCAGGAGATAAAGAAATAATATCAGATGTACCTCAATTGGCTTCTGAAATAAATAAACAGACTGGAAATAGATGGAAAATTTCTGGTTCTAAATTAGGTATTAGGATTGAATCTAAAGAACAATTTTTAGGCAAACACACTACCGCTTGTGGACCACTAATAATTAAGAATACTAAACAAGCTTACAGTATACACCTTTCTTTTCATGACAAGATTTCTCCGGAAAAATACGAAGAGCTAGTGGCAGACATAATGAAACAATATTCCATGTTGCTTGAACTTGCAAAAAAGAAAATGAAAAATGAACAAATGAAAGGACATTGGCAATTCTATCCTAAAACAGAAGAAGAGTGGAAACTTTATATGGAATATGATTGCATTAAACAAAAATTGGATGATATACCCCAATACTACTATAAAGGGATTGGTCTTAGATATGAGCCATATTGGAGCCATTATGAAGCGAAAGATGAGAATGACAAGACTTATTTAAGAATCAAAGATGATATAAAAACAATATTCGCAATTTTTAAAAAATATTAACCTAGCTTATCGTATCAGAGAATCTGCTTCCGCTAACGCTCCGCACATGAGCTAAGTGTTCTGAGATAAAAACAGGTCCCATGCTGGAGATGGCTTACAGCCACCCCAGATTTTGGTACGATATACGAGAGAAAACCCAAAAGATTTGGATAGATTTATTGCGTAATTCGCAAAAAATGATATATTAAAACGAAGAGAACAAAACAATTAACCATACGCATTAGCCATTGAAAAGAAAATGGATAAAGCGTATAATAAACGTCATATAACTAGCTAAACGCTTCGCTATTAGCTAGTACATGTGCTTTATGATATAATTTACAAGGATAAATAAATGAATACATCAAATAATAATGTTGTAAGTAAATCTGCGCTTTTTCTGTTTATTGCAGGATTAGTAATTCCTGCTGTATTAATTGCGTTAGCACATATATTTACGAATTCTCCATCTCAACAAGAGGGTGCTATTATGGCTTCAGTTATTGCAGGATCAATTTGTGAGATAGTTGCATTTATACTGGCAGCGAACAGCAAGAAAGAAGAAATCAGTAAGATTGTTTTAAAGTGCCTCGCTATACTAATCACAATCGGCACTGTTTTTATGATAACAGGTTTCATATTTTCTGCAATAAAGATGTACTCTTTTGTGAAATAAGCTCAAGGCAGATACCTGTACTTCAGCGTTCCAGGAGAGGAAAATCCTTGAAGATGAAAAAGCAATTTGCGAAGATCGCAGATAATAGATCTATAAAAACAAAGCTGTACAAACTTCTTGAGCTTGCAGAAAATAAATTTAGGGAATTAGGAGAACAGCCTATTTGGTCTTCTTATGATTCTGGAATAACGCTAGCTGATTTCGTGGCTCAACGAAAAAAAGAAATAGAAGATGGAGTCATAACTTTAGAAAACAAGAAGGAATTGTTGTGTATTTTTGCTCCAACTTGTGACTGGGATGATACTGTCGGTGATGTTGGCTTAGGGAATAGGATATTCACATTACTTGAGAAATTAGGATACAGAAATTAAAGACAGAACAAATTTTATTCTCGTAACGTTGCTTCGCGCCGCAAGAGATTTGAGGAACGTATTCGAGAGAAAAGTCAAAAGATTTTGATAGATTTATTGCGAAATTCGCAAATAACGATATATTAAAATTAAGATAAATAAATATAGGGAGATTGATAATGAAACTGAAATTGATTATACATGAAGCAGAAGAGGGTGGTTTTTGGGCAGAAGTGCCATCTATTCCAGGCTGTGCAACTCAAGGCGACGACCTAAAGGAACTTATAGCAAATATTTATGACGCTGTAGAGGGCTGTTTGAGTATTGACATGGATACAATAAAGCTTAAAAAGACTGACACCGTCATGGAACTAGCTATTTAAGATGAAAATTATCAGCGGAAAAAAGATGAGTTCCTTGCTCAAAAAGCAAGGTTGGACGCTTATTCGTACTACAGGAAGTCACCATATTTTTGTTCACCAAGACAATAATCTGCGTATCACTGTGCCAGTGCATGGTAATCGAGATCTCAAATTAGGTCTCCAAAAAGCCATAATGAAGCAATCGGGAATTTCCGAAAACGGACTATAACGCCAACAATTTAAATTCTAGAAACATAGGGGGACAGGTTGATAGGCATCTGTTGAGTTTTCCGTAAGTCGGAATTCATTCCGACATTCAACCTTGCTGGTATCTTCAACAATCTAAAGCGACGGTTTAAAAACCGTCATACGTTTGCGAACTTAGCAAATTCATTATTTTTACTGATTGATATGCGAAGAAAGAATGTACAGGCAGGGATGCCCGTACTACAGAGGGAAGAATGTACAGGCAGGGATGCCCGTACTACAGAGGTGGGAAGAAGTTCTGGAGTTCTAGAGTGCGGGAGTTCTAAATTTGAAGAAGTGGAAGAGAATAAAAATTGGATTTAAAATTGATAAATAAAAAATTTATTGCTTATTTCGCAAGTTCTATGATTGCGGCGTTGTGTTCTCTAAAGTTTTGTATATTGCATTTGATGCATTTTTTGAACATTTCTGTAGCTTTTTTGTTATCGCCTAAACCCTGGAGATATGCTCCGATAAAGTAGTATGTTTCGCATTTTTTTTCATTTTCTCTGATTTTATCTGCGGAGTTAGCAGATTTTAGACATTGCTCCAGAGTTATGGTTCCTGCATAATAGCGGATCAGGGGAATCGGCCATTTGTTACCGTTTATCGTATCTGCGAATTTCGCAAACTCTTTTTCGGGTGACTTTTTTATCTTTTTCAATGCAATAAATTCCCAGAGCGGGGCGTAGAGGTCTTTGGGGTTTAGTTCAGAGCATTTGCTGTAGAGTTCTCCTGCCTGTTTGTAGTAGCCTGCGTAGAATTGTGTCATGGCCAACATCATAAGTATCTCTTCATTTTTAGGATTTAGTTTTACTGCTTCATTTAGGGTTTCTATTGTATCATCATAATTATTGCTTTCTCTCAAGATCTTGCTTTTTTCGAGGATATAGGTGTTTTTTTGCGAGAAGTGGGTGCCTCCTGCTACAGTGCAGTTGATGGCTTTTGTCAACTCTTTTACAGCACGCTCGCTCTCTTCGCACCGCAGAAAAATTTCTGATTTCAGGTAATATGCTTTATGGTATTCAGGATTGTTTTTGATGAATTCATCAAAGAGTGTAAGTGCTTTTTCGTTTTCTTCTTTTTTCATTGCGTGCAATGCCTTGTACCAGATTTCCGCTCCGCCTTTTTCCTGTGATCTGAGATCTGCGATTTTCGCAATGCTTCTCTCTTTTGCTTCGTCTCCTGTATAATTTCGACCGTTTATGGTCATCATAAAGAAGCCTTTCATATTTTTCATCCCATCTTCCATCAAATCCGCGGCTTTTGCGTATTTACCTTTTGAGTTGTAAAATTCAGCAAGACGGAATCGGGCATTTGCATCGTACACAGAGTTATCTGGCTGCATTTTTAATATTTTTTGCAGAATAGTTACTGCACGTATATCCTTGAATTTATCCATCTCGTCTGCTATCGCAAAGCAGTTCTCTTCGGTTGTTAGTTTTGTGTTAAGCAGGGTCATTAGTTCTTCTGATTTCTGTTTTTCTCCAGCATTGTTGTAGGCTACAGCTCTGAGGTAGATGCTCTTTGGAGTATGTAGTTCTAAAAGAATATGAAGTGCTTCATTATATAGTTTTATTGATATCAATATCTTTGACAGATAGAGAATAACCCTCTCGTCTGTTATGTTGTAGTCTATGTTTTCTAGTAGTTTTTTGGTCAGGT
>JAUUYH010000070.1 GCA_030590505.1 Kiritimatiellota bacterium
AAACTTTATTCGTTTCCGAAGCAGACATCTTACCTGATAATGATAATAGAATACTAAATATACGTTTACATAATTTATCTACTAGAACTTTAGATTTACAGCTCGACCAACTTATCGTTCATCTGAATAATTCCCAAATGAAATATCCGGGAACGAACATGCTTTTACATTACACAAGAATTGGAAAAAATTAAAAAAGGTGTCATTAAGACTTCTTCGAAGTCAGGTATTCTGAATTTAACAAAATATTTTTAAAAAATTCCTCTTTTTCGTCCAAACGCTAGATAATTATTTGCGAGGACAAAGTTCCTTTTTATAGAATAATTGCCTAATCCACACCTAATATTCGTTGAATAAATGGGTATTTAATTGGACAGACACTATGCTCAAAGTACTGAGCTCTGAAGCACACAATTTGCATAAGGCATCTGCCAATAAAATACTTATGCTTGCACAATTGAGATTAGAAATTATTTTTAATATATTCAACTGCATTTTTGAAGAAGATTACGCCTTCACCCTCTTTGGGTAATTTCCCGCTCATCTTTTTTGCCTGCCAGTCGGGAGCGTTGAATGGAGAGAGGAATGCTTCGGGATGGGGCATAAGTCCGAATATGCGACCTGTCTCATCACAGATGCCGGCAATGTTGTTAATTGATCCATTTGGATTGTCGGGGAACGAACAATCAGAGTCTCCGTTTTCAGTGCAGTAACGCAGTGCGACAAGGTTCTTCTCTTCAATCTCTTTCATGACTGTCTCATCTGCTACAAATTTTCCTTCACCGTGTCGGATAGGAAGTTTTAACTTATCAATGGATTTTGTAAATATGCATGGTGATGCAGGTTCTGCTTTAAGGTTTACCCAATCATCCCTGAAGAGTGTTGAGTCGTTGTGTGCAAGTGCTGCAGTTTGGACAAAGTATTCCCCATTCAAGGCAGGAACAAGGCCGAGTCTTGAAAGTGTCTGAAATCCGTTGCAGATTCCTATAATCAGCTTTCCGTCTGCTACAAACTTTTCAAGGTCTTTTTGGAATCGGTATTTTATTCTGTTGGCAAATACAGTTCCAGCTCCTAGGTGATCTCCAAAAGAGAAGCCACCTATAAATACAAGAATATGAAAGTCTTCAAGAGCGTACTGTTTATCAAGCAGGTCATTTAGGTGGATCTGAGAAGTTTCAGATCCGCATATTTCAAAGGCTTTAGCCGTCTCTTTTTCGCAGTTAAGCCCGTATCCTGTGATTATTAATGTTTTTACTGTAGTTGCCATATTAAAGTTGTCCGGTAATTGGTTAAGTTTTGTTGCATAATTTGTTATACTCTTAATTTAATAGTCTGAATTTAATTTTTAATGAAATTAATATAAATAAAAAATCTATTGTACTTATTCAAAGTTTTCTAAACTGTCTGTACTGTTGATATTTGACGTCGCAACGTGTCCTACGGTTCTTTTTACAAGTCTTGTTAATACGCTTCCAGGGCCGAACTCGATAACCTGAGTTGCACCTGTTTCGAGGATGGTATGGACACAATTTTCCCATAGCACGCTACCTGCAACTTGTTTGACCAAGTTTAGGCGAATCTCATCGACATTTTTTGTAAATTTACCAGTAAAGTTTTGAGCGACCGGGATGACTGGAGTTTTAAATTCAACATCAGCAAGCACATCTTTGAATTTATCTGCAGCAGATTGCATAAGTCTTGAGTGATATGCTCCAGCAACTTTCAGAGGGATAATCTTGCGAAGTCCTTTCTCTTTCATAAGTTTGATTGTTTTTGTAACTTTATCCTGTTCTCCACTTATCACAATCTGACCTGGTGAGTTGTAGTTCGCAACATCAATACCACCTTCGTCACAGATCTCTTTAATGATCTCAGCATTTCCGCCGAGTACACTTGCCATTCCACCATTTGTTTCACGGCATGCTTCATCCATAAGTTGCCCACGTTTCTCAATAAGTTTTAGTCCATCTTCAAAACTAAAGACACCTGCAACACATAGAGCGGCAAATTCTCCAAGACTCAATCCGGCAGTTGCTAGGGGTCTTGAATCTGAATATGTTTCATTAAACGCTGCAATGCATGCAGCACTCATTGTATATATTGCAGGCTGACAGTAACGACTTTCACGAAGTTTCTCTTCTGGGCCGTTAAAGCAGATATCGCTTATAGACCATCCTAGGGTAGCATCAGCTTTATCAAATATGATTGATGCAGCATTGCTACTTTTATATAGATCCTCTCCCATTCCGACTGCTTGTGCACCCTGTCCAGAAAATATATAAACAGCTTCTTTCATTATAGTATTCCTTTCAATAATTTAATCGTTACAATAATTATATATGTTTTAGTGCTTCAAGAAGAACACCCGCAGCAACTGCAGATCCGATTACACCAGCAACATTTGGGCCCATAGCGTGCATAAGGAGGAAGTTGTGATTATCCTCATCGAGTCCTACTTTATTTACTACTCGTGCAGCCATCGGTACGGCAGATACACCTGCAGCTCCGATCAGTGGATTGATTTTTCCACCGCTGAGTTTTTTCATAACCTGTCCGAAGAGAACTCCAGTTGCAGTTCCAATACAGAAGGCGATTAACCCGAGAGAAATAATGCCGATAGTCTGCATATTGAGGAATTTATCTGCTGATAGTTTTGATCCTACAGAGAGGCCGAGGAAGATGGTTACAATATTGATCAGCGCATGCTGAGCTGTTGAACTTAATCTTTCAACCACTCCACTTTCACGCATAAGATTACCGAACATCAGCATTCCGATAAGGGGAGCCGCTGATGGAAGGAGAAGGGCGCAGAGGAGAGTTATTGCTATAGGGAAACAAACTTTTTCAAGTTTTGATACATGACGCAACTGCTTCATTTTAATTTTTCTATCATCAGAAGTTGTTAAAGCCCTCATGATAGGAGGTTGAATAATTGGAACCAGAGCCATATATGAGTATGCAGCTACTGCAATAGCACCAAGCAAGCCTGGGGCTAGACGACTAGCAAGAAATATTGCTGTTGGTCCATCCGCTCCACCTATAATACCGATACTTGCGGCCTCTTTTAGGTCAAAATCAATTCCGAATTTAGACAACCATAGAGCTCCTAGAAGTGCGGTAAAAATACCGAACTGTGCGGCAGCTCCAAGGAATGCAGTTTTCGGGTTGGCTATCAACGGCCCAAAATCAGTCATTGCACCAACTCCCATAAAAATGAGAAGCGGGAATATTCCTGTTTCTACACCTGCAGAGTAGAGGATCCCTAAAAGTCCTTCTGGTCCAGATATCCCTGCGAGAGGAATATTTGCGAGTATCGCACCGAATCCAATCGGGAGCAGTAGCAGTGGTTCAAACTCTCTAAAAATTGCTAAGTAGAGAAGGAGCACTCCTATAATTATCATAATAACGCGTCCGAGTCCAAGAGACCAAGTATTTGCGAAGTCCGCAGTCGTCTGGTGATATACATCATACATCCCCGTACTCTTGAAGAGATTTGTGAGCATTGATCCGATTGAACCTAACCCCTCTCTCTTCTTTGTATTTTTCACAACAGAGTCATGGATTAGAGCTGAAGGTTCCATAAGAACAAGAGATTGACCTTTTGTGACAGTCTGTGAAGGTGTAACATTAACTTTCAGCACCTTCATCGACTCACCAATATAGAGGTGTGCCTTGCTTCGTGGTAGAACATTTTCCGTTTTAATAAAGTCAAGAATCAGCAACTCCCGCCCAGGCAGAACATCTTTTCCTTTCTGCATATCCGTAGAGTAGATGATTGCCGGAGCATCCCAGTTGTATATAATCTCAACTGTCTGTACTTTGCCGTTTTCGTCTTTGACAACCTTTCTAAGGAAAAGGTCATCATCACCTGCTGACACAGTGAAAGCAGATAGAGCCGTTGCAGCAAGTACCGTCATAATCAAAAAGATCTTCTTCATAGTCTTATTCTTTATTCCTGAAATTATCCTAGAGTAACGAGTACTTCTTCTGAAGCTACCGTTGCACCCTTCTGGATATTAACTGCGGTTACAGTCCCGGCATCCTGAGCTTTTAGCTCAGTTTCCATCTTCATTGCTTCAAGCACGAGAACGGTATCTCCGACTGCGACAGAATCTCCAACCTCAACCAGAACTTTAACAACAGTTCCGGGCATTGGAGCAATAATGTTAACAGAGGCACCGCCTGCAGGGGCTGTGGCCGGAGTGGCAACAGGAGCCGCTGGTGCAGCAGCAGGTGCTACAGAGGTGGCACCGCCAGGAGCAACGTGTACATCGTAAGCTTTTCCATTAACAGTAACAGAGTAGCTTGCAGCAGGCTTAGAGTCTGCAACAGGAGCAGCAGGTGCAGGAGATGCTGCAGGTGCTGTAGTAGCAGGTTTTTCATCTTCAATATAGCGGATTCCAAGAGTTTTATTTCCTTTCAGAAATTCGATTCCCTTATCTCCACATGTTGCTGCGATCATAATGTTTTCATCTGTAATTTCCAGACCCGCTTCGCTCAGTTTTTCTGAAGCTGCCGGAATCCCTAGATCAGGATTATCATCATTGATATCATGAACATCAGCTTTAGTTGGCTCAAGTTTCAGCTGTGCAGAAGCGAGACTGACTATTTCTGGATCAGGCTCAGACGGCGTATGTCCAAAGTAACCGAGAACCATTTTTCCGTAACCTTCCGTGATTTTTTCCCATTTCCCTTGAGTCACATTCGCAAATGCTTGCTGGAAATAGAACTGAGATACCGGAGTTACAGATGTTCCGAATCCGCCACGTTCTACAACTTCCTGCATCTCTTTGATCACCTGAGGATATAGATTTAGGCAGTTATTATCGCGCATCATCTGAGTATTTGCTGTTAGTGCGCCTCCAGGCATTGGAGATAGAGTAATCAAAGGACTAACTTTTTCAGCTTCAGGTGGCTTGAAGTATTTTGCCATGCAATCTTCAAATACCTCTTCAGCTTTCAATATCTTTTCGTAATCGATATCAAGTGTATAATCGGTACCTTTCAGACGATGCCACATTGTAAGAATGTCAGGTTGGCAAGTTCCGCCACTTACAGGAGCCATTGATAAGTCAATAGTATCTGCACCAGCTTCGATTGCCGCCATGTAGCAGCTTACAGCCATTCCTGCAGTACTGTGTGAATGAACTTCAATCTCCATCGATTCAGGAAGAAGTTTGCGTGCTTGTTTAATTGTCTCAAAAATTACTTTCGGAGTTGCAGTTCCTGAAGCATCTTTGAAGCAGATGCTGTCGTAAGGGATCTTTTCATCCATAATTTTTTTCAGGCAATCAATATAGAATTCAGGAGTATGTGCATACTCACTGTCGAGTCCTGGAGGAAGTCCCATCAGAGAAACAACAACCTGGTGTTTCAATCCATGCTTATGGATGCAGCTACCCGAATATGCCAAGTTTCTTACATCATTTAGTGCATCGAAATTACGAACAGTTGTTACACCATGTTTTTTGAACATTTTTGCATGGAGATCGATGATATCACGAGACTGAGAGATTAGACCCACAACATTTGCTCCACGGGCAAGTGTCTGCAGATTGATATCAGGACCAACAGCTTCACGGCAGGCATCCATCATATCGAATGCATCTTCCTGGCAGTAGAAATAGAGGCTCTGGAAGCGAGCACCTCCTCCAATTTCAAAGTGAGTTGTTCCAGCTTCAACAGCAGCTTTCAATGCTGGAATAAAGTCTTTAGTTTTTACACGAGCCCCGTAGCACGACTGAAATCCATCGCGAAATGATGTGTCCATGAACTTAATTTTTTTCATAGTATTGTCCTTTTATATTAAAATATTACTTTAAATTCTTCTATCACCTATGACTTAAAAGCAGGCACTAAAGCCCAACCCAATAGTCAAAGGGTATGTAAAATAATCTATAAAGCACGATTCGTCAAGCCCTGAAGTGCTTTTTAGTTGCGAAAATTAAAATTAATGTCATATCAGGTCGTCCACAACTCTATTCTAAGGTATTGATATCGAAGTTCGCAACGATATGGTTCAGGAAATTAGAGCATAATTGCTGGGTTATTTATGAGTTGAGGCTAGGTGTAATCATTTTTCGTATGGTACAATTGATAAAATTTAAAGTTTCTCCATTTTTCAATAGAGAGCTTTGACTTAAATGGAAGGTTATGATATAGTACTCACATTACATGATTTAGCATTACTTAAATCAACCAACAATGTAGGGAATTAGAATATTTATGAGAAACAGGAAATTACAGTATAATAAACTAGCAAGCCCGAGAGTTTTTATTGGGATCATGGTAGTATGCTTGCAGTTGTTGTCATTGCATACTTATGGTCAGAGCTTTTTTTCGCCATCTACGGGTGGAGAAGTTTCTGTGGAAGTTGAAGAGATGTATCGCAAAGGGCTTAATTTTTTAGTTGCTACTCAGACAGAGAACGGAACTTGGAATGATAATTATGGACGTCAACCAGGCGTTGTGGGTTTGTCAGTTGTTGCGATGCTCGCACACGGTGATGATCCCAATTACGGGCAATATGCAAAGAATATAAAGCGAAGCATAAATTTCATTCTCTCCTCAGCCAATAAGGCAAATGGATATCTTGGAAGTTCAATGTATAATCATGGATTTGCGACTCTCGCACTTGCTGAGGCATACGGAGCAGTTCATGATGAGAGAATTGGGCCAGCTCTAGAGAAAGCAGTAAAGTTGATATTAACCTCACAGGCAAAAAATCCGTACAAGGCTTGGCGTTACAGTCCCAGTGGGCGTGATGCTGATACAACAATCAGTGGTGCCTGCCTAGTTGCACTTCTGGCAGCAGCCAATGCTGGAGTAAATGTACCGGAAAAGGCAGTTAAAGATGCACTGAACTACTATAAAAGTTGCCAGAGCAACGATGGCGGGTTTGGCTACACGTCCCCTGGAGGCTCAAATCTTGCGAGAACCGCAATTGGTTCGCTATGTTACTCACTTGCTGGCAAGCAAAAGAGCAATATATATATAAAGACAGTCAACTACCTTGTTTCCAATGCGGGAAAGAGGGGACGTGGTAGTTATTATTTCTATTATCTATATTATGGGGCACAAGCATTTTTTCGTATGCCGGATAAAAGTGCATGGATAAATTGGAATCAGATCAATATAAAAATGCTAAAAACACTTCAAGGCCCAAATGGTGGGTGGAGTGGATCTTTTGGGGCATCATTCTCCACGGCAAGTGCCCTACTTTCGCTAGCTCTGAATTACAGATTTCTTCCAATTTATGAGCGGTAGCATATATTTTCTCCTTCAGGGTAAATTTATGCCTTGTTAAAATTTCAGGCATCTTGACTTTAAGGAAGTAAGCATTATACTTTTTTTCTTTTTGTTTTTGCGAATTACGCATGAATTCCAGAGGCCTCGTATTGTTATCTGCTTTGCAGATCTGTCGCAATGATCGAGTAGGCATCGAGGTCGTCTATTGCTGCAGTTTGCTTTGATTCCACAGCTCTTCCATCTCTTCAATTGAAGCCTTTTTTAGGGATATTTTTTGTTCGGTAAGTGAGCGCTCAATAAACTGGAATCGCTGAATAAATTTTTTATTAGCACGAGCAAGTAGTTCTTCGGCGGTGGTAGCGTTGCGGAATCGTGAAAGATTTACGACGGAAAAGAGTAGATCTCCGATCTCTTCTTCGATGTGAGTATCATCTCCAGATGCAAGTGCTTCTTTTACCTCTAGCAACTCCTCTTCAATCTTTTCGATAATCTGTTCAGGTTTCTGCCAGTCAAATCCCACTTTTGCAGCTCTCTTTTGAAGTTCTCTTGCCCTTAAAAGTGCTGGCATGTGGCGGGGAATCCCATCTAATATTGATGTAAAACCGCGATCTCCCTTCTCTTTTGTTTTCTCTATATTCCAAAGGGTAAGAACTTCATCGACGTTGTTTGCTGTTTTATTCCCGAAGACGTGTGGATGACGCCTTATCATTTTCTCTGTAACGGTCTTTGCAACATCATCAAAGGTGAAACGGTTTTCATGTTCTGCGATTTTCGCATGAAATACAATGTTCATAAGAACATCGCCAAGCTCTTCGCAGATCCCTTCATCATCATCGTCATCAATGGAGTCAAGGAGTTCTGCACACTCTTCTATAAGGTGTTTTTTAAGGGATGAGTGCGTCTGTTCACGATCCCAAGGGCAACCACTTTCTGAGCGTAATTCTTCAAGGACATCAAGGAGTTTATATATCCAGTCGGAGTTTTTGGAATCTGAGAAAGTCACTCTTTTATCATATCCTTCATTGCACTTCGAACCTCTTCAGGGATATCTTCATAGGAGGTATAGATTTGTCGCTCTCCATCAATAATGACAGAATAAGAGTCAACTGTTCCAAGATCATCAAGATGTTCAAGTTCCACAAGCAGTTCTGGGGGGATATCCTCCTTAGAGTCAAAGACAAGATAGTCATCATCATTTTTGATTATAATCTGCTGTGGAAGAGGTGCAACGGAGATAGGAATCGTATGAGTTACGCCACTTGCATTATCTCCTAGAAAGGTAACCTCAGGTGATTTATACGCTTTATGATCTTCTTCTTTCCCAAATAAAGATTTAAAAAATTTACCTAATCCCATATAAAATTCTCCAGTTTTAATCCCATAAGTGGGGGTTAATTTCCTAATACATTAATATTATAACCTGTTTTGATTTTAAATGCAACCGATTTTCTATAATATATTGCAAAAAAAGAATTGTAAACTTTCCAAGTTGTTCATTATGAATATCATTGAGGAATAACATAAAAAAACACAACATATTGTTGTTTCAGGGCTTGATATCCACAACATTGAGTGTTATTGTTGTTTTCCATAAGCGAAACCCTAAGGGTGCTTTTTGCCTGTTTCGTCTGGGGTTTAGAAATATAAATGAATTTTTATTAAAAATTGGGAAGAGGAAATTATGTCACAAGCAGAACCTTATCATCAAGTACGGAAAAGGGATGGTCGTATTGTAACTTTTGAATCGGAACGCATTAAGTTAGCAGCTGAAAAGGCTATTAAGGCTTCTGGTATTGATAATGAAAAACTTGCAAAAACAATAACTAAGGACGTTGTGACATCTTTGGCAAAGGGTGATTATGAAGATAATATTCCTGACATTGAGATAATTCAGGATATGGTTGAGAAGGCATTTATAAAGCGTGGTCTTTCCAGAACCGCGAAACTTTACATTCTTTATCGTGAACAGCATAAGAAACTCCGTGACGGTAAACGGATCATGATGGATGTTCAGGATCTTGTTGCATCATATATCGATATGCACGACTGGCGTGTAAATGAAAACTCCAATGCAGGATACTCTTATGCAAGTCTCCTTAATCATGTAAGTGGTTCGGTAATTGCCAACTACTCTCTTTCAAATATGTATTCGTCCGAGATTGCAGATGCCCATAAAGAGGGTGACTTTCATCTGCATGATTTGTCTGCGGGAATTATAGGGTACTGCGCAGGGTGGAGTCTGAGGCAACTTTTAATGGAAGGTTTTAGAGGCTGTGAAGGGCGTGCCAGTGCTGGACCTGCGAAACATTTTGACACGGCACTTGGACAGATTGTTAATTTTATGTGTACGCTACAAACTGAATGGGCGGGGGCTCAGGCTTTTAGCTCTTTTGATACACTTCTTGCTCCGTTTGTACGTCAAGATGCTCTTGATTATAAGAGAATAAAGCAGAGCATTCAGCAATTTGTTTTTGGATTAAACATTGCGAGCAGATGGGGGCAGACACCTTTTACAAATCTTACCTTTGACTGGGTGGTGCCAGAGGATTTGCGTGACACACCTGTCGTGATCGGTGGTAAGGTACAGGAGGGGAGATATTACCGCGAATATCAGGATGAGATGGATATGATAAACAAAGCATTCCTTGAAGTCATGAGCAATGGCGACAGTGATGGACGGATTTTTACATTTCCTATTCCTACCTATAATATAACAAAAGATTTTAATTGGGATACAGCAAATGCACGCCTTCTTTTTGAAGTTACTGGTAAATACGGGATCCCGTATTTTCAGAACTTTATTACAAGTGATCTGAAGCCTGGAGATGTCCGGAGCATGTGTTGTAGGTTACAAATGGATATTCGCGAACTTCGCAACAAAACTGGCGGTCTTTTCGGAGCTGGTGAACAGACGGGTTCTATTGGTGTTGTAACCGTCAATATGCCACGTTTGGGGTATATTTCCAAGACAGAAAATGAGTTTTTCTCGCGACTGGCTTCAGTGATGGATCTTGCACGTGACTCTCTTGAGATTAAGAGGAAAGTAGTACAACGACATCTTGAAGGCGATCTGCTCCCATATACAAAGGTATATTTGGGAAGTCTGAAGAATCACTTTAGTACAATAGGTTTAGTTGGCCTGAATGAGGCGTGCCTTAACTTTTTGGGATGTTGTGTGGCGGATAGTGAAGGTATGGAATTTTCCCTAAAAGTGCTGGATTTTATGCGTGATCGTATTGCAACATACCAGGAAGAAACTGGCCATATCTATAATCTGGAAGCAACGCCGGCAGAGGGTACAAGTTACAGGTTGGCGCGTCTTGACAGAAAAAGATATCCCGAAATAATATGTGCGGGTGAAACAAATCCTTATTACACAAATTCATCATGGTTACCAGTTGGATATACCGATGATCTTTTTGAGGCACTTGATATTCAGGAGCCATTGCAGGAAAAATATACAGGGGGGACAGTATTCCACTCATTCCTCGGAGAAAGAATTGATGATCCAGATCAGGTTGCTGCACTTGTTAAAAAGATTGCGGAAAATTATAAGATTCCATATTTTACAATTACGCCGAGTTTCAGTATCTGCCCAGTACATGGCTACATATCTGGAGAACATGAGGAGTGTCCATATGAAAGTGACGATGTAAGGTTATCGTCGGAACAATTAAAAATAATCAGTGCATAGAAAAAATACAATTTAGCATCTCAATGCCATCTGCCACCCATGGCGTAGAGAATATATATAACATAGAGTCCAGGGATTTTAGGCTCTATACAAAAAAAGGAGAATAGGGAGATGTCGAAATGCAAAATGAGAACAGAAGTTTACAGTAGGGTGTGCGGCTATCATCGTCCAGTAAAACACTGGAACAAAGGGAAAAAGGAAGAATTCCAAGATAGACAGGTTTATCAGTCTGGCAGTAGGCGCAAAGCTGAAAAAGTTGCATAGGAAAAGTTGTTCAAGGTCTGCCTGTTATTTACGGGCAGATCTTTATTGTTAAAATCAAGATCCTGTTCACGTTTAAATCATATTCGCAGCAGGCATCGGAGCATAAACCCCACCTAGTGGGATAAACGTTAAATATTATTATTATTATGGATATTAGAGGATTTACAAAATTTTCATTAGTTGACTTTCCGGATAAGTTATCCTGTATTGTTTTTGTGGGTAGGTGCAACTTCAGATGCCCGTACTGCCATAACCCTTATCTTGTTGTCTATCATGACTCCCAGCCTAAAATAAAGGAGTCGGATATTTTTGAATTTTTAGAACAGCGTCGTGG
>JAUUYH010000122.1 GCA_030590505.1 Kiritimatiellota bacterium
AGAGGACATTTGATTAAGACAAAGATCAGGAAGAAGTTCTAAAGTGCTGGAGTGCGGGAGTTCTAAAGTTGAAGAAGTGGAAGAGAAGAAAGATTTTAGAATAAGACAAAGATTAAGAGAAGACATGTACAGGCAGGGATGCCCGTACTACAGAGTGGAAGAAAGGCAACCAACAACCATCAACTAATCTGCGTATTGATAATAATCCATCACTACGTTCGGGGACAGGTGAAGAGGCATTAAGTTTAAGGAAAATGTTAAGATTTCATCCGTGCAAAGTATACATACGGGCATCTTTGACAGAAAAGTGTGTGAACATCGCTTACCAACAGTAACTTTCAGTACAAAAAAGGTAATAGTTAAGCTTGGATGTTCTTATTCACTTTTATACTTCGTTGGAGGCGAGACGCGTCCGAATTCACAACCGAGACGGTTATGCTACATTAGCGGCAAGCCACTTTTTCAAGCTTAACGATCACAAAAAAGGCAACTAATGGATTAACTCCAAAAGTTGCCTATAGATTATAAGAATTAAATTTTACTCTATTTTAGATTAAAATTATTTTAAACTACACATTTGATTACTTGTCGTAATCTCACTACTCTTTGTCTTTACCTTTTCCCTTACCTTTTCCCTGGCCTTGCCCTTCCCCATGGTCACGTACGCCATTGTTCCCTTTCTTCTCTTTCTTTTGCTTCTTCTCTTTCTTTCCTTTCCCTTCGCCTTTATCTTTATCTTTATCTTTGCCTTTTCCATTGCCTTCTTCGCAGTCGTCACCTTCGCCTTTCTTATTTTGCTCTTTATTGCACTCTTTTTTCTTTTCCTGTTTCTGCTCAGATTTGCCTTTGCCTTTATCTTCACTTTTTGCTTTGGCTTCGACAACAATACTAAGTAGTGATACTCCAAGAACCAACAAACAGATTACGATTAATCTTTTCATCTTTTTCTCCTGTGTTTTACTCACATGAACATATGCGTAATTGCACTAAACAAATAGAACTGTTAGTTACATTATTAACTAAAGATAAAAATTCAAGCAACAAACAAGAATAAATGCGAAATAAAGCAGTACCCAAATCGTCAAATCCAGGTAGCATTTCAACAAACTATCGCGCCGCAGAGCCTTAAAATAAACTACCTCGATGTCTATGCGAGCTAGCGATGTTCCCCATCAAGCAATGCAGGCAGAGATTGCATCAGGATTGTATCATCACCATCCAACAATGTTCGCATACTAAAAACAATAGCATTCTCATTTATTCTTGCAAATATTGACGGAAGATTGAATCGGAGTTGTTTCGTTATTTTTTCTAGACTGACACTCTTGGATTCAAAACTAATTTTAAGGATCTTATCAGCAATATGTTCATCAGGAATTGAGCCACTGCCGATACAGGCTGAGCCATCTAAGATTTCAATCGAAATCCCTTTCACTGTATTCAATACATCTGCGATCTTCGCAGCTTTTACTTCGAGATCTGCGATCTTCGCAGATAGCATTTTATAAAACGGGATTGCTTCTTTGTAAGTTTTATTAAGAAAATGAACAAGTGTTGACTCCATTACAGCTAGAGTCATTTTATCGACTCGGAACATTCTTGCAAAGGGATTTTTCCTTATCTTCTCAATAAACTCTTTTTTCCCACAGATAATACCACACTGCGGGCCGCATATAAGCTTATCGCCACTGAAGCATACGAGATCGGATCCAGCTAGGATTGAATCTCTAATTAGCGGTTCATCTGTAAGTCCAAATTCTGAGAGCGAAATCAATGCACCGCTACCTATATCGTCAATTACTGGAATATTCGGAAACTCTTTTTTGCGAAGTTCACAGATCTCCTTTATATTTGGAGTGCCCGCAAAACCGCGAACACGATAGTTGGATGTGTGTACATGAACTACAACTCCCGTTTCATCATTGACAACAGCACTATAATCCTTTAGGTGAGTACGGTTTGTTGTTCCGATCTCCACCATCTTAGCCCCGCTCTGCTCCATTACATCTGGCATTCTAAATGAACCACCGATCTCAACAAGCTGTCCCCGGCTGATCACAGCCTCTTTTCCTGATGCAAGGGCATTTATTATAAGCATTGTCCCTTCAGCGTTATTGTTTATCACCGTTGCTGCTTCAGCACCAGTAAGTTCGCATATCATAGCTTCAACTTCAGCATCGCGCTTGCAGCGTTTACCGTCTTCAAGACCTGCCTGAAGAACAGAGTAAGAATTAAAAACAGAGAGTGAGTCACGAGCATTATCTGCATACGGAGCGCGCCCTAGAGCTGTATGTAAAAGAATACCGGTAGCATTAACAGCCTTACGTCCCATGGGGGAAGTGATTCTTTTCAATCCATCCTTAATTTCAGTAGCTAGCTTTGCAAAGGTGGGGATGTTTGCTCTTTCCCCCTTTCGTATCTCCTTGCGCAACCTGTCAAAGTAACTTCTGAGGTAAAACTTAATTACCCCAGCCCCGAATTCAGAAATAAGTTGTTCCCCCTCATTCGACTCCATAAATTTGGATATAGATGGAATTTCTCTTAATAATAGATCTCTACTCATAATATACTCCACTGTTTTTATGCGTTAATCGCAAGTTTAAAAATTTTAGGTACTTTCAACAGTTTTTTAGCTGTATAGTCAAAAAACACAATCCCAGTTTTTACACGTGCGATCTCCTTGCCTGACTTTGTACTAAGAAGAAGAAAGAAAAAATCGCAACCTGTTGCAGAAAAATCATCGACAGTAACCTTAATATTAACGATATCTCCGTAAAATCCCTCAGATTTAAAAACAATAACAGCATCAGCCTGAATCATACCTGCACCCTCACCAGCATCCAGTTCTGTAAAGCCCAAACTCGTCAAAAACCTCACCCGTGCCTCATGAGCAAGGGAAAGCAGAGAATCATTGCCAAGATGCCCGCCATAATTAATATCTGTAATCCGAATCGGAATATCTGTTTCAAACTTATAGCTCTTCGGCATTGCAAGTTTAATCCTCGCCATAGAATTCTCCTATTGCTAAATTATTAATCATTGTCTTTTTACGACAGAGCATCCCACACCATATTGGTTGTTATTTTTTTCAGACAATTATAGTGTCCAAATTTACAGGTTCTGCTAAAACAGGGAGCACACTCCTGTTGTTCAAAGAGGATTGTCCATTTTTGGGATACTGGAGATGTTGAAGAGGGATCTGTTGAACCGAATATTGCAACCCCACTCCCCCCGAGAATTGCGGATAAGTGCATAATTCCACTGTCATTTGCTACGCATTGATCTGCGTGTTTAAGTATTTCAATCAGATCCGGCATATCAGTTGCGCCTGCGAGGTTCGCAACTCTGTTTTCATTCACCCCTTCTGCGACTTTCGCAGCTACATTTTTTTCTGCTGCCGTTCCAATAATTGCAACATTGCCACCATTCTCAATCCAGCGACTACATATTTCATGAAAGTTTTTTGTTGGCCACATTTTTGCCTCTCCGTATGCTGCTCCGGGTGCAACGACAAGAAGTTTGTCTCTCTCTAAAACACTGCGAACTTCGCAACTCATTATCTCAGGCTCTTTTGCCTGATTAAAAAGAGGTAATTCTCCGTTCCACTCAGGAGCTCCCATCGCATAAGCCATTGAAAGATAACGTCCAGCATGATGAAGTCTGTTAAGTTTTTTATCTTTTATTTTAGGGAACTTAAAACTTCTTTTAAGAAGTATTGAACGACCTCGCTTTGCGGCTCCGTAGAGTTTTGGAATGCCAGCAAGTTTAAAATAGATAGCATCGCGGAGTGAGTTGTTCTGGAGGTGTCCTATACCTGCACGCAAAACACCAAGTTTTCTTTTATCTTCAGAACTCCATGCTGAGTGTGCTTGGTGAAGAGGAATAACGAGATCCACACAATCAAGTGATTCAAAAAGATCTTTCAGACCAGGTGGTACAACAACAAAAAGTCCGCAGTATTCAGGAATGATTTTTGAGAGTTGCATAAGTGCAGGAATTGCCATAACCGCATCACCAAGCCAGTTTGGTGTTCTAACAACAAGCCCGTCACGCCAATCAGAGTTTTTAATCTGAACAACAGGGAATTGTGGAATATCCCCAAAATCTGGTATATTCAAATGCTCTGACACTAATGTTCACCCAGTATTTTTAAAGTCTGATCCAAATCCTTATCGCCACGCCCGCTCAGATTGATGATTACAATATTATCTTTTGGCATAGTACCGACATTTTTCAAAGCCCACGCAATTGCATGACTACTCTCAAGTGCCGGAAGAATCCCTTCAATACGATTCAGTAGCTGAAAAGCCTCAAGTGCTTCGTCATCAGAGACTCTGCTATACTGACATCGGCCAAGATCCCTGAGCAGTGAATGTTCAGGGCCAACAGCTGCATAATCAAGCCCAGCAGAGACAGAGTGCGTCAAACCAATCTGTCCATTCTCATCCTGAAGGACAAAGGTGCGTGTTCCCTGAAGGATACCTGGACGGCCTCCGTCAAATCTAGCAGCATGCTCTCCTAAATTATTCCCATGCCCTCCGGCTTCAACGCCCATCATCAGCACACTCTCATCTTTGAGGAAAGGGTGAAAAAGTCCTATTGAGTTGCTACCTCCGCCGACGCAAGCGACAAGCAGGTTCGGCAGACGTCCCTCTTTTTCGAGAATCTGTTTTCGTGCCTCATTTCCGATACATGATTGAAAATCTCTAACAATCATCGGAAACGGATGTGGCCCAAGTGCCGAGCCGAGAATATAGTGAGTTGTGCTACTGTTAGTGACCCAGTCACGAATTGCTTCACTTACTGCTTCTTTTAATGTTTTCTGTCCAGAATGAACAGCCCGAACCTCAGTTCCAAGCATCTCCATTCGTCTAACATTTACTGCCTGACGTTTCATATCAACATCGCCCATATAGACAACACACTCCATCCCAAAGCGTGCAGCTGCAGTGGCAGTTGCAACTCCGTGCTGTCCGGCACCGGTCTCAGCAATAATGCGTTTTTTCCCCATTTTTTGAGCAAGTAATATCTGCCCAATAGCGTTGTTAATCTTATGTGCTCCAGTATGGCAAAGATCTTCGCGTTTAAGGTAAATTTTAGCTCCCCCGATATGTTGAGTCAGGCGTTCAGCAAAATAGAGCGAAGTGGGGCGTCCAACAAAGTCATTAAGCATTGAGTTGAATACTTTTTGAAATTCTGGATTTTTTTTACAGTCCAGATAAACCTTTTCAAGTTCTTTGAGGACGGGGATAAGAGTCTCGGGGACAAATTTTCCACCATAAGGGCCGTAATGCCCACTAGCGTCGGGATTGGAGTAGTTTTCAAAATTCATATTTACAATCGGTCTTCTAACAACCGTTTCCTTTATTCTGTTCATTTTACATTCAACTATACCGCAAGCGGTAGAGATCTTGTATTTCTTTTATTGACGACTCAACCTTAAGTGAAATGCTAAGATTTCAACCGCGTAAAGTACATCTTGACGTATTAAAGATATACTTCTCAGCAACTTCCTGCAACACATTTACAGTTATAGGTTTTGGAACGTGATCATTCATACCCGAAGCTAGACAGTTATCTCTATCACCACGTGCTGCATAGGCAGTCATTGCAATAATCGGGATCTGGTGTTCAATACCTTTATTGGTTTCGATTTTGCGAATATTGCGTGTAGCGTCGAAACCATCGAGCACAGGCATTTCACAATCCATAAAAATAATATCATATTGATTGTTAGTAAAAGCATCAACGGCCAGTTGTCCGTTGTCAGCAGTATCCACGGAACCACCAAGTTTGGTTAAGAATGCCACTGCAAGGCTCTGATTGATAGGGTCATCTTCAGCAAGGAGAATTTTTAAGCCATTATAGCTTTTAAAAGATTTCACCACTTTTTCCTGCATAATCTCATCCTCTTCTGATATCTCAGAAATAGCTTCAGATGATGTTTTAGCAAAAGGAATAGTTAGGGTAAATGTACTCCCCTCCCCCTTTACAGAGGAGACATCAATTCTCCCTCCCATTGTCTCGATAATTCGTTTACAAACTGCAAGTTCGAGGCTTACACGTCTCAACTTAGGGTTATCCACAAAACGCTCATGCTCAAAATTAAAAAGAGAATCCAATTTTTCTTGCGAAATTCCAATACCTGTATCGATAAGTATAAATTCGATCATAACTTTATCGTCATCGTTACCTGCGAACTTAGCAACTAATGACACAGAGCCTTTTTCGGTAAAGAAAATTGCATTATCTATAAGTTTAGCCAAAACTTGTTGGAGTTTAACAGAATCTCCATTCAAGAGAGTAGGCGTGTTAGCTTCGCAGTTAAAATGGAGAGCAATACTCTTTTTATCAGCAACTCCAGAAAATGCTTTTATCACATTCTTACTGGCCTTAAATAGGTCGAAATGAGAATTTTCCAAGTTGAGAGCATAAGAATTTACAGGAAAATCTGTAATTTCATTAATAGTGTCAAGAAGGAATGAACTAGCGTCAAGGGCAGATTTAACGTACCCTTTCTGTTGCACACTCAATTCAGTTTCATCCAGTAAATGGAGCATTCCCATCATGCTATTCATTGGTGCTCTTAATTGATGATCAAGATTCGCAATAAAAGTCCCCTTTGCTAGGTTGCCAAGTTCGGACTCTATTGCCGATTCTTTTACTGATAATGCACTCTCATGTTGTTTCTCATGAATCATTACACTAATCCCTCTATTTATTATCCTCAAAAAAGTCTAAAAAAGGTATCTATACTTTGCACGAATGAAATCTTAACATTTTCTTTAAACTTAAATTAGCTAGCAAAAGAAAGACAAGATATCTACCGCTTGCGGTATACCCCAAAATGATATCTGATATTTTTAACGTTTTTTCTTTTTAGATGCCAAATATTTAGCTTTTTTCTCTTCAAGAAGAACACCCACCTTATCAAAGTCGATTGGTGCATACTTTTTCCCAATTTTCGTACACAATTCTTCCCACATAATATGATCCCATGAGCCTTGGTTCTTTTTTACGAAATTCGTTAGAGTTGTTGTTTTTGCGAATTTCGCTAAACTTGCATCTTTCTTGCTAATTGCCATTTTTCTGTCCTTCTTATTTTATTGTTACTCAATTCCGGAATCTGTCATATCAAGATTCGGAAGTTTTAAATGATGACTTCTATACTTTGGAATAATTGTCAACCAGGTTCCTGCTTTATTATCAAGATCCTTGACAATATATCTTTTTTCATCCTCTTTGCGATTATATCCAATTACCGTGCCTGGTTTAATATATACATGCTTATCTACAATTACATTTTTAATTCTACACTTTTCACCAACCTCAACTTCATTCAATAGAATACTATTTTTTATAGTTGAATAGCTATGTATATGAACAGAGTTAAACAGTACAGAATCGATAACAGACCCTCCTGAAACAATGCAACCATCAGAGATTAGTGAGTTTATTGCCTTGCCAATTCTTGGTAAACCTGCACTATCAACCTCTTCGTTGTGTACAAATTTTGCAGGCGGCAGGCAGTGGTGGTAGTTGTAGATCGGCCACTCTGCATTGTAGAGGTCTAGTTCAGGTTTAGGAAGGCGGAGATCCATATTGGCATCAAAATATGCCTTAAGTGTTCCGACATCTTTCCAATACGGCGTGCCGCTCTGTCCAGGAATTTTATTCATATGATAGTTATACGCAAAAAGCTTATCAGATTTCACCAGCGATGGCAAAATATCTTTTCCAAAATCGTGAGAACTGCCTTCCTTAATGGAGTCATCTTTGA
>JAUUYH010000016.1 GCA_030590505.1 Kiritimatiellota bacterium
ACATATTTGAGAACTGTCATAAGTCCATCATGACCATCAATTATAGTGCTTTTGAACCTGCCAGCCCATAACCTTCCATGGCGGTCATGCGTTTTATTAAAATAACAGGTGTAAGACTGTTGCAGAGTTTTCATGAAATGGCTAATATCTCCCATGTCTTGAGCTGCTTTTCTGCATGCAGGGATGTCATTTAGTTCAATTAATTTTGATGAATTGTCTTTATAAAATGAGTTGTGGCGTTCTGCAATTTGAATATAATCGGGTAATTCCGTAAGACCAGGAGCATAAGCTACAAGATGAAAATGGTTTCCCATCCAGCATATTGAAGTGAACTCCAATAAATAATATTTCGCTAAGTTAAAGATCATCTGTATTCCCTTTTCACGCTCAACATCACCAAATGGATATTCATTTTCACCCCCAGCTGTTCGATTCATTAGATGGTAGTTGCATCCGCCATCTGTAATTTTTTCTCTTGGATTTCGCATGACCTTGCCTCCTTTAAATCCCACCAAGGTGGGTTTTATTTAAAAAAACTTTATTAATAGGCTATTATATATCATATTAATAAGTAAGTCAAGCTGTTTTTTGATAATATTTTAGAAAAAGTTGATAATCAACCTGTCCCCCTCTTTTGCCCCTCTTTTAGAGTTTTTTCAACCCCGATGCCTGAGGAAAATTCATCTGTATTCTTCACATAGGGGTAGAGATCACGGAGTGTTAGATATTTTTGTAAAAAAAAGCATCAGCAAATTTTTCAATTCATATTTGAGTTTTTAATGAATAAGTGTAGATTACTACAGAAGAATTAACTGTATTTAGAGCATACAAAAAAGGAACAACAATGAAACAGCATACAATATCTGTACTTGTACAGAATAAGTTCGGTGTACTTTCACGGATTTCAGGTCTTTTCAGTGGAAGAGGTTACAATATTGAATCACTCTCTGTGAACAAAACTAATGACCCTGAAATATCAAAAATGACAATTGTCACTTCTGGCGATGAATCAATTATTGAGCAGATTGATAAACAGTTAAACAAACTTATAGATGTTTTAAAAGTTACCGACCTTGCAACTGGAGACTTTCTTGAACGTGAGCTTATTCTTATAAAAGTTGCTACGACAACAAAAGATAGATCCGAGCTTATACAGATCACTAAGATATTCGGTGGTAAAATTGTAAATGTCCATAAAAGTGAACTTGCAATTGAACTATCGGGGAAGGGTGATAAGATTCAGAATTTCATTGATATGATGTCTGAATTTAAAATTATAGAGTTAGTTAGAACAGGAAGAGTGGCGATCTCGCGCAGACCTGGGCCGACAGAAGATTACTCAAATCTGTAATTGCAAATCACGGATCATCAATCATGAAACTTCTGGTTATCGAGTGTGCAGCATTGGGTTATGAGCTACTCAAGCGACACTCAACATCGGCATTATGGGAGAATCTGCGAATTTCGCAGATTGCTACCGTTTTTCCAGCAGTAACCTGCAGTGTTCAGGCATCATTCAGGACAGCGTCACTGCCAGAAAAGCATGGAATGGTTGCCAATGGGATATTTGACCGCAAGCTTAAAAAACCTCTATTTTGGGAACAGTCTTCAGAGCTCTATGGTGGCGAACGTTTCTGGTGCGAATTTCGCAAAAACGGCGGCACGGTAGGTCAAATCTGTTGGCAACAAAGTCTCGGTACTGATGCTGATATTATTTTATCCCCTGCCCCGATTCACAAGCATCATGGCGGAATGATCCAGGATTTTTTTGCGAAACCCGCAGATTTATACAAAAAATTATGCGTAAAAACTGGCAAAAAGTTTAATCTTCACTCATACTGGGGCCCATTTACCTCATCAAAGTCAACAGAGTGGATTGCAGATGCAGCAGTTGAACTGATAAAAAGCGGAGAGGCAGCAGACCTTCAGCTTGTTTATCTGCCGCAGATGGATTATGTACTGCAGAAATTCGGACCTGGATCAAAAAAAGTGGGGAGAGCATTCAGAGAGCTGGAAAGCAATCTCGAAAAACTTGCGAATATCGCAAAAACCTCTGGTTATGAAATAATTATTTTCGGGGATTATGCAATTGAAGAGGCAACTCAGGTTATATATCCCAATAAAATTCTACGTGATGCTGGACTATTTTCAACACGCAACGTAAACGGTATGCTCTATCCAGACATCTATACATCAAGGGCATTTGCCATGGTAGATCATCAGATTGCACATGTTTACATAAACGACCAGAATGATATTGCAAAGACAGCACAACGATTCAGAGAGTGTGACGCCATTCGAAAAGTCCATACCGCAGATGATAAAACATACATACGGAATCCTCAAAGCGGCGAGATAATCCTTGAGGCAGCACAAGGTGCGTGGTTCGCATATCCATGGTGGAATGAATCAAATGAAAAACCGGACTACGCAACACACGTAGATATCCATAACAAACCTGGGTTTGATCCATGTGAATTATTTCTTGAACTCTGGCCGCCGATGTCAATATCAACAGATACATCAAAGGTAAAAGGCACACACGGCCTGACAGATAAGCCGGTAGCCTGGGCATCATCAATGGATATGGGAAAGATCAACTCTATAATTGATGGAGCAAAAAAGATTAAAGAAATTCTATAATGTATACCGCAAGCGGTAGATATTTTGTCTTTCTTTTATTAGGTGATTAAGTTTAAAGAGGATGTTAAGATTTCATACGTGCAAAGTATAGCAAAGCATAAAATAAGTAACTAGTAAAAGGAGATAAAAATGGTAACGATTAAGACATCTATGGGGAACATTAAGCTGGAGCTTTTTGAAGAGGAAGCACCGGAAACAGTGAAGAATTTTCTGAGTTATGTTGATGATGGACACTACAACAATACGATATTTCACAGAGTAATCAATAATTTCATGGTTCAGGGCGGTGGTTTTGATAAATCATTTGTTCAGCTTCCGACAAAAGATCCTGTAGTCAATGAGGCAGAAAATAGGCTAAAAAATGAGGTTGGAACAGTGGCAATGGCAAGAACATCAGATCCACATAGTGCATCATGCCAATTTTTCATTAATATAAATGATAATGAATTTCTGAACCACACAGCCCCGACTCCACAGGGATTTGGTTACTGTGTCTTTGCAAAAGTTATTGAAGGAATGGATATAGTAAATAAGATTAAAGAGGTAGAGACCGGAAATAGAGGTCACCACGGAGATGTACCAGTCGAAGATGTAGTAATTAAAGAGATAGTGAGAGATTGAGAAGAGTTGGAAGAAGATTAAGGCAAGGAGTAGGACAAAGAGTAGGACAAAGAGTAGGGCAAAGAGTAAGACAATGAGTAAGACAAAGAGTTTAGGACTCTATAATCTTACTCATTGTCTTTCTCTAATCTATTATTGCTTCACCTGACCTCTTACTTCCGAACAGTAAGGGATCTATAATTTTCGAGCTTCGGCAAGGCAAGTGGTTATGCTATATTGAAGAGTTTTTCAAGCATACCGCTTAGGCTTTCCGGTTGCGGCTATCCCTCCCAAAATGGGGAGATGGCACGAAGTCGCTCGATAATTGCTGGCATCTGTTCGATAATATAATCCACCTCTGCTTCAGTATTATAGCGTGAAAAGCTAAATCTGATTGCCCCGTGAGCGGCCGTATATGGAACACCCATTGCACGCAGAACGTGTGAAGGCTCCAAGCTTCCAGTTGTGCAGGCACTTCCACTTGAAGCACAGATGCCAAGCCTATCAAGAAGTATAAGAATTGACTCACCTTCAATAAATTCAAAGCTAATATTGGTTGTATTCGGTAAGCGATTCTCGATATCACCATTGACTTTAGTTGATTTTATATTTGCAAGGAGATTTTTCTCCAGTTTATCCCTTAAAGCCTTGATATGTGTATTTTCGTATTTCATATAAGTTCTAGCAAGTTCACACGCCTTTCCAAGTGCCACAATGCTGGGAACATTTTCCGTACCAGCCCGACGGCTCCGTTCCTGGTGCCCACCGGCGAGAAATGGCCGAAACCTAACCCCGCGTTTAACGTAAAGTGCTCCGACCCCTTTAGGTGCGTGCAGTTTGTGTCCAGAAAGGCTCAACATGTCAATATCAGACTCAGCAAGATTTATATCTATTTTACCAACAGCCTGAACTGCATCTGTATGAAAAAGTGCTCCGTGTTTTTTTGCGATTTTCGCAATTTTTTCAACTGGATAAATATTTCCTGTCTCATTATTGGCCCACATAATCGAAACAACCGCAGTATCATCATCGATAAGTTCTTCAAGACGCTCCATATCTATTCGACCATGTGAATCAACAGGAGCCTCTTCAACTTTGTATCCACGACGCACGAGCTCCTGCCCTAGGGCAATTATCGCTGGGTGCTCCACCTTACTAACGACTACCTTTTTTTTCTTAGGGCAGAGGTGGAGTGCACTGTAAATAGCGGAACTATCACTCTCTGTTCCGCAACTTGTAAAAATTATCTCTTTAGGGTTGGCTCCGATTAGAGATGCGACCGATTCCCTTGCCACTTCAATATATTTAGCGACCTGTCCTCCAAATGTATGAATACTTGAAGGATTTGCATACATTTCAGTCAGGAATGGCTTCATAGCCTCAAACACCAACGGATCAACCGCGGTAGTCGCATTGTTATCTACATAGATTATTTTTTTATCATTGCTCATTTTGTATTTCCTTTTGTATAAGTGCGTTCAATAAAGATAGTCAACTTCAGATTTAACCCCAGTATTTATGTCCACTGCTTAGTCTAACTAAGACGGGCCCACTAGTGGCATTAACACTGCAAAAAAGTTTACTATTTTTGATAAATGACTCTTTTCCGTTCTGATATACCGCAAACGGTAGATCTCTTGTTTTTCTTTTGCGAGCTAATTAAGTTTAAAGAAAATGTTAAGATTTCATCCGTGCAAAGTATACTACTTAACTTCCTCAACTTCAATGGAAGGAAGAACAAACTCACGTAGTTTATCCTGAACGGTATGTTGCATTGTTATATGAGATGTCGGGCAGACCGCACAACGGCCTCTAAGTTTCACCTTAACCACATCTCCAACTACATCTATTAACTCAATTCCACCACCGTCCTGTTCAAGAAGCGGAGTAATCTCTTTATCGAGCACCTCCTGAATCTTCATAACTTTCTGAACAATGGACATCTCTTTACCTGTTGAAACAGGAGTTTTAGACTCTTCACGCCATACTCCATCAAGAATAGACTGAATATCATCCAGACATCCACCACAACCACCACCAGCCTTGCAGTAGTTTGTAACCTCTTCGGCGTCATGAAGTTTATTCTCTTTTGCCACCTTACGAATCTTTACATCTGTAACACCAAAGCATGTACAAACGATACGTCCTTCGTGATCGTCATCATCATCAGAAGCCTCCTCTCCACGATAGTCCGCAATTGCCGCCTGCAGTGCCTCCATTCCCATAACAGAACAGTGCATCTTCTCCTCTGGTAAATCACCCAGGATTTTCACGATATCCTGATTTGTAATTTTTTCAGCTTCTTCAATTGTCATACCTTTGACAATCTCAGTAAGCGCAGATGATGATGCAATTGCACTTGCGCAGCCAAAAGTTTTAAATTTGGCATCAACAATAACATTATCCTCAATTTTCAAACTCAGACGAAGTGCATCTCCGCATGTCATATTGCCTACATCGCCGACAGCGTCCGCATTTTCTACTTCCCCAACATTCTTAGGATCAAGAAAATGATCCATTACTTTATTTGTATAATCCCACATAATATAATCCTTATATTTTTACTATTACCTAAATCGTGCAATCCTATGCGCTCAATGCGCATAAATCACCAATTCTATTTTAAGCAAGGCGTTAAACCGAAATAACAACACAAAACACCGTCCAATACCCCAAATACACGACTTATTTAGTAGAATATATAATTATACAGTGGAGATACAAGTAGAATAACATTTTTTAAATGAAATATTTTTCTATTATTTTAACATTTCATATTGCATCCGTTGAATCATATTATAAGTTATGGTTGTTAGAAAGGTTAAAAAGGATTTCTTTACTTCGGCGAAGGCGGGCCTTGGTTAAAAATCTTTGCTTCGCTGAACGCTGAATAACAATTCTACATAATTGTGCTATAAGTGCAACTTATGATAGCCCTGGGGTAACATCCCAGTGACTGTATGTTACATAATAAAATAGGTAAAAAAAAGCTTAATGTATGGATAAAGTATATAGAACATTATTAGAACAAATTGGAGAGGATCCGAACAGAGAGGGCTTGGTTGACACACCACAGCGTGCGGCAAAAGCATTCAAGTTTATAACAAAGGGTTATCGTGAAAATGTTGAAGATGTGGTAAATGGGGCAATATTTGAGACCGACAATGATCAGATGATTATTGTAAAAGATATTGAGCTCTACTCTCTGTGCGAACACCATCTGCTTCCATTTTTTGGAAAATGCCATGTTGGCTATCTTCCTGACGGAAAGATCATTGGACTTTCAAAAATAGCCCGCATAGTCGATATTTATGCTAGGCGTCTTCAGATTCAGGAAAATCTTACCAAGCAGGTAGCAGATGATATTTTAAGATTTACTGGTGGGATAGGTGTGGCAGTTGTTATTGAAGCGAAACATCTATGCATGATGATGCGCGGAGTAGAAAAGCAGAATTCAATAATGAAGACGTCCTGTATGCTTGGAGCATTCAGAGATGAAGAGTCAACACGTGCAGAATTCTTAAGCCTAATAAGCAATTAAAAAATTAAGGGAAAACTAGAAATGGATAAGCATCAACTTGAGAAACGCAAAGTAATAATGAAAAGATCAATTGCACTCGGACACTGCGTTTGCGATCCTAAAAAACCGTGCCCCTGCCTTGATTTCAAAGAGAAAGATGTATGTCAATGTGCCGGAGAGAAAATGCCCCTTGAGATTGATGGAGATATAAAACTTACTGATTATGTAAAAAGTGCGGGCTGTGCATCAAAAATAGGGAAAAAAGATCTCGTTGATATACTTTCAGGAGTTCCTGCGATTGAAGATGATCGTGTACTTGTAGGCAGTAATGCCGGCGACGATGCTGGGGTTATTCTGCTCTCTGAAGATGACACCCATGCTCACATATTAACAGTTGATGTATTTGCCCCATCGGTTGATGATCCATATACATTTGGCGAGATTGCTGCGGCAAACTCTGTAAGCGATGTATATGCTATGGGAGGAAAACCCCAGGCAGCCCTATCGATTATTGGTTTCCCTGTTGATCTACTGCCAAATGACGTTATGACAGAGATTCTGAAAGGTGGGATCGAAAAGATGAAAGAGGCAGGGGTACCTGTTGTCGGTGGACATAGTATCAAGGATGGTGAGATAAAATGCGGCTTTGCGGTACTGGGAACTTGCCCAAAAGATGGTTTTGTGAGAAACAGTGGAGCCCAAATCGGTGATGTAATGATTCTAACCAAACCGCTAGGAGTGGGCATTACGGCATTTGCAGGCCAGATCGGTCACGCATCAGCAGATGATCTTGCGGAGATCGCAAAATCTATGTCAACCTTGAATAAAGACGCTGCAGAGGTTATGCAAAACAACAATGTAAATGCGGCAACTGACATTACAGGTTACAGCTTATTGGGACACTTATCCGAGATCGTAAAAAATAGTAAAGTCGAAGTTGAGATAATCTTTGAAGAGATCCCTCTATTTAATAATGTTGCGAATCTCGCAAGACGTGAGATTCTACCTGGAGCAGTAGAACGCAACCGAGAGTCAGTATCTGTAGATATTTTGAACCTTAACGCCCTTGCCGATGCCCAGACAGATATTTTATTCTCTCCTGAAACCTCTGGCGGACTACTAATGTTTATTCCTGAAATCAATGCAGAGAAGGCGCTGAAAGAGCTTCAAGACAGAGGGATAAGTTCTGCCTCAATCATAGGAAAAGTAACATCTCAAAACGAATCAGGACTAATTACAGTAACAACAGAGTGCAAAGAGTGCTACTCTCATGTAAAGGTTGAGAAGCTCAAGGTGGAGAAGCAATCAGAAGTCCAAGCTAAAATATGTTCTGACGAAGAAGAGAGCGATGATTGTTGCTGCTGCTGTCCAGATGAAAGTAGCGAATCGACTCCCTCATGTTGTTCCTAAAAAAAATAAAACATATTAATAAACGACCTCGATGTCTACTCGAGCATTGCGACAGATCTGCAAAGCAGATAACCATACGAGGTATATATGCTTTTAATAAAAGCTTGGCAAAATATAGTTTTATATGGTACGCCCCAAAGGACGGGGAATAAAACCCACCTTGGTGGGATTGAATAATTGCTTAACGTAAGTATAGTACTATACTGGAAGCGATAGAGATCTTGTCTTTCTTTTGCTATCTAAGTAAGTTTAAAGAGAATGTTAAGATTTCATCAGTGCAAAGTATAATTTTAAGTGATATAAGAAAAAACCGGAGGTGTTTAATGGCCGGTGCTGTTCACGGTCTTCAAAACCGTTGTGGGGCAGAAATGTCCCAGGTGGGTTCGACTCCCATACACCTCCGCCATTTTAGGCTCGACTCATAAAAAATCGATAAGTTTGTGTAAAAGAGTAAGATGCCACTATACAGGTGCCACGATATGAGTGACACTATCAGGTAAAAAAATGAAAGACAAATATATAAATTTTTTCACAGATTTCGGGTTCAAGAAGCTTTTCGGCTCAGAGCCTAGCAAGGATTTGCTTATTGATTTTCTAAATGAGCTTCTTAGGGGACGCGAAGAGCCAATAAAAACTTTAACGTTCAAAAAAACTGAGCATCTCGGAGCATCAGAACTTGACCGTAAGGCGATATTTGATCTTTACTGTGAGAGTGAGACGGGTGAAAAATTTATCGTTGAATTACAGAAAGCCAAACAAAAGTTTTTCAAAGATCGCAGTATTTTCTATTCGACTTTTCCAATTCAGGAACAGGCTGAACGCGGAGACTGGGATTTCAAACTGAAAGCCGTTTACACAATAGGCATCCTGGATTTCGTGTTTGACGAAGACAAGGATGACAACAAATTCTTTTATGATGTCCGATTGACAGAGCAGAAGACTCAGAAAGTTTTCTGCGATAAGCTCGTATTTTTATATCTTGAAATGCCAAAATTCAATAAAACAGAAAAAGAACTTGAAACACATTTTGATAAATGGATGTTTGCCATAAAAAATCTTTCAAAACTAGAAAAGATTCCTGGCACACTCCATGAAGATATTTTTGAGCGTTTCTTTGAGATTGCTGAAATTGCCCATATGGATAATGATGAACGTTCAACTTATGAGAGCAGTCTTAAATATTACCGTGACATGAATAATGTAATCGCAACCGCCCAAGGTGAAGGCTGGACTGAAGGTAGAGCTGAAGGTAAAGCTGAAGGTAGAGCGGAAGGTAGGGCTGAAGGCGAAGAAATAGGACTAACCAAAGGCGAAAGAAAAAAGGCTCATAAGGTTGCGAAAAAATGTATTCAAAAGGGTATGAGTACTAAAGATATTTCAGAGATTACTGGTTTATCTGTTGATGAGATAGAAAAATTATAAGTAGTGCAGTGTACAGTTTAAGATTTACGCTGTACTAGTGACTGAACGAAAAAGAGTCATTTCTGAACAAAACTCTTTTTGCGTGATTCGCAGATTTAGTATCTTCTTTATTTTAGGGTCTTCGCCAAAAGTAATGGGTTCTTCTTTAGCTAAACAGCCTCCTATTCTTTTGACAGTCAAGCATTTTTAAGACATAAGAGTTTATCCCCCCGCAGTCATAAAATCCCCCCCGCAACCTATCAGCAAAAGTTGCGATTATCGCATAACCTGTAAAACTTTATCCCCCTTAAAGACAACTCTGAATGATAGGGATATAGGCCATTTTCTAGACCAGTAAACCCATGTTGGATTAATCTGAGAAGGAGTTCTATGCGGCGAAGGCGGGCCGTAAGTTAAGATGACCTCTTTACGAGTCATACCAGGTACGACCTGACCTATCAGCATTAAGTCAAGAAATTCAGGATTGGTATCCTTAATTAACTCATCGCGATTCTTTATTGTAATTAATTTTTTCAGATATCCTTGAATAGGCTCCATAGCATATTCATACTTGATTGTGTATTTGGGGCCTGCGGGAGCAACTTGAAACTCAATGGTGGTTGTCCCTATATTTAATATTTTAATCTCTGTACCAAACGGTAAAACAGCTCCCCGCTGGTAGTTAACTGAAGAGATCCTATGGCGACCATTAGTCCATATATTATGAGCAAGGTAGAATTTTGTTCCTTTTGGTTGCTGCATCACCTCTCCAACATCAATAGTTTTTGCAGTAGAACAGCCAACGATAAAGAGAAGAGCGATTGTCAAAGCAACTGTCATAACTGTACATAGTTTTCGATAAATAGACATAAGAGACCTCCGGTTATTAAACAACAAATTTATTATTTTTTTTCTTTTCTAGACCAAGGATTTCGCACATAATAGTGTGATACCCCTTCCCCTTCTGCATATCTTCCATTACACCATTCACAAGAACAGATTCTGTTGGTTTCTCCAGCGAAGTGACTCTGAATGTAAATACTTGACGACCTGCACGTATCTCGTCTCCGTGAACAAGCTCAGTTATTGAATTTGGCTCCAACTTTTCACCATTAAAAATTGTTCCATTGGAAGCTCCCAAGTCAATCAGTGTGAATTTTCCAGAATCTTCATCTTTCTTAATGGCAAAGTGCTCTCGGCTAATATGCGAATCACGCAAAATTTGAAATTCGACATGATCTTCTCTTCCAAAAACAATCATTTTGTCTTCTAAAAGTTCAAAAGATCTCTGACATCCTCCGATATCATTATATATAATATACGGCATTATTGATCCCTTTTTGTAAATTTATAAATTACCATTCATAAACGATTACCAAAATTGTGCAATCGAATTGTTACTTTAATCTAAAAGTCATAAATTACAAACAGAAATTTATCAAAAAAAAAGCCTGCGCAATTGCAGGCTTGAAATATCTTATAAACAAGTAAAAAAGTTACGCTTTTTGAACTTTTTCAGATCGAATACATGCTGTACATACTTTCTTTCTGGCAACAGTACCACCACTTTTCACTTTAACGGTCTGAATATTTGCATGAAAAACACGTTTATTGTTTTTCACAACATGCATTCCAATACCACCTTTTTTCTTAGCTAATCCACGACGGGTAATAGAACCACCTACTATTCTGCCTTTTCCGCATATCTCACAAACGTTACTCATATCTATCTCCAATTATTATAATGATCAAAAAACCACTTCAACTCCACATAATGAAATAAAAATGGTGGGTTGGCTGGGACTTGAACCCAGGACCCTCTGCTTAAAAGGCAGATGCTACTACCACTGAGCTACCAACCCCGTCATTATTTCATACCATATTTCAGGCAAAGAAGCACAAGATAGCGGAGAGTTCACATAAGTCAAGCGATAAACAATAATAATTTCACTTTTTTTTTACATTTTCTCAAAAACTATCTCGCAGAGTTCTCCATTTTCAGGAACTCCGGCAGAGCGGTGCAATAGAATTATATCCTTCTTTGAGAATACTGAAGCTAGAGTTGTTTCAGTCATCTCGCCCCTAAAAATTGAATTTATCACCTTAAATGAACCATTAGAGGATTGCTCCAATCTAACTTGCTCTGGCCTTATGCCTAACGGCAATTGAATATCACCTAGAGCCTTGATGAAAATTTTATTCTCATCGGTAAACCAGTTAATATCTCCAAGATACTCGGCAAGTTCAAAAGATTCAGGGGAGTGATATAACGCCTCAACAGAGCCAGAATAAAAAATTTCTGAATCTTTTACACATACAACACAATCTGCACTTCCGATAACATATTTCGGAGAGTGAGTTGCATACACCAACGACACAGCGTTCTCAAGGGCTATATTGATAACCTTATTCCAGTATTCCATCTGCCTAGATGGAGGAAGATTGATAAGAGGTTCATCCATAACCAGAACCCTTGGTGGTACGACCAAGGCCCGTGCCATTGCAAGACGTGACTGTTCACCTTTGGATAGGTGCGAAGGGTATGCCGAATCTTTATGAGCTATGTCAAACTGCTCTAAAATCTTATCTATTCTACTATTCTGCGGTGTCTCCATCATCGCAAGCAGATGCTCCCTGACAGTTAGATTCTGCCATAATCCGTGGTTCTGAGGAACCCAGAAAAACGGCACAGCATCCTCTGATTGATAAATCTCCCCCGAATCAGGCTGTTCAAATTTCACCAACAGATTAAGAAGCGAGCTTTTTCCTGCCCCAGATGGCCCTATGACGGCAGTAATGCCACTGGAGATACACAAGGAGACATTCTTCAATCTATCCCCCTGAGGGCCCGCCATTGACACCTTATCAAGTTGCCATAGCCTATTTTCTGTACTATTTTTTACTGAACACTCCATAGATCTCCTACTTATTTAGTGAGTGAGTACCATTTTTTTATTACAATTTTTAATATAACCGCAAAGATAATAAATAACAGCAGCGGGATAAGTATCGCAACACATACTGTTGCTGAAAGTTTTTCACTTTCACCGTAGTGCATAAGATTGTAAAATCTTTCAGTAATCGTTGTCATACCCACCGGAGCAAGAATTGTAGCGGCGGTAAAGTTAAAATATGTAACAGTGAATACAAAAAAGAGAATCCATACACTCTTAACAAACTGCATTTTCCATAATAGTTCAGCAGCAACACGAGAAGAAAATGGAAGAAGTAGGGAAGCTGAATGTAGAGATTCGTCTTTCATAAAAACATCAGTAATCATTCGCAAGATCAACATAAACGGCAATGCCAACAAGATAAGCGTCAACAGCAGCGGTAATGGTGAGTTATAGAGCATATTAAGTTGCGGTAATTGAAAAAGTTGCAATATAAGAAGCGAGAGTGGCAGGATACCGATTAATGCAGGCAGAGAGATCAGTAGAACTACTATCTTATATTTAATCAGAGAAAAGTGATTACAAAGGAGAGTAAGAAGATACGCAGCAAGAGTTGCGAATGTCGCAAAAAGCAACGAGTGAAAAATCTCCTGAAACATCCAGAGATTCAAAAAAGCCTCAGCTCCTCCCCTTACTGCACTTTTAAGAATAACAACAAGAGGAAAAAGCGAGGAGATAGTCAAGCACAAAACAAAGATCAAGCTAGCAATATGAAAGCGTATAGAGGAGATATTAGAAAAGTAAAAATTAAAAAAAACGAGACAACATCCTTTTTTATCAGAAAAACCGCTTTCTGGAGGCATTGTATGTCGAATATAATCAAAGATCCGATTTAAGGGATCAAGAGAAAGTAGAAGCACTATTATCATTATAAATTGCAAAAGGAACGGTACCCAATTAACCTTTAATGCCGTCAGGGCTGAAATCCCCTGAGCATGTGCATCAAACAGAGAGACCGACCAATGCTTAATATTCATCATAGAAGCTAATTCAAACTCACTGAATGCAGCGAGAAACAGAAAAACAAAAACAAACGTATATCTCCAGCCATTGGATAAAAACAGATATTTTAAAAACCTTGCACAGCTGCACTTTCCAGAAGCTATGCACATGCAGTGCTTAGACTCCTCAGAAACAGATGACGGGAGATAAAAAAGAAGAATCGCACCAGGCCCGACCAACCGCCCTACCATAATCAGACCATAAAGTAATTCGTGCAACAATGGGAATTGAAGAAGTTTATATGATAAAGTTGTATAACCGTATCCCACGGCAATAGGAGGGATAAAAAAACAGATAAACAGAGGAATAAAAAGATAATTTTTATTTTTGATCCTAGAAGCAAGGTTTTTATTCAGAAACCCACCTGAAATCATTGCAAAAAAAGCAATAAACAAGCTCCAACACAGTGAGTTTATAAATATTGTATAAGACATAATGACTAAATAAAAACCAAATAAGTACAATTAACAGCACAGCGAAGAATTAAACAGAGTGATTACACCACCTCTGCAATAACAATTCCTGCCTGCAGATTAAAAAAAAGGCACGATTCAACGCCCCTACGGCAACTGCGCATTTCGCAAATTTAACTATCAACCTTTTCGCCATCAACCATCAACCCCTACTGTTCCGCCTTTGCTTTCAATTTTTCCAACAATTCATAAGGTACTGAAAGCTCACCGTAGCCTTTTCCCAGCTCAATCCCTTTCTGATTGGTTCCATGAAAATCCGAACCTCCTGAAATGAGAAGCGAAAACTCTCCTGCTACATCATGCACTGCACGGCTCTGAGCCTCTGAAAATGCAGAGTAGTGCCCCTCCATTGCATCAATTCCAAATTTAGTCAATTCCCTTAACATTTTTCGCAGGTATGTTCTATCATTTGCCGCACGGTATAGTGGATGTGCCCATACAGCTACCCCCCCGGCTTTATGTATCTCATTAATTGCCTTATCGGGTGAAGGCAGAACTCGTGCACAATAAGCAGGAGCCCCGCGTTTCAGGCATTTATCAAAAACTTCCTGAACTTCTGAAAAATACCCTTTTTCAATAAGAATTTTAGCAAGAAGTGGACGTCCGATAGACTCTCCACCAGCAACATCAAAAAGCTCCTGCAGAGTGACATCAAATCCCATCCCCTGCAGTTTTGTAATAATAAGTTCATTACGCTGATTACGATGCTTGCGAATTTCGCAAAGCATCTCAAGCAGAGCATTTGAGGTATAATCGATAAAAAGTCCAACAATATGTACCTCTTTCCCCATCAATTCAACGGAAACCTCAACTCCTGGTATTGCTTCACATCTATTATTTTTTGATGCGGCCTCTAAAAATTCGGGAAGCCCACTGACTGTATCATGATCTGTAAGGGCAAGCGCCGAGAGACCGATCTCTTCAGCTTTTGCAACAAGTTCAGAGGGCGAGAATGAGCCATCAGAGGCTGTACTGTGTGAGTGTAAATCAATAAATTTCATAGTAATCCTAAAAAAAGTACTCTCCACCTGTTACCAAATGGAGAGTAAAAGCTATTACCTAAATCGTGCAATCTAGGTATTATAAAAAACAGGCACCTTATTTCACAATTACATCTGGCGATGTTTCGACCTTATCCTTAAGAAAAACCTTAATATTCAGTTTCTCTTTTTCGGAGTCGATCAGAGATTTCATTTTCTTATTCAACTGTTCCTTTTGAAGAGAGTCTTTTAGGTACCCTTTAACTGACTCAAGCGGAGCATAAGACTCTTTATTACGTTCAAGAGATTTAATAATATGATATCCAAACTGCGTCTTGACAAGATCACTTAAGTCACCATTGTTTATTTTAAATGATGCATCAGTAAATGGCTGAACCATTCTTCCACCACGACCGCCGCTACCAGGAGCTGCACCTGTTTTATCAAATGCAGGAAGTGCTCCTCCCTCGTTTTTACTTGGGCAGATACTGTTCTCTTTTGCGAGTTTCGCAAAATCAGCACCCTGTTTCAGCTCAGCAAGAAGCTTTTCGGCTTGTACTGTAGCCTTCTCATCTGCGTTCTTCGCAAATGCGGCCTTCTCTTCACTGCTCATCTTCTGAAATTTTTCTGGTGACGGTTTTTCTGGAGCAATCAAAATATGTGCAACTTTTACAGTTTCAGGTTTTTTAAACATCTCCTGATTTTCTCTGTAGTACTTATCTATAGCTGCATCATCAACGTTCAATGTTGGCATTAGTTTTGCAGTGATCCACTGATCAATTGCTTCAGCTTCCTGAGAACTCACATTCTCAATTGTATCTTTTCTATATTTTTCAATCGAAGATCCCTGCATTTTAAGCTGTGTAGCAAATCCCTCTTTCTGTTCAGCAGGCATATCCTTCAACCATTGATCCACTCGCCCTGCCAACGCCTTTTCCGATGCCAAAATTCCGGCAATTTTGGCTTGATCAAGTAGAATATTTCTTGTAATCATCGTATCAAGAACAGTAAGAAGTTTTTCGGAAATCTGAGCAAATACCCGAGGAGGTAAAGCTTCTCCCTTCATTGAAGGAGGTGTCTGATTCTCAATCTCCTTTAAAAGATCTCCCTTTGTAATGTTCTTGCCGCCTACGACTGCAACAACTTCAGGAATATCCAATCCTTTCCAAAACTCTTGCAATGTTATTCCTTTCGGAACGGCAGGTGGAGTGGCAGATAGAGTTGTAACATCTACTGGAACAGTCTCTGAAGTTTCAACACTCTTTTTAACTTCGTCTGCTATTTTGGTGATCTCCTTTGCTGGTTCTGTGGCTCTGGGCTTTAGTTCAGCAGGTGCACTCTCTGAGGTGTTAGCATCACAATCACTAGAAGCTTCATCCTTAGCTTCCCCCTTCACTTCACCCTTAATTTCACTTTCAACTACACTCTCTTTAGAGCATCCAATTGAGATAAAAAATCCAATTGCAATAAGTAAACTCATTGTCTGTTTCATAATCATTTCCTTTTTATATGTTTATTTTGCCGGAATAAAACAATCCCGATCCATTATTTCCCATAACAATATGGGTAGTATACTTTACACGGGTGAAATCTTAGCATTTCGATTAAAGCTGAGTAGCCAATAAAAGAAACAGAAGATCTCTACCGCTTGCGGTATATATACAAATCTTATATAACTCTCAAATTCTGAGTTATAAAGAAACTAACGATACAAGTATTTACAAAGACACCTTAAAAGCTAAATTTGTTCCACCATCCACCTTTTTTCTCTTCTTTTGTCTCTTCCTCATCTTTTTCCTGCTTTATTGTAGGTGAAGAATCATCACTCACCTCTTTCTCATCCTCATCATTCTCATCTGCCGTTGCAAAAATATTCTCTTCTGGATAAATCGTCAAATCTACATCTTTATCACCATTCAGATATTCCAAATACTTCAGAAGTACTGGATGAGTAGGAGCCACATTTTCAAGTATTGCGTAGAGCAGAGGTACATCAGAATCTTCCGATTTCTGCATATCATCAATTTGGGACACCAAATCAATAACAGCTCTATTGATCTCCCACTCATGCATAATCTCTGCTTCTGCAATTTTATTCTTTGCTAACTGAAGAAAAATTGATGCTGGCTTATACACTTCCCCTATTTTTTTTAGCTGTATCGCGGCACTATTTAACTGATCTGAATCTTGCGGTGCTCTGAATATGGTCAAAAGTTCCTCGATTCTAGTAATAATCTTCAGCTTTTTCTGCACATCCATCAGATCATCATGACGACCATACTTTAGGATGCCAGTAGAAACAACCTCAAGGGCTTTCTTAAGGTCATTCTCGTCAATTTTAGCTTGAGTAGCATTAATTATAGAGTTATTGCGTTCAAGAACCTCGAAATTGGCAAGAAAAACATTTGTAGGGTCAAGTTCACGCAATCTAGAGATCTTATTCATTGCAATTATATGCTGACGTTGCTCAAGAGCCGTAAAGGTTTCTAGAACGATCAACTGCTTGACTGCAGGTGGGTCAGGCACAGTTTCACCTCCGCATCCACCTAAAAATAGGGTGAGCAGAGAGAAAATCATACATATATAAAAAGTATATTTTTTCTTCATATCAAAAATCCATGCCATATGCGTTTCCGCATAAACTACGCTTACAATTAATATTAGTTTGCACCCATAAGTATCTGTTTATCATCTAAATCTCAGTTGCAACATTTAAAGTTTACTATTACCTAAATCGTGTAATCTAGGTATCATATAGAATACACCTAAAGAATGCATTTCTCTATAATAAATAGAAACATAGCACAGTTTCAAAATAGTTCCCACGTATTTATTATAAAATAGCAAAAAAAGAATCAATTAGACCGTTTCCCAAAAGAAGCGATAAAAAGGCCGACCTCATACAGAATGACCAAAGGCCCACCGATCATTGCCATTGTTATCGGATCTGGTGGTGTAATCAATGCGGCAAAAACCATTGCGCCAACAAAGACAAAAGGCCGAATTTTCTTTAAAAGTGCCACATCCACAATACCAATTTTTGTTAGAAGAACAATAACAAGCGGCAATTCAAAAATCATACCAGCACAGAGCAGCCAATAAAGCATAAATGAGATAAAATCACCAATCCTCCAAAAATTATCTGCCCCCTCCATACCAAACCCCGTAAGAATCGTCAATATAGGTGCCACTGAAAAATACCCGAGAGCAATACCGCAGGCAAAAGAGAAAGAGCCCGCTCCGCATACCCACAAAAAGGCATGGTGTTCACGTCTCTTCAATGCCGGAGCAAGAAATGACCATAAAAACAGCATCACAAATGGAAATCCGAGGATAACACCACCAAGAAATGCAATCTTCATAACAACAAAAACAGGATCAAATGGTCCTGAATAGATAATATTAATGTTAATTTCAGGATGCGCTTGACGAAGAATAGCAACAGGTCTCATTAAGGCAGCATATAGTAAATCTACAAAATAGAACGACAATATTGTCGTACATGTAAGAGTGCCTATTATCTTAAAAATTGCTACTCTCAGCTCTTCAAGATGCTCCCACAGCTGCATTTTTTTCTTCTCTTTTTTCATAAATCACAAACTCTTTCTAATCGTTATTTTCTATTAATAAACTACCTAGATGCCTACTCGAGCATTGCGAGAGATCTGCAAATCAGATATGCTTTGCACGGATAAAATCCTAACATTTTCTTTAAACTTAATTAGCTAGCAAAAGAAAGACAAGAGATTTACCGCTTGCGGTATAACCATACGAGGTATATACGCTTTTAATAAAAGCTTGGCAAATATATTTTAATATGATACGCTCCAAGGGACGGGGGAATAAAACCCACCTTGGTGAGATTTACAGTACAATAAAGGCGTAGTAATGTCAAGGAACGAACTCATATTTCTCAATAAACCATCAATTAAAAAATTTCTATTTCTTCCCTATCTTCTGCAAAGCAGATGTTTAACATAGCCTAGGAGAATTATCCATCCAACATTTTTCGCTGTAAAACCCCTTCAAGTCATTTAATGATTTAATGATTGCAGCGATTTAATGGTTTTAATACATAGTGCCTGAACAAAAAGTGCCGTTTTCTCTACCACTCTTACGTGATTTCGTTTTGTATTATTACCCTCGCATGTGACTCTTTAATAGCTTGCGTTGTCCCAATGCAAATAGCAAAAGCTAAAAAAACGTAAAAGAGAAGAGCCTCTTCAAGTACTTGGGCTTCGTGCATTTTATTGACTTCTTCTCTTAATCTTTGTCCCTTAAAGCGGATGCCGAGCTGGGGCTCGGCGTTTCCAGGGAAGGCAAATTATCTTCCTCTTCCACTTCTTCCATTATCTTCTATTTCTCTATTTCTTTATTTCTTCATTCGATGTTCGATGTTCATTCCTTCCTGTATGATAAGAATCCGTCACTACGTTCGGGGACGCAATTATCCGTGTTCTATTCTTGATCTCTTTTTTTTAATGTCACCCACTAACTCTGGCAAAGACCCAATTTTGTTTTACCCATTTACAAAGCGGGCCCTGCCTATGCTTTTCGAGCTTCAGCAAGGCGCGGAACTTGTGTTACATTCAAGATGAAATATTGGGTCAAGGAAAAAAAACGATAAAAAAACTAAATACGGTGTTGCTTTTACTCTGAGGTGTGTTAGAATTATGACCGCAAAACATTCCGGCGTAGCTCAGCGGTAGAGTAGGTGGCTGTTAACCACTTGGTCCTTGGTTCGAATCCAAGCGCCGGAGCCATTTTTCTTATAACCTAGATTGTATAATTTAGGCGTGATTGATCAAATAAACTACTTCGATGCAAGCATACGAAGTATATACGCTTTTAATAAAAGCTTGGCAAAATATATTTTTATATGAGAATAAACCCCACCCTGGTGGGCGCCCCAAGTGACGGGGAATAAAACCCACCTTGGTGGGATTTAAATAACAGGAAATTAATTATTATGAAATATTGTTTTATCTGCTTAATGGTAATCTCAGTGTTTGCTAGTGGCTGTGCAACCAACTATCACGCTGCTGCTGTTAAAGATGCACGCTCCTATGCTATGAAAAAATTTCCTGATTTGAATGAAGATGCTCTGCATTGGATAAGATTTACATCTCCACAAATTCAGCAGAATAGTATAAACCGGCCTACAAATGAATACTCTTCGCGAGCTTTTGCACAAACCTGTTTTATATGGAATATCCCTGAATATGATGGAAAATCATTGGTTGTTGTAGGATTCAGCGATAAGAGACTCAAACATTGGTATCCTGTCAGAGCAATGATCAAGCGATACAGCTATATTGAATCAACTTCAGAAGATAAAACATCTGATAAAAAATCAAAAAAGAAAAACACACACATATCTTTAGGTAGAGAGTCGAGTATAAAATGAAAAGTATGACTGGTTTTGGAATTGCTAATTTATTCACTGCAACTGGTGCAGAAATTCATATTGAAATAGTTTCCTACAATAAAAAACAACTTGATTTGCGAATGTCGCTACCCAGTGAACTTATGAGTATGGAAACCTCTTTACGCAAAAAAGTTACAGAATATGTTTCAAGAGGTAGCATAAATATAAAAATTGAGATTACACCGTCTCCAGAAGAGCTCAACTCATTTTTTGAAATAAACAAAGAGTTGGCAGCATCCTACGTAAAAACCGCCGAAAAACTACAGAAAAGATTAAAAATCCCAGGCAAGATTAACATAAATGAACTCTTAAACGTTCCAGGCGTGCTGAAAGAGTCAATAAAGAACAGCACTATAGAAAAAGACGATGTTATGCAGACACTTGAAGCTGCAATTGAGCAACTGATTTCCATGCGAAAGAAAGAGGGTGAAGAGCTAAAAAAAGATATTTCATCACGTCTGACAGCGATCTCTGGATTATTAACAAAAATCCAACCACTAACAACAAAGATACCCGCAATCCAGAAAGAGCGCCTGCTGAATAACCTAAAAAATGCAAATCTTGAGATATCTTCCCATGATGACAGGGTACTGAAAGAGCTAATTATTTTTACAGATAGAAGCGATGTTTCGGAAGAAATTACCAGAATTGAAAGCCATCTACTACAATTTCAAGCATTGATTAAAAAAGATGAGCCCATTGGAAGAACAATGGAGTTTATGATACAGGAACTTCAACGTGAAATAAATACACTTGGCACAAAGGCCGCACACTCAGAGATATCTCCAAGTGTTGTTTTGTTCAAAACTGAACTGGAAAAGATAAGAGAGCAGATACAAAATGTCGAATAGAGCAAAGAAAAAGACCTTAATAGTCATACCTGCGAGATTCGCAAGTACACGGTTCCCTGCAAAATTGCTGGCGGATCTTAACGGAAAACCAGTTATACAATGGGTATATGAAAAAGCACTGCAGACCAAAGCTGACGCAGTATGGATTGCAGCAGATGATCAAAAGATTATTGATGCTGTGGAAGCATTCGGAGGTAGAGTTGTCCTAACATCGACATCGCATCCATCCGGAACGGATCGTATAAATGAAGCTATAAATATAATTCCGGATAACTCTGAATTTGATCTCATAATAAATCTGCAAGGAGATGAACCGCTAATCTCGCCAGATGTAGTAAATCAGCTAATTGATATGATGAGAAGCAGTGATAATATCAAAATGGGAACAGTTGCTGTAAAAAGCAGACGGGATGAGATTGAGAATGATCCAAATCGCGTAAAGGCAGTCATTGCAAAGAACGGAAAAGCTCTCTATTTTACACGAGCAGCAGCTCCCTTCCTGCGTGAAGGCGGAAATGATTGCGGAATTTTTCTGCATTGGGGAATATACGCATACACTAGAGATACCCTTGCAAAAATTGTAACATTCCCGGAATCAGATCTTGAAAAATGCGAAAAACTTGAACAATTAAGAGCTCTTGAAAATGGGATCGAGATATATGTGCTTAAAACAGATCACCATACTGTAGGAATTGATACTCCAGAAGATCTGGAAATAGTAAGAAAAAAACAAATGAGTAAATAGAAGAAATGTTACGAACAATTATACCAGATCTAATGAAGGCAATAGAAGGGGGCATTAACGGCTCCTCGATTCTTGCCTGGATTGTTGTTATTATATCATTTATTATTCTTGCGAAAAGCGCAGATCTCTTTGTTGACACCTCAATCTCTGTGGCTGACAGATTCAATATCTCAAAGCTTGTCATCGGCCTTGTGCTGGTTTCATTTGCAACAACCGCCCCTGAACTTTGCGTCTCGCTTACTGCAACATTTCAGGGGAACTCAGAGATGGCACTTGGAAATGCAATAGGATCTGTCATCTGTAATACAGGACTTGCCTTGGGAATAGCAGGTATAATTGCCCCATCCGCGATTCGTGTTCTCCCCAAAATTCTTAAAATTTCTGGCGGATTTCTTTTGGGTATATCAACTCTCTGTTTTATATTTATAATGCCAGATAATACTCTATCTCTCCCCGAGGGCGCTATACTGATAGCTCTTTTCTTCATATATCTTGCATATATATTCAGAGAATATAAAAGTGGGAGAATGGGATTGGCCCCCTCTGCTGAAACAGAAGTTCCTGAAAATATTAAAAATAATAATATGTCAATAATTATCTCATTTTTCATGATCAGCCTTGTCGGTATTCTTATCGCGTCAGAATTTATCGTCATATCAGCAACATCAATTGCAGAGTCTCTCCATATACCAAAAGCAGTTATCGCACTTACTCTTGTTGCGCTTGGAACATCAGTCCCAGAAGTTGCAACCTCACTTTCAGCAGCCCGAAAAGGTTTTGGAGAAATTGCAATAGGCAATATACTAGGAGCCAATATTCTAAACATCTGCTGGGTTGCTGGTGCCTCAGCATTGGTTAATAAACTAGTACTAACACCACGTGAAATGTACTTTATGTTTCCCGCAATGTTTATAATGATAGTAGCAATGCTTATTGTATTAAGAACTCATTATCGTCTTACAAAAAAAGAGGGGATAATGCTCATGGCACTATATTTTATATATATAGCAGGAACTGTGATATTCTTCTCTCCAAGCTAAAAACAGATGATCATAATGAGCTAAACAATTTCACGCCCTACTCCTTGTCCTACTCCTTGTCTTACTCCTTGTCTTACTCCTTGTCTTACTCCTTGTCTTAATCTCAAACAACTATCAACCTGTCCCCTTTCTCACTTTTGAAGAGAATACAAGGAATAAGAAAGAGGAGTTTTGATTAAGACTAAAGATTAAAAGAAGAAGTAAATAAAATGTGCGAAGCCCAGTACGTTAGACATGATAATAAGAATACCCAAAGGGCTTCTGAAGTACGTTAGACATTCCTGACATAGGGCAAGAGATGAGGGATGAGAAAAGGCCCTTAAAAAAGTCTTACAGGCTCTGGAGGGGCATATTTTTAGGCTTGTTTTTTTACGCTATGTCAGGCAAGAATGCCTAACGTACTTGAAGAGGAGTAAATATCAGTTCAGCAACTAATTAGCGAATTTAGCAAATATTTAAATTTTACCTATTTCACTTCTCAAAAATCTTAAATCTAAATCAATCTCCTTCCGTAGCGACCCATTGAGCAGGTTCGCTTTTACGAACTCTCTTTACATGCTGATCACCGAAGAGTGAATTAAATGATTTATTATGATGCCAGCCAATATCTCGAATGTCTGTTCCATACCCGTATGGTCCATGATCCGTTTCAAGATAACTTCTAAGACTTCGTGCATCACTTCCCCACTGACTTGCAGAATGATCAGGGGTACATTTCACAAAATCCATAATAAAAAGAGTGTTAGAGGGATGTTTAACTCTTGTTATTTTTACAGGATTTCCCGAGTTGTTACCCCAACCAGTAGATGAATCAGAAATCGAAGCTGGGGCTCCCTGCCAAGCTCCTGATTCAATTGTATTCATCACATAAGAGGCACGTTTTAAGTCAACAACATCACTACCTCCATAGGGATCAAAGCATTGCTCTTCACTCAAACTTGGGCATCTAAAAATTTTTTTAACTTTTACGTTATCATAAAGATAGTTAATCCAACTGCGATAGCCACCAACATCACCTAAATCAGCAGGTAAAACATAGTTATCAAAATTATCTGAATAGTTATAGCAACTATACCCTATCTGCTTGAGATTATTGCAACAAGAGATAGCATGGGCCTGCTCTTTCGCCATTCGAAGAGAGGGTAAAAGCATTGCGGCTAAAATCGCAATTATTGCAATAACAATCAGTAACTCAATAAGGGTAAATAAGTTATTGCATCTGCCAGACTTTCTAAAAAATAAATTCATTTATTGAGACCCCCTCGTAAAAGATTTTAAATTTCCTATCATTACTAAGTTAGTATAATCGACACATACATATTGTCAAGGTAAAATTTGAATTAATGCTGAACCCCCAATTAAAGTAACTGCCTATCACCTCCTAATATTTGCCCTAACCTTCCACTTCCACTTTACATTCCTCAAATATTACCTCAGCCAAAAAACAACTATCAACCTGTCCCCTTTTAATTCGATGTTGGACGTTCGATGTTCGATATTCATTCCTTCCTTGTATTCTCTTCAAGTACGTTAGGCATTCCTGCCTGACATAGCGTAAAAAAACAAGCATAAAAACATGCCCTTC
>JAUUYH010000036.1 GCA_030590505.1 Kiritimatiellota bacterium
ATTCAGTCACGGAAAAACAGCCTCTGGTGTAGGTCTTTACTGCTATAAACAGCTCAGAAATACTTCTTAAAAAACAGACATCCTACAACAATAATCAGGGAGAATCTCTTTCTCCTATAATTCCCCCTGCCTGGATTTAATAAAAATCACCGTTTATTAATTTAAACAGTTAATCTTTATAATATGTCACTCCCAAAAATGCAATAATCGTCTCATCTCCCAATCCGATTTATAAAAAAAGCCATTATCTTCTTGAATTTTACTACTTTAAGTGTATAGTTCATTTTGGGTTGATAATCGGCTTGTCCCCAAGTTTGCAAGTTTGCCAAGTTTGTCCGCCTCTTTTCATTGAAAACGCTGAGCTCAGTAAACCGAATGAAGCACGTAGTGCGTAATGAAGAGTTAGCTGAACAAATCCACGTTGCCTTACTTTCCCCTTCTTTCATCCGATGCCAAGCACTTTCAGTCCAAAGCCTGGGCGAGAAATTAGATAAAGCCCGGCGGGTGTGTATCGTAGTCTGTTACACGAATCCGTGAAGAACCAGTTATTAACCACCATTTAGCAGGTTGAACAAAAGTTACTTTATTATATGCTTTTTCAATTCTGTAATGAAAGCATCTGCAAGAGGCTTACCTAACAAACCGGAAGCAACTGTATATCTCTCATTTGAAACAGTATTCATGAGGATCTTATAAAACTTAGTAGATGATTGAGACGAAGTTGATTTTAAATCAAAACTTCGATACTCTTTAATATCTATCTCTTTTTTACTTCCTATCCCCATAAAACCACCTGAAAGTTTAATACTGTATTGATTTATCTCCACTTTGCGTTTATTAAACCATGAATTGAGAGAGAATATGACCAAGAGGATGCCGACTCCACCAAATATAATAAGAAACATTAATGGAGCTTTAGCGAAGTAAATTCCAACAACAATGCTGTTCCATACTATAGTAAATAAAGTTAGAGAAAGGGAAGATTTCCAGTTCCTGCCCATCGGAAAAAGATATTCCATTCCACCAGATGAATATGAAGGAGAGATGATAATCCCTCCCCTGTCAAGAAGCTCGACGGAGTTAACCTCTTTGTGAGGAGCGGCTTCAACCTCTTCCTGTGAAAGAGCAAAGTCAGGATTACTTTCGCATGTTTTGAATACGGGTATTTCAAATCCTGAAGAGTAATCAATTCCCGACACTGCAGCACTTACTTTCAGTTTCCATATAATTTGATTCTTTGAATTACTCTCGTCGGTAGGTTTTTCTGAAAAAGGGATGGCGAAAACAACAGGTATTTCCGAACGTGTCAAGTCCTGATAAAGCAGTTCTTTTTCAATAACCTGTTCTGATTCCCAGAGAATATTCTCACGAGTAGACCTATTCTTACCAGATCCCGTTTCGTATCGATTGACGCATTCCAATTTTATATGAAAACCATCCTCTGGAATAATATTTACTGTTGTGCAAATTTTTCCAGATAATTTTCCTCCAATTACTCCGGGGACATTTTCCATTCTGAAATATGATTCACCAAATTTTTTCCATTTTATTATTGCATAAATTGCCCATATTATAAGAAATATTCCGACCAATGGGAACAGAAGCACCAGATAAATAGCGGATTGCCCCTTCTCCACCTCTTTTGTTAAAATTATTATTGGAACAGGGATAGCTATTGCATTCCAGAAAGTTGCAAAAATAATCGAAAAAATAAGTCCACTCTTGCCAGAAGATTTTATAATACCTTCACGCCAGGATTCTTTCTGTAACCATGGTTGTTTCGGGAATGCACGTTGAAGTTTATTGATCTTTTTTGAACCGATAATGGTTTTTATACCCCAGAACATTATACCGAAACCAACGCCTCCGAATACTACCGCAAAAATTCCAAAAAAGACAAGTTTTAACGGGCGAAAGTCACGATTCAGGACCACATCATCGGGATCATCGGGGTTAACATAACAGATATATGGTTCTTTGGATTTCAGATGTCTTTGCAGTCTTTTATTAAGATCCTGATGGAAAGAGGAGATATTGTCAGAACCTGAATGTTTAGAGACCTTGGTTGCATCCTGATAGGTTTGTCCTTTATATACATAATCATAAGTCGCATTTACAGAATAAGTAGTTGAATCATCTCCTCTATGCGATTCAAGTTTAGCACTCTTTATTGTGGCTTCAGCTACATCCCAGGATTGCTGGTCAAAATAAGCAAACACATTCCAAATTGTTGCGATAGCCATCCCCACGCCGAGAGCGGCAAAGGGAAGAGAGAACAGTGTAAGAAAGACTCCTCCGCCATTTCCACTTTTTGATACATTCACTTTTGTCATTTAGTTTTAAAATCTCCTCAATTAGGTAAACTGATAGTCATTTTTATTTTTCTACATAATCATGATGCACTATAGGATATAATATCGTAAAATCAATGCGAAAGTCGCAATTCCCCTCTCCTCCTATCCTGTCGTGATAGCAAGAGAGGGGAAATATGACCATGGTTGCGATGAGATCCCCGAAAGCCGTGATTTGTCTTATTTTAGCCCTATCTTATCACAACATCACCACGCAGATACCACATGATGTCTCTATTGCTCTAAAAAAGGATCGGAATATCCACCAGTCAAGGTGCATCATTTTTCAGATTCTAGTTTTCACGCAGGGGGCGAAGTTCATGTAATTGATGGCGTTTCTGTGAAGATTTATAATCTGGAAAAAACCATCGCAGATTGTTTTAAATTTCGTCCTAAACTCGGTATGAAAATTCTGCGAGAAGCTCTTAAATTTTATATGACAAGAGCATAAGTACAATGTAAATAAACTGATTAAATATGCCCGTATATGTCGTATTTATAATATCATCTACCCTTATCTAGAGAGTATGGTATGAGTAGAAAAAATCTAGTTAATGTTGTAGCTTCTGTCAGACAGAAAATATGGGTCTTCACCTAAATTAGTGGGTAACACTAAAAAAGAGATCAAGAATAAAACACGGATAATTGCGTCCCCGAACGTATTGGACATCATTCTAAACATTGAAAACCGTTTTCTACATTTATCAGATTTGAAAAATTATTTCTTTTCAATAAAGCTATAGCACTTCGACTACTTATTCCATATTTACAAAATACAATTATTGTTTTATCTTGGAATACTTTTAGCTCTTTTATATTAGAAAGAATTTTATCCAGTGGAATATTTATATAATTTGCGTATTCCGCAATTTCTAAATTAATACTATCTCCAACATCAAGTAAAACATATTCATTTGGAGATTCTTGTATCATTTCTTGAATCTCTTTTGCAGTTTTAGATATAATATCATTATTATTTTTGCGTAAACCGCAAAACTCTTCGTAATCTATTAATTGATGAATCGATGGATTTTCCCCGCAAATTGGACATTCAAGATTTTTGTGGATTTTTATTTTATTCCAAGACATTTCAAGAGCGTCATAAATCATTAATTTACCAACTAAAGATTCTCCTATTTCTAAAATAAACTTCACCAATTCCATTGATTGTGTTAAAGCAATTTGCCCCGCTAAAACTCCAATTACTCCTGCCTCTGAACAACTGGGGATTTCACCTGGCTTTGGAGGAATAGGAAAGATACATCGATAACAAGGTCCTTTTGGATGACCATAAATAGTTGAACTCCCTTCAAATTGATAAATACTACCATAAAAGTTAATCTTTTTCATTAATATACAAGTATCATTTACTAAATAACGAGTTGCAAAATTATCTGTACCATCAATAATATAATCGTAGTTTTTAAAGATATCTTTACTGTTTTTTGATGTTAATCGTTCATTAAAAATTTCGACTTCAACATCTGCATTTAACTCAGATATTTTATTTGCGGCAACCGCAACTTTTGATAAACCAATATCATTTGTCGTATATAAAATTTGTCTTTGTAAATTACTTTCATCAACAATATCAAAATCAACTAATCCCAATTTTCCTATACCAGCAGCAGCAAGATAAATAGCAGTCGGACATCCAAGACCACCTAACCCTACAATTAAAACTTTTGCTTTAAGTAATTTTTGTTGTCCACTAACACCAACTTCTGGTAAAAGCAAGTGCCTGCTGTATCTTCTTAATTGATTAGCATCCAATGACATTACTTACCTCCACAAATAGGGCAATTTTTATTTTTTAAAATTTTAATTGTATGAGTTGACATATCTCTTAAATCATAAGTGTGAAGTTTACTGTAAAGAGGTTCTCCTAATTTAGAGAGCACTTTTATAACTTCCATTGCAGCCATACAACCTAAACTACCTGAAACTGCACCAAAAACAGGAAATTGCCTTTTCCACCCATCTGGGGTATCAGGATAAATACAAGATAAACACGGTGTTTTTCCTGGAATTATAGTTGTTAATTGTGATTGCAATTCATACATTGCACATTCAACTAAAGGTTTATTTTGCCTAACAGCTTCTCGATTCATTAAATATCTTTCTTTAAACAAAGGTGCAGAATCAACAATAATATCTGATTGTTCAACTAAATCAATAACATTTTCTTCGGTTACATTTTCTGCCACTTTTACTATTTCAAGCCTTGGATTTAATTCTTTTAAACGCTTTTCAACAGAATCAATTCGAGGAGTTCCTAATGCATCGTGAGTCATTAATAATTGTCTATTTAAATCACTATATTTAATATTCCCTCCATGAGCAAGAACCATTTTACCTATTCCAGCTGCTGCAAGCTCATAAGCTACAACAGAACCTAAACCTCCGCAACGAGATATCATAACAGTTGAATTTTTTAGAATCTCTTGACCCTTTTCACCAAACCCTGGAACGGTCATTTGCCATTCATAAGTTGCTTTTTCTTCTTCACTTAATGGAATTATATTTGACATAATTTTATCCTCCTGCAATTGGTGACATTAATGAAATAGTTATTCCTGTTTTTAGATTAAGTTCTTTACACCATTCAATTTGTTCATCATCTTGAAAGGCTAAAATAGAATGCCTACAACTTCCATCAACATTCAACAATAAATCTGCTAAATCCGCATTTTTACTTTGAGATAAATCTTTGATTACATCTTCAAGTGTCAATCCATCTGTTTTCAATGAAATATTTGCGGAACCCTCAGCTTTTTTTAGTTGACCCCATAATTTTATTTGTATATTTATCATAATTATTCCCTGTTATTTTATCATTAATTGGCTTAACTATACATTCTTTATCATTTTAGTCAAGTTTAGATTGAAGAAATAAAATATTATGGTAAATTACCCATCACGATAATTGCAATTAACAGGAGATATGATGACAAATATAATTTTAGATTCATGGTGGATGTTTATTTTACTTGGAATATTAAGTGGAATATTAAGTGGAAGTTTAGGGGTTGGAAGTGGAGCATTATTGGTTCCTGCTTTAATTATTATATTTACAGTTCCCCAAAAATCTGCACAAGGAATGGCTCTAGCTGTTATGGTTCCAATGGCTTTAGTTGGAGCGATTAGATATAAACTTACCCCCAATATAGAAATTAATTACAATAATGTAATCTTAATCTCAATAGGTTCATTAGTTGGTGTTTTAATAGGAACGGAATTAATGACTAGAATTCCAGCTTCTATTCTAAAAAGAATATTTGCGATATTTCTTATTATTGTAGCTATAAAAATGATTTTTACGCAAAGCAAAAGTAAAATTAATAAAAATATCGAAATCAATAATCCAAAATGAAACTATCTTTTACAACTATTTTAATATTTACATCCTTTTTCGCGTATTCCATAAAGCCACTAGGAAAAATAAGTAACAATATAAATTTGCCTAAAAAAGAGGTTTTAAATCTTGCGGTTTCCGCAAATTTAACTTATATAATTAAGGAAATCAAAAAAGATTTTGAACAAAGGCACAATATCGAATTAAATATAATTACAGCATCAAGCGGAAAATTGTCAACACAAATAATATATGGAGCTCCATTTGATATCTTTTTATCCGCAAATATGGAGTATCCACAAAAACTTTATGAAAAAGGTTTTGCTGTCGATAAGCCAACAATGTACGCACAAGGTTTATTAATTCTTTTCTCCTCTAAAGAATTTGACGCAAAAAAGGGAGTTGACATCTTAAAAGACAAGAATGTTCAATATATTGCAGTACCTAACCCCAAATTAGCTCCTTATGGATTTGCTGCAGAAGAACTTTTAGCTAACTTAAATTTATTGAAACATGTCTCAAAAAAGATTGTAACTACAGAAAATATAACTTCTGCTATTCAATACTCCTTAACTGTTGTGGATTATGCATTTATATCAAAATCTGCAATTCTTTCTCCTGCATTACTTGATTACAATAAAGAAAATAAATACTGGATTATGTGTAAGCAGGAGTTGTACTCTCCAATAAAACAAGGAATGATAATACTTAAAAGAGCTGAAAAAAATCAAAATGCAAATCTTTTTTATCATTATTTAATGTCTAGGAGAAGCGGAGAGTTATTTTGTAAATATGGATATCTTCATCCTGCAATTGAGAATAAGCAAAAAAGAAATAAATGCTTTAATTCATCAACTCAAACCAAGAATATTTTCCCTCTCAGAAAAGGAAAAAAAGAGTCCTTTTTTATGCCTTTTTTAATATCTGCAAAACTTGCAATAACAACTACAGTGATACTTTTTATTATAGGAATTCCTATAGCTTATTTTTTAGCTTTCTCTAAATTTAAGGGGAAAATAATTGTGAATACTCTTTTGACTTTACCTATGGTTTTGCCTCCAACGGTTCTTGGCTTTTATCTCTTGATTTTTTTATCGCCTAAATTTGGGTTTGGAAAATTTATAATGGATACCTTCGGCCTAAAAATGGTTTTTAACTTTTGGGGGATGGTGATTGCTTCAACTATTTTTTGCTTTCCTTTTATGATTCAATCTTTAAAAACTGGAATGGAAAAAATTAATAAAAATATGATTGAAGCTTCATATACATTGGGAAAAACAAAAATAGAAACTTTGAGATGTATTATTTTACCAAATATGAAAAATTCAATTGTAACAGGAGTAATAACGACTTTTGCAAACACAATTGGTGCTTTTGGAGTGGTTTTAATGATTGGAGGAAATATATCCAGTTCAACTAAGGTTATATCAATTGCAATATTTGAAAAAGTAAATGAACTTAACTTTGCAGCTGCTCATATTTATAGCGGGATACTACTTTTGTTGAGTTTTGTGTTTTTATTTATAATTCATTTATTTAATTACAAAGCAGAGGAGTCATGATAAAAGTAAACTTTACAAAGAAATTAGATTATGTTAATGGGCAAAAAGAGCTACATATAAAATTTAAATTATCAGAAAAAAATATATGTGCCGCTATAACAGGTGATTCAGGAACTGGAAAAACAACAACTCTTAAAATTTTAGCAGGTTTATTGAACCCTGATAAAGGTTTTATTTCTGTTGATAATGTAATATGGTTTGATAGCGAAAAAAAAATTAATTTAAGTCCACAAAAACGAAAAATAGGAATGATTTTTCAAGATTACGCTTTATTTCCCAATATGACTGTTCAAAAACATATTTTATATGCAAATAATGATAAAGACAAACTAGAGTTTCTTTTAGACTTAGTTGATTTGAAAGGATTTGAAAAAATGTACCCCTCTAAATTATCTGGAGGACAAAAACAACGATTAGCTATTGCAAGAGCAATTGCTCAAGAACCTAGACTTTTATTGTTTGACGAACCTTTCTCTGCATTAGATTTGACTATGAGACAAAAACTTCAAGATGAAATAATTAAAATAAAATCAATTTTTGATACTAATATTTTTATTGTCTCTCATGATGTGAATGAAGTAAATAAATTAGCTGATTATATTTTTCTAATATCTAATGGCAACATTTGTTTAAAAGATAGTAAATTCTTGAGGACACGTTGATTATCAACTTTTAAAATTCTGCTATTTCTCGTCCAGAAAGAACATAGCAAGTGAATCTTTTGCTTTCTGCAACAATAATAAAATTCCCCCTCTTAACGCCTTGATAAAAATCGAAAAGACATCATCTTAATTACTTGGTTGACAATTAACGTTCCCCAAGTTTTCCCCTTAGTGGATTCTTCTGTTATATCGTGGCTCATAGAAATACGGAGCAGGGGTAGGAGTGTATGCTTTATGCTCCTGCTCTACACAAGCTTTAAGTTCATTGAATATTTCCCTTTCTGTTTCCTTTATGTCATTATCTTCATGCTTGTCCTTGCTCAAGTCAAAAAGGGCTTCTCCTTCCTGGGGATGACTGAAATACTTCCAGTTTCCTTTTCTGACAGCAATTTGCTCGTTGAATTCAAAGTAAAGATATTCATGTTCTGCTTGTTTTTCTATATCTCCCTTCAGGAGGGGAAGTATCGAGATTCCATCAGATTTTGAAGTATTCTTGACTTCAGCAATTTCGCATAATGTTGGAAGTAAGTCTGGGAAGTAACCCATAAAATCAGATAGAGAAGGCTTAATCATCTTTTGGGACCATACAATAAACGGGATTCTTATTCCACCTTCATTAAGACTTCTTTTGTATCCCCTGAAGCCACCAGATGAATTAAATCGTTTCACACTGTGACCGCATTCGTTATGCGGGCCATTGTCACTTGTAAAAAACACTATTGTGTTTTCTGCAATTTCTAGCTCTTTTAATTTCTGTATTATCCTTCCCACACTTATATCAATTCTCTGGATCATTCTTGCAAAACCTTTTTCGTTCGCCTTCCAATCTTTCTCATCAAATTCTCCATATGTGTCAACTTCCATTCCATCTGGAGTTTTTCCTCCCTCATTGTTTGCATGGGGCATGGTAGGGCAGTAATATAGGAAAAATGGTCTGTCTTTGCAGTCTTCAATAAATTCCAACGCCTTGTTTTCTATAAAATCAGGGGCGTAGTCTATCTTTGTTTCTGCTACTCCGACACCAGTTTCCCATTGCCTAGCGTCTCCTTCTGGCGGAATATTCCTTAATGGTACTTTTAAACCATTTTCTCGCAAAAATGGAGGATAGTAGTTATGTGCATGACACATGCAATTATAACCGTAATGATAATCAAATCCTTTCCGTATCGGGTCAATACTAGGTTGCCCTCGACCTACTCCGTATTTACCAATACAGGCACTTAAGTATCCTTCTTGTTTCAGTAGCTTAGGGATTGTAAGGATATTATCAGGAAGATACGGGTCACTAAGTGATCGGATAGGAAGATTCCCTGAATGTAATCCCGTTATTAGAGATGTTCTAGCAGGAGAACAAACAGGGCTTGTTGTATGGAAATCTGTAAAAAGAATACCTTCTTCAGCCATTTTATCGATATTTGGAGTCTTCCATGATTCCTGCCCATAACAGCTACAATCTCCATAACCCAAATCATCTGTCAAGATGATAATGATATTTGTTTTCTTTTTCATTTTTTCACCCTATAGTCGTGTTAATATATACTATACCGCAAGCGGTATATATCTTGTATTTCTTTAAGTAGCTAATTCAGTTTAAAGAAAATGTTAAAATTTCATCCGCATGATTCCTGCTTTTTAAAATTCATCGCCGACAGTATTTTCGCTTTCAGGAAGCTTAGTTCCAAGTAACCATGCCCCATGTTGACTAGGATATTTGCCAGTAATAATTGAAGCTCTTGTAGGAGTGTATGTAGGATTTACTGTATAAGCTCTGTTAAATCTAGTTCCCTGTTCTGCTAATCTGTCTAGATTGGGAGTCTTCAGTTCCTTGTTATTGTACCCCATACCGAACCAATTAAAAAAATACTACATCTTCTTCTTATTTCAAATTACATTAATAAATTCCTCTTGCTTTGTTGATATGACGATAGGGGGAGGTCTTAGGCCACCACAATGTGTTGCTTATACTTGAAGGAGTCAGCCTTTTTGTTGTATTCGATAATATTAAGATCACCTGTTTTGGTAATGGAAGCTGCTACGACTTCACCCCTGCCGGTTTTATCTACATCGTGTAAACATTTATGTGTATGTCCGCATAGTGCAAGATCTATTTTTTGCGAATTTAGCAATTCTACAACTTTTTGCTGTCCGTATATCTTGTGCCTGAACCCCGTTAGTGAGTATTTTTTTCGGAGTGGGAAATGCCCTATCATTATTCGTGGACGCTCTTTTTTTCCAGAGCATAATTCTTCAATTTTCTTGCTGCTTTCAGTTGTCAAATATCCGGTTGAAAGAAAGAAATTGGTTGGGCGGCACTCATTTACTAAGATAAAATCACACTCTCCTGCAGTTACGAGAGTTGGCAGTGATTCGAGAGTTATTCCATTCATATTCAGGGTTTCGAATGCTTTTTTAGAGGCTGATTGACATCTATTATTCTTTACATAGGAGTCATGATTCCCTGGCACATAGAGAAGTTTTATTGCGGAGTTGGTGATAAGTGGTTGGAGTATTTCAAGCATAATATCAAATTCTCTAGGCTGTCCTGTAGAGGTTAGATCGCCTGTGCAGACAACCACGTCAGGCTTTTCTTGAATTATATAATCGACCCCCCGCTGCATTAATGCCATATTGTGCAGAAAGCGACGCTTGAAGGCATAGTTTAAGGTTCCGACAATCCGCTTATCAAAGTAAGCAGAAAGTGAATCTGGCAGTGCTCCTGCATGTGGATCTGAAAAATGGATTATTTTCATTATAGTTTCATAAGTTTTAAATGGTTTACATTTCTTTAATATTAGATATTTTACACAGCCCACTCTTGCTGTTTTTTCTGGATAAAATCGACAATAAATTGATGTTCCTCTTTGCCATTTCCGTTAATCGTAATTGGTGGTGCAAACTCAATATGCATTGGAAGATTACGTTTCAGTGGTCCTGCCTCTTTCCAGAGTACTCCGTTTCCCCAGAAATCTGTTTTAAGGGCAAATGGAACAACTGGAACACCTGCCTTCTTCGCAAGTTTTATTCCAAGTGTATTAAAATGTTCAGGGTCAAACTGCGGCATACGCGTTGCTTGTGGAAAGATTACTACCGAGATACCTTTTTTTAGATCTTCCAGACCTTCATTTATAACTGTCTTAAAATCTTCACGCGGATCTTTACGATTCACGACAATCGGATCTCTTGCACGCATAACTGGGCCGAATATAAAATCTTCCATAAGGGGCTGTTTCACAACAAATGTTGCCTTTTTTCGAGGCACAATGATGGCAGGCATAAGAAATGTCTCCGCAGTACTCATGTGATTGCCTACAAAGACTACTGGGCCGTCATGTTTTGTAATATTATCCATTCCGGTAAAGTGGCAGACAGCTCCGCTCTCTTCATGGCACTGTAGAACCTGAAAAGAAGTATCAACCCAGTTTGAGTCATTAAATTCATTACTTAACGCCATCCGCCTAGCACGCCAGACAACACAGAACACATTTGAACAAAAATATAATCTTGTCCCCAAGCAGAGGTAATCCCCCAAAGAGCGCGATGCCTCGGGTGAAGTATGATACTCATCTCTTGGATAATAGTTTTTCATATTTCACTACAAAAGTGGCAAACAGCATCTATTCTAATAGAAGAGTTTGACTGTATCCCACAATTAATACATATTGTTATAGTCTTTATTTTTTGTTAAGGTTATACTGTAATTGATCTTTTTTTTAAGTCAAGAGTAGATTTTTATTTTTTAAAAGAGACTATTTATACAAAATCTCATTCGCCTCTTTAATAATATCCATGAGCGGCAGATGATTCGGGCAGCGTGATGCACATAGTCCACAATAAGTACACTTATCAAGTCGTAATCCATCTTCCCACTGCTTCTCTTTAAATGCAGCTTTTGCTGATTCTTGATGCATATATTTATAGATATTATAATATGATAAAGATGCACCAACATTAATATCATTCGGACACGGCTGGCAATAACCGCACGATGTACAGGTATTATCATCCGTTTTAAGCAGTTCCTTTGATCTTTTAATCATCTCATCAAACGACATTGTCCAGTCTTTCATGGTATCCTGTATCCATTTGGCATATTCAACTTCTTCTACATTGCTGAATCCGATTAGGGGATAAACATTCTCAAAGCTCATCAGGTAACGCAGGGCTAGCTCCTTTAATTCCGGAATCTGTGCAAGAAATCCACCAGAGAACGGGTTCATCGCGATAACTTTAATACCTTTTTTCAGACAATACTTAAGAATGCTCTCACGTGTTCGATTTATGATATTTAGCGGAATGGTAACTGTTTCAAACTTTCCTGTTTCAAGAAATGCAGTAATTGTGTCAGGATTTCCGTGGGTCGTAACTCCCAGATGATCCCATTTGTCACTCATCTCCATAACACCCTCATACCAACCTCCTGGCTTCATCGCCTCCTCAAGTTGTTCAAGTGTGTGCGTTGTCCAGAGATGGTAAAAATCAACTCTATCCATATTTAGGCGAGACAGGGATTGATTAAAAACCTGTTTTAACTGTTGCGAACTTCGCACGCCAAAGCCTCCTTCCGGCTTGAACTCTCCAAGCCCGAAACCACCATCACCAGGAGCACATTTAGTTGAAATAATAACTCTATCTCTGTAGTCGGGATGATTAACTGCCGTACCGACCCAGGACTCTGAATTTTCCTCTTCACTTTCACGACAATAACAGGGACTAGTATCGAGATAATTAAAACCTGCGTCAATCGCAGCCCTTATTGTTGCAACTGCCACCTCACGGTCGGCAAACCTCATTCCACCAATAACTATTTTACTTAATTCCATAAATATCTCCATTTGATGCTTAATGTTCAAACATAAGTATAGAATTTATCCTGGATTCAAAGTTTTAGAATAAATTCATTATACATTTAGTATATACTGATGTATAACCTAAATCGCACAATCTAGCTGTAATGTAACAGATACTTAAAAAATTTCCAGTTATGTACCCAATATGGAAAGAAAAAAGATCCCCCCACGTGTTTTTACCCAAAGAGTTCATAAGAAAAAAGCAATAGAATAATGAAGATGCCTTGATTTTTTCAGAAAAAAGTGCATCTTTAAGCTTTAATCATCGATATTGAAATAATAAATATTAACATTTGAAGGACGATAACATGAATGACACAGTAATGATGGCATTGGGGCAATCAGGGGCATTTGCAGCAATTTCACTTGCAGCATTGGGATCAGCATTAGGAACAGGCGCTGCAGGATCTGCAGCAATTGGAGCATGGAAGAAATGCTATGCTCAAAATAAACCTGCACCATTCCAGCTTGCGGTTTTCGCAGGTGCACCACTTTCCCAAACTATATACGGAATGATTATAATGTTCCTCTCTCTTGTATTTTTTAAGGATCCTAATCAGTGGCCTTTCTATCTTATCCTCGGCGTAGTTGCAGGAATTGCAATGGGTGCTTCAGCATGGATGCAGGGAAAAGCTGCAGCTGGAGCATGTGATGCATTTGCCGACACAGGTAAAGGTTTTACAAACTATCTTATGGCTCTAGGGATTATTGAAACAGTGGCAATTTTTGTCATGGCATTCGGAATTGTTATTATGGCAATGGCGGGTAAAGGAGCTGAAGAGACAAAAGGAGCACCTGGGGCACCATCTGCACAGGTTCAGGCACAACAAGATACCAGCTCTGAAAAATAAGATTCAAACACTATCACCTAGTGCATTGTACAGCTTAAAATATCGTATAAGTCGCAGTTGTTTTTTGATGCTTTAGCTTTTCTATCGAAGCTCCTTTTAAGTGAACTGAATAAAAAGCCAAAGCACATGCGGACAAATGACTTATGAAAATTGTGCGCTTAGGATTGTGCAATTCAGGTATCAGTAGAAAGGATTTTTATAAACCTTTCTACTTCAAAAAGAGTTCAATGACTGGGATTTCGACATTCGGCGCAATTTGAGGCAGATTTAACGAGTAATTCTATGAAATATCGTATCGTTATGATTTTATGCCCCGAAAAAATCTTTTTTCAACCTAATTAGACTTGTTTTTCGTCACTTCTAATGTACATTAAAAATTCATTGTAAAATATTAAAATTCAGATAAACAATAGTTGGAGAAAAATGAGCGAAAATAAGATTGATGATAACCAGAAAAATGATATTCCCGTAAATATTGAAGACATTATGCATACAGCATATCTGCAGTATTCACTAAGCGTGAATGTCGGGCGTGCAATTCCCGACGTAAGGGACGGTCTAAAACCCGGTAATCGCAGAATTCTCTTCGCTATGAATCAACTCGGACTTACCAAAGGACACTCTTTTACGAAAAGTGCCCGTGTGGTAGGGGATGTAATCGGTAAATACCACCCGCATGGTGATTCATCGGTTTATGACACAATGGTCCGTATGGCTCAAGATTTTGCAATGCGTAACCCATTGATTGACGGGCAGGGGAACTTCGGTAGTATTGATGGTGACCCTGCGGCTGCGTATCGCTATACGGAATGTCGAATGGAACGCCTTGCAGAAGAACTACTTGCTGATCTCAATAAAGATACTGTAGATATGATGGATACATTTGACGGTGATAATACTGAGCCATCAGTTCTGCCAGCACGATTTCCAAATTTGCTAGTAAACGGAACAACTGGTATCGGTGTAGGTATGGCAACAAACATTCCTCCGCACAACCTTACTGAAGTTATTAATGCAACAATCTGCCTGATGGAAAACCCCGTAGCAACAGTTTCCGAATTGATGCAGCATCTTCCCGGCCCTGACTTCCCGACAGGTGCGACAATTTGCGGACTCTCCGAAATTCGCAGAATGTATGAAACCGGCAAAGGTGTTCTTAAAATTCGTGCAAAAGCTGAGATCATAGACACAAACGGAAAAGAGCAAATTATAGTTACCGAAATGCCTTATGCGGTGAATAAAGAGAATCTAGTTAAGAAAATTGCAGACTTGGTAAATGAGAAGAAAATTACTGGAATTTCTGCTCTTCGTGACGAAACAAGTCGCCGGGTAGGAATAAGGATTGTTGTTGACATCAAACGTAACGCCATGGGGAGCGTCGTACTCAATCAACTATATGCACACACATCACTTGAAAATGCATTCGGATGTACACTGCTTGTTGTTGACGGCAACAGACCCCGCATTATGATACTTCCTCAACTGCTACAGGCATACATCGACCACAGGCTTGAGGTTATTACGCGTCGTACAAAATTTGAACTTAAAAAAGCAGAAGCAAGAGCCCATATACTTGAAGGACTGCTTATTGCTGTTAAGAATATTGACGACGTAGTTAAGATCATTCGTAAATCCACTTCACGTGATGAAGCGAGAGATGCACTGATTGCCAAATTTGGACTGACCTTGATTCAGGCGAAAGCAATTCTCGAAATGCGTCTATATCAGCTTACTGGACTTGCAATTGAAGCACTTGAAGCAGAATATAAAGAGTTGATGACACACATCACTTACCTGAGGACTCTGCTCGCAAGCCGCGATCTACTCCTTGATATGGTAAAAGAGGAGCTTATTCAAGTCAGAGATAAATATGGTGATGCACGCCGAACAGAACTTACTGTAGGAGAGAGCGATCTCAATATTGCAGATCTGATTCCACGTCACTCATGCGTAATCACAGTTTCTAATACCGGCTACATAAAACGCGTAGCGACCGACACCTATCGAACTCAACATAGAGGGGGGAGAGGCGTTATAGGTATGGAGACAAAGGATGAGGATTACGTAGAGCATCTTTTCAATGCAGACAGTCATGATGTAATATTCTTTATTTCTGACCGTGGCTTTATGTACTGGCTAAATGTTTATGAAATTCCAGAAGGATCCAGAACAGGCAAGGGCAAGGCGATTGTCAATATGATTAAGATCCAACAGGGAGAACTTATCAGAACTATGCTTACTGTTACTCGTGAGGATCTTGAGAATGAGAACCACTTCCTTGTGATGGCAACCAAGAGTGGATACACCAAGAAAACACCATTAACAGCATTTAAAAACTTAAGAAAGGCCGGGCTAAGAGCACTGAAGATTGGAGATGACGACGATCTAATCGGGGCAGCAGTTACAAACGGTAATAATGAGATTATTCTTTCAACTAAGAAAGGTATGGCATGTCGCTTTGCAGAGACAGAACTTAGACCTATGGGACGTGGAGCACGCGGTGTAACCGGAATGCGTTTCAAAATTGCAGGTGATGAAATTGTAAGTATGGAGGTTGTAGCAACGCTTGAAGAGTTTGACTCCGAAAAGCCTGATTCTGAAGACTCTGGCTCCGAAGAGGAAGTGTCAGAAAACGGCGGACCTCAGATTCTTGTAGTTAGTGATGGCGGCATGGGGAAACGCAGTTTTGTAAGCAACTACAGAAAAACTCATCGCGGAGCAAAAGGTGTTGTAAACATCAAATTAAAAGATAACGAAACAGTTGTCGGTGCCCTGCAGATACAGACTGGTGATGAAATAATTATCACTACTATAAGCGGACAGATTGTAAGAATTCCAGCAGATGAGATTCGTGCGGTAGGACGTGCATCAAGAGGTGTCAAAATTATGCGCCTGAAAGATAAAGATGCTATTACAGGCATTGCTAAAGTTCTTGAAGTAGATCCGAATGCAGATAAAGATAAAGATGAGGATGAAATATCTGACGAAAATGGAACCGTCGTTGAAACTGCAACCGCAGCTGACAACACAGAGACTCCTGACAACACAGAGACTCCTGAAGCAACAGATAAATCTGAATCAACAGAAGAAGAGTCTGCGAAACTAGCAGAAACGGATGAAGAGAACAGCCAATAAAGC
>JAUUYH010000130.1 GCA_030590505.1 Kiritimatiellota bacterium
GTTATCTTTTCTTCTGAAACAGATCTTTAAAATAATTAAGAGGCATAAAATGGGTTGCAGGGAACTTGATATAACTTCATATTACCAGTTTGTGAGCACGCAGTGCACACCGAAAAAGTCGCATTTGCATGTGCTAGCTTCTTATTGTACCCAAAAAACGCCTATAGCGGGTTTTCCCACACAGTAGTATCTGGTTACCGTTACTATGATGCAACTATGGGAAGGTGGCATAATAGGAAGAGAAATTTCAAAAAAATTTGCAACATCTGCTAGTATACAAAAGATGAAAAAAACAACAGGAATGGATTTTTGTTGTAACAAATATGCAGGCGAACTTATCACTCTCAGACTTAAGCTAAAACCAAACGATACCATTTGTTTAACTTGCGATAAAAAAGACTTGCCAATAAACATTCCAGGTTTTGCTTCTGGAGTAATTGGCCCAGGGCGAACAATTGACAAAGTTTTTCAGAAAAAGATTTATGGAATAATTCAATCTTAATAAAGAAGATTAGTGAGGATGAAGTTATTTTTCGAAGCTTTGGCCTAAATGGAACAAATGACAATGGAAATTATGATGATATTACAATAATAGTAAAAGTTGAAGATGGAGAAATAAAAAAAATGACTAGACATATCTCTGGACGAAGCTTTTTGAAATATTGGATATTTGTATTTTCAGAGCGTTCAACTCGGGATTGTTTTATTTGCTAGTTCTACCTAATGACCTGAGCTCTTATTTTCTGGGTGCTTTGGGTTAATCAACCGCCGCCGACAAATGAAAAAAGTTCTAGGGAGTCATTTTCATTCAATTTCGTTTCTATGAATTCCTTCAGTTGTAAGGCGTTACCATTCAGAGTAACAATCGTTTTAGATGCTGGAATACCTGACTGCTCAAGAAATAGTGAAACAGATAATCCTGCATCAACGTTTCTCTCTTTATCATTTACAAAAATTTTCATAATAACCTCAATAAATTACCATTGACAGATATTCTTTTTCAAGAATATCACCCATCTTCCGCCAACCAAATCGACCTTTGACCAGGTTCTCACCTGCATCTCCTAAAGTTTGACATAATTTTTCATCCTCTAGCAATTTAATTGCGAACTTAGCAACTTGCTCACTATTTTCGGGTTCTGCAATAAATCCGGTTTTATTATCTACAATAACCTCTGGTGTACCATCAAGATCAAACCCGATTGCTGGTTTTCCTGATGCAAGAGACTGAACAATTGCTCTCGGTAACCCTTCACGCAAAGAGAGGTGAATCATAAAATCTGAAAGAGCAATATAGCGGCCTACTTCGGAGGGAGGGACAAGACCTGCAAAAACAAAATTCAATCCCGCCTTCTCTGCCTCATCTTTTACGTCATCCATAAGTAGCCCATCGCCTACAATCAAAAAATGTGTTTGGGGAAATTTCGCGGTTATAATTTTTGCAGCAGGGAGGAGATATTCATATCCTTTAAGTTCAAAAAGGCGTGCAACCGTTACAATAACTGGGACATTTTCTGGAATTCCAAGTTTTTTGCGAAGTTCGCAATCTGGCGTTGAATTGATAAAATCCTCGAGTTCCATTCCACTGTAAACCGTTTTGTATTTTTCAATTGGTGCGATATTCGCAGAAACACACTGCTCAATCATCGCTTCAGCTACTGCATAAATCCTATGACACCTCTTTGCTGCCCACCTTTCCGAAAATTTATAGATAAAATTCTTCCACGGCTTCTCATATCGGTGAAAGGCTTGTCCGTGAACGGTATGGCAGACAAACGGAACCTTCGCCGCCCATGCAGCAGCTCGCCCGATCACTCCAGCCTTTGAACTGTGAGTATGCACGACATCTGGTTGTTCCTTTTTCAAGAATTTTTTCAGGGAGTAATATGCACGTATATCAGAGATTGGAGATAGACTCCGGACAAGATCTTTGTTTATGACAGTTCGAAATTCGGGGATATCCTTATTCTTAAGGAGTTCCCCTTCAGGGCCGGGAGACGGGCCAGTGATAAGAGTAACATCATGTCCCTTATTTATATGGTCAATAATAGTCAGGAGTGTATTTTCCTGAGCACCACCGACAATCATACGGGTTATTATATGGCAAATTTTAAGTTTCTTCTTCATTTCTTAGCTTATACCAATTCGCAATTAAAAGTATCTATATTACCAGCGTAAAGTTTGTATAATTACTTGTCGTTACCCAACGCTTAAACCTGGAGGAATATCTGCATCCAGCGTAACAAGAGTCAGTCTCTTTTTATTTTTTGCGGCAAGCAACATTCCCTGAGATTCGATACCCCGAATCTTGGCAGGTTGTAAGTTTGCAACAACAATAATTATTTTACCAACAATCTCTTCAGGAGTATATGACTCTGCTATTCCCGCAATAATCTGCCGTTTTTCGTTGCCTATATCAATCTGCAGTTTTAGAAGTTTATCAGCACCTTCCACCTTTTCAGCTTCGAGTACTTTTGCAGTTTTGAGTTTTGTTTCAAAAAACTTATCAATTGTTATCAAGCCTGCACTGTTCTCTGACTTGCTATCTTTATCTGATTTTTTACCTGAATTTTTACTTTGTTGGGGTTGCTTCTTATTGCTTTGTTCTTTGCTCTTTTTTGTATCAATGCGTGGAAAGAGGGAGCCAGGATCTGAGATTTCGGTACCCGGTTTCAATGTTCCCCACTCATTAAACTGGTTAATATTTACATTAGAATCCAGTCCCAAAGAGTTGCGAAGTTCGCACATTTTCAACGGCATAACAGGCGAAAGCAGGGCCGAAACAATATTCAACAGTTCCGCAGCAGAATATAGAACAGTATTCAGACGTTCTGGGTTCTCATCTTTGGCCAATTTCCATGGTGCGGTCTGTTCAAAATAGCGATTTCCAGCTCTTACTGCATTCATAACTGCGTCGAGGCCTCGATCCAACTTCATATTCTCAATTGCATCTCTCATTTTGCTAACTGCGGCAAGTGCAGCTGTTTTTAATTCAACTTCTGCATCCGTTTCAGGACCTGGCTGAGGAATTTTAGAATTGCTGTTTCTTGCAATCATCTTCATTGCACGGCTGACAAAATTTCCTAGATCGTTTGCAAGATCACTGTTGTAGCGTGTGATAAAAATCTCTTCGGTAAATGAGCAATCTTGCCCAAGTGACATCTCTGAAACCATAAAATATCTAAACGGATCAACGCCGTAACGTTCCGCCATATCCATAGGATTAACTACATTTCCAGTTGATTTGCTCATCTTACTGTCGCCGATAAGCCACCAGCCGTGTGCAAAAATTGCCTCCGGCATCTCAATATTCATCGCCTTTAGCATTGTAGGCCAGTACACAGTATGAGTGGTTAAAATATCTTTTCCAATCAAGTGATAGGATGCAGGCCACCATTTTGCGAATTTCGCATCATCGCTTCCATATCCGATACCGCTGATATAGTTTACAAGGGCATCGAACCAGACATAGCAGACATAATCTGCATCAAACGGCAGTTCAATTCCCCAGGATAGTCTTGATTTTGGGCGTGATATACATAAATCCGCTAACGGCTTCTTGAGAAAACCGAGTGTTTCATTAGCTCTGAATGATGGCTGAATAAAATCAGGATGCGTTTTAATATAATCAATCAACCACTCCTGATAATTGCCCATTCTGAAGAAATAGTTTGATTCAACAATCTCGTCTGTACCGCGACCGCACTCAGGACAGAGGGCATCATCATCCATATCCTTTTCTGTAAAAAAGCGTTCACATGGAACACAGTAGCGTCCTGAATACTCAGCTTTGTAAATAAGATCTCTGTCATAAAGATCCTGAAGAATTTTCTGAACAATACTTTTATGGTGCTGATCAGTTGTTCTTATAAAATCATCATTTGTAATTTCTAGTTTATCCCATAACTCCTTGAAACGTGTGACGGTTGTGTCACACTGCTCCTGCGGAGTCATATTGTGCTCTTTTGCCGCCTTTTCAACTTTCTGACCGTGTTCATCTGTACCGGTAAGAAAGAATGTAGGCACATCAAGAGCTCTATGATAGCGTGCAAGAATATCTGCAAGCAGTGTTGTATATGCATGCCCAATATGGGGCTTGTCATTTACATAATAAATGGGCGTTGTAACGTAAAAATTATTCATGAGATTATTTAATTAACTATCCGCTTTGCTTTAAGTTAAATCTCTGAAGAATGTTATAATCGCATTCTGAATTCCAGGAGAAAATTTAACAATTACTGGAGAGAATACAATACTAACCATTGTCATAAGTTTAATCAGGATATTCAATGAAGGTCCTGCTGTATCCTTACATGGATCACCAACTGTATCTCCAACAACTCCTGCTTTATGAGCTTCAGATCCTTTTCCGCCGTGATTGCCCTTTTCAATATATTTCTTAGCATTATCCCAGGCACCACCTGAGTTGTTTAGCATTGTAGCAAGCGTAAATCCGCATACAAGTCCACCTGCGAGTAGTCCGACAACTCCGGCTACACCCAAAATAAGTCCTGTAAGAACAGGAACAACAATCGCTAAAATTGAAGGAAGGATCATCTCTCTCTGAGCTCCTGCAGTTGAAATATCAACGCATTTTGCATATTCAGGAGTTGCAGTTCCATCCATAATACCAGGAATTTCTTTAAACTGGCGACGGACTTCATTTACCATTGCACCAGCAGCACGTCCGACAGCTTTCATAGTCATTGCACAGAAGACAAATGTCATCATTGCTCCGATAAACAGTCCACATAAGAGCATCGGGTTCATAATATGAAGTTCAAACCAATTCACAAAATCAAGAATCGTTGCTTTTTCGGCCTGCTCCGCTGAAATCCTAACACCCTCTCTAAGGAGATACGTGCCATCGCCTGCAAGTTTCACAACCCATATCTTAATCTCTTCGATATATGCTGCAATAAGAGCCATTGCTGTAAGAGCAGCAGATCCGATAGCAAAACCTTTACCAATCGCCGCTGTTGTATTTCCCAACATATCAAGAGCATCAGTTTTCTTTCTTACATCTTCTCCAAGTCCTGCCATCTCTGCATTTCCGCCTGCGTTATCCGCAATTGGACCATAAGCATCTGTAGCAAGTGAGAATCCGAGAGTTGCGAGCATTCCTACTGCAGCAAAACCAATTCCGTAAAGACCCATTGTGAAATTATCAAAACCACCAGCAAATCCAAATGCTGAAATAATTCCAATAACAATTGTAATTACAGGCCATCCTGTGGAGAACATACCAACAGCCAGTCCGTCGATAATCGTTGTAGCAGGCCCCATATTTGTCTGTTCGGCAATACCCTGAGTCGGTTTGTACTCATCAGAAGTGTAGTACTCTGTAAGTTTACCTATAACACACCCGGCAACAAGTCCTGCGATTACCGCAAAAGCTACTCCTGGCGAGATCAACTGAATTGATGGAATATACGCCATTGCCAATGCAGCAATACCGATTGCAACTGTACTGAACCATAGAGGCATTGTCAGAGAATTCATCAATGTCTTCATATCAGCTTTCTCTTTACAACGAACCATAAGGCAGGCAAGAATAGAGAGTAGAATTCCGATCCCGGCAATAACCATTGGAGCAATTACCAGTTTTATAGCACCAGAAAGTGCACCGTATTGAGCAAGATCAACACATTCCTGAATCTGCTCAGTATTTAAACCTTTAGCTACAGCGCCTACTTTTGCAACTTGAGAAGCATCCATTACCTGATGTACACCAACTGCTGCACCAAGTGCCGCTGTTGCAAGGATTGATCCACAGTATGATTCGTAAAGGTCAGCTCCCATTCCGGCAACATCACCTACATTATCTCCAACGTTATCTGCGATTGTCGCAGGGTTTCTAGGATCATCTTCAGGAATACCTGCTTCAACCTTACCGACAAGGTCAGCACCAACATCCGCAGCTTTAGTATAGATACCACCGCCAACTCGTGCAAAGAGTGCCTGAGTTGATGCACCCATACCAAAAGTAATCATTGTTGTTGTAATATGAACAAGTTTCTCAGCTGCAGTGCAGCCCTGAGGAACCATTACGATACTGTCCATTCCAAAAAGATTCCAGCCAAGTGCCATATTTTCAGGTGTATATACAAGTTGATCAAGGAGGTAGTACCATAAGCATATATCAAGAAGTCCGAGCCCTACAACCACCATTCCCATAACAGCACCAGAACGAAAGGCAATCTGAAGCCCCTTATTAAGACTCTCACTTGCTCCCTGCGTTGTTCTTGCTGAAGCATTTGTTGCAGTCTTCATTCCGATATATCCACAAAGCCCAGAAAAGAAACCACCAGTTAGGAATGCAATAGGAACAAACGGGTTCTGAATACCAAAAACTGCGAGAATCGCAAGAATAATCATAAGAACAAGAAAAACAACTCCTACAACCTTATATTGACGAAAAAGATATGCCATTGCTCCCTCACGAACATGACCCGCAATCTCTTTCATTCTGTCAGTACCCTCACTCGCCTGCATCATTGAACGATAGAAGAAAACAGCAAAAATTAGAGCAAGCACTGCTGAAATTGGTGCAATAAACCATATTTTTGGCACCGCCGATGGTATTTCAGTAAATGTCACTATCTCTTCCACTTCTTGAGCAGCCAATGCAAATGATGCCAACATCATTCCCACAACTGTAAACACTGTACTCTTTCTCATCCTATTTCACTCCTTTAAATATCCCATAATCGGGTATAAGACCACATTAAAAATTCGTGGTCAACATTGATAAAAAACAACTCTGACGCATAACTGCGAGGTTGCCGATTTTTAGAATTCTACTAAAAACCGTCGTAAGATAGCAACAATGAGCTTATTTACAATAGGAAAAAGGGATTATTTAATAAAAAAACGATAACTATACCGCAAGCGGTAGATATCTTGTATTTCTTTTATTGACGACTCAACCTTAAGTGAAATACTAAGATTTCACCCACGTAAAGTATATAAACCAGTCAGTTACTGGAGAAGTTAGATTTTCTTCAAGTAGCATGCGTTGTCCCCAACGCATTAAGCAAGCAAATCAACAAGCACAAAAAAAGACGGTCAAGTACGTTAGAGATGATAGTAATCATGCCTAAAAGGCTTCTGAAGTACGTTAGACATTCTTGTCTGACATGGGGCAAGAGATGAGGAATAATAAAAGTCCATTGACAAGTCTTACAGGCTCTGGAAGGGCATATTTTCATGCTTGTTTTTTACGCTATGTCAGGCAGGAATGCCTAACGTACTTGAAGAGTCCCCGAACGTAGTGACGGATTATTATCATACAAGGAATAA
>JAUUYH010000051.1 GCA_030590505.1 Kiritimatiellota bacterium
AAATGTACTTAAAGACAACTCTAGCACTTATCTGTATGTTAAATTATGGATGTTTACCAATGTCCGCAGAAAAGGACGTAGTAATTTGGCATGATAGCGAGGCTAAAAAAGTAGAAAGTGGCGAAACATCTACCGATTGGTTGCGTGCATTTCCCATTGGAAATGGAAGTCTGGGTGGAATGGTGTACGGTAACGTCGATAAAGACGAAGTACAAATCAATCATGACACGCTCTATGCACTTGAGCCTGATACTGCCGGATACATTCCAGATGCAAAATCGACTTTGCCAACCGTTCGAAAATTATTGGCGAACGGAAAAATCAAAGAGGCAGAGACATTGATGAGACTAAACTGGTTAGGTCGTAGTAATGCTCCCTATATGTCAATTGGTTCCCTCCACTTGGATTGTCACCCGGATACTATAGGAGTGACCAATTATCGAAAAAGCCTTGATCTTTCCGAGGCCGTCGTTGCAACAACCTACACGCTAGATGGTGTGAATTACCGCCGTGAATATTTCTCCAGCTATCCGGACAAAGCGATTGTCATGCGACTCCAAGCAGATAAACCAGGAAAAATCACGACAACTCTGAGATTTAGCACACCACATGCACAAACAACAACATTTAAAGCTGATGGCACTACCATTCTGATGCATGGTCAGGGCCCTGGAGAAGCATTTCGTCGGAGGCTTGTAGATAAGGTGGACTGTGATGGAAGGAAGTACCCCTGTTTCTACAAGAAAGGAGCCGATGGAAAATACTCCATTATTGACCCCTCAAAAGGCAACATCCGTTATGGCGAAGACGTTGGTGGGCGCGGCATGTTTTTTGCTGGTCTCCTCCGAGTTTCAGCAGAAGGTGGTACTGTTTCCGTTAACGACGAAACACTTACAGTCACCGGAGCTGACTCCCTGACACTGGTAATGTGTGGCGACACCAGCTTTAACGGCGTCCATAAAAGTCCCAGCAAAGAGGGTAAGGATCCGGTTGCGTCTGTGAACAAACTGCAGGATGCTATTGGAAAAATAGACTATGACACCTTGCAAAAGCGCCATGTTAAAGACCACAAGAACCTTTTTAACCGCCTCAGTATCGAGCTGGGTGCATATGACTCCTCCAAGCGCGACTTACCAACGGATCAACGTATAATCCAATATGGAAAACATCATTCCGACCCATCACTTTCTGCCCTACTCTACCAGTTTAGCCGTTACCTATCTATCGCCTCATCCCGCCCGGGCTCACAGCCAGCTGGACTTCAGGGACTATGGAATAAAGATGTTATCTCCCCCTGGAACGGTGCTTATACGACCAATATCAATGCCGAGATGAATTATTGGAATATCGAGCGCGGAAATCTCTCAGAACTTCATGAGCCATTTCTCAGGAGCATAACCGAGTGTGTAGAAAATGGAAAGAAAGTCGCCAAGCAAATGTATGGGATAGAGGGTTGGTGCATGCATCATAATATAAGTATCTGGCGTAGCTGTGCCCCGGTAGATGGCAAGCCAAGGGCCAGTAGTTGGCCAATGGGTGCTGGCTGGTACCTGCAACATGTATGGGAGCAATATGAATTCACCCAAGACAAAAAAGTGCTTGAGACCCATTACCCAGCAATGCTGGAATCAGCTCGCTTCTTTAGCCAATGGGTTGAGGATCGTGGAGACGGAACCCTCTGGACACCAGTCGGGATTAGTCCTGAAAATATATTTAGACTCCCAGGAACGAGAGGCACACTCTCTGTCTCCCCTGGCCCAACAATGGACATGGCCATTATTCGCGAATGCTATACCAATCTTTTAGCCACTTCAAAAATAATTGGCAAGAACGATCCGCTACTTGAAACAATTCGCAAACAATTGCCGAAGCTTTTGCCCTATCAAATTGGAAAGTATGGGCAGTTGCAGGAGTGGAGCAGTGATTATGAAGAGGCCGAAAAGAACCACCGTCATATTAGCCATCTCTACGGATTCTTTCCAGGCTCTGAGATCAACAACTCAACACCGAAATTGCTAAAAGCCGTCAGAAAAAGCATGGAGCGCCGTGGAAATGGTGCAACCGGTTGGTCCATGGGCTGGAAACTCTGCATCTGGGCGCGCTTAGGTGACCCCGTACAGTTTGGCGACCTTCTAGGGAATCTGTTACATCCAGAACGCGTCGCCTCGAACCTCTTTGCTCTTTGCCCACCTTTTCAAATTGACGGCAATTTCGGAGCAGCACGAGGAATAGCCGAATGTCTAATCCAGGATCATGAAAAAGAGATTGTCTTGCTACCCAGCTTACCGAAATTCTGGCCGGAAGGCTCAGTAAACGGCATTGTAGTTAAAGGGAATCACGAGATTGATTTCGCATGGAAAAATGGCAAGTTAACCAGTGCCACACTGCGTAGCCGTAGCGGAAAGGCCTGCAAAATCCGTTATGGCGATAACGTGATAAATATAACTCCTGAAGTGGGAAAAGAAACAAAGATAAACCTGTAAAGCCACAAAATGTCAGTGTCAAGTTGAAACGTTCTATTTTCACCAGTTGAAAAGTTTACATTTTTTCCTCTTGACCTGAAGTAGCTTGCGTTGTCTCAACGCAAATAGCCAGAGCTGACAAAAATGTAAATGAATAAGCACAAGAACAGCCTGTAAGGCTCTATTTATTACCTTTTTTTGCTTGTTGGTTGCTTGCTTAATGCGTTGGGGACAACGCATGCTACTTTTCCTTAATGATGATTACCGCCTCCCTAGAGGGTACTTATTGAATGGTCGATAATCAACCTGTCCCTAAAAATTACTCCATCGCCTCTACGCCTGATACAATTTCAGTAAGTTCATTGGTTATTGTTGTCTGGCGTGCACGATTTTTGATTGCACCGTAGCGTTCGATAAGATCTTGGGAGTTATTGGATGCACTTTCCATTGCTGTCATTCTTGCTCCGTTTTCACTGAGATAAGTATGGGATAGGGCAGTTTTTAGTTGATAAAAGGTCAATATTGGAGCTGCGGACTTCGCAAGTTCGTTATCGGAAACATCACTCGTAACCTCTTCTCTATTTTGTTCAATCAACTCTTTACCAATTGTAATTGGCAGCATTTTCTCTACAGTTGTATCCTGTGTAAGTGCAGAGACAAAGCGATTATAAATTAAGTAAACGCTCCCGATATCACCATTATTAAATCTTTCTAGAGTGCTCTGCGCAATTCGCAAGATATTGCTATTCTGCAGAGTTTTATCATTTATATCAATGGAATGGTATAGGTTATACTCTCTTTTACGACAGAACTTGGCTCCCCTTGATCCGATTGATGTTACATCAAATTCATCAGGTGTTATATCTAATTTTGCAATTAATTTTTCTAGTCCCTTAATTATGGAGTTATTGTGTGAACCACAGAGGCCGCGATCTGCGGTGAATATTATAATATGCACGGTTTTTTTATCTGGATATCCAGCCACAATAGGGGTTGAACTCTGCGAAATTCGCAAAAATAACGATTTACGCATCTCTTCGAGCGACTGACCGAACTTCAAAAGGGCAATCTGTTTTGTTAGTAATTTACTGAATTTTGTTGAGGCAATCATATTCATTGCACTCATGACCTTCTGCATATTTTGCAGTGAAGCTATTTTATGATTCAGATCTCTGATGCTTGCCATTACTATTTTCCTGTTTTTTCACGTTTACGTTCGCTGGAGAGTATCAATTCCCTGAGCTCTTCAATCCCTGACGCCTTCAGCCACCCCGTTTCAAATGTCGGAGTCTGAATGATCTGTGCAATAGCTGAGAGTGTAACAAGGTGAAAATGCCTCTGATCCAGAGAGCCGAAGAGGAAAAATAGAGCATGAACATGCGGTGCAGCATCTGAGAAGAAAATCCCTTTCTTCGATCTCATTATCACCATATCAAATTCATCTTCACCTTCGGAGACTATGTGCGGTATAGAGAAGAACGGACTTAGAGCGGTCGAAGTTTGCTCTTCACGTGCAACAAGTTTACTGTAGATCTCATCAGCATCAGAATCTGTTGATAAAGCCATCTTTTCAGCAACATGTTTAAATACAACTTTCATCACCTCTTCTTTATCACTATCGATAATCAAACAGCTATCAACCAATTTATCAAAACGGTCTTTCTCTAGTGTATCTTCACCACCTATAATCTGTTCAAGTTCCTCTTCTAGTGATGGCGATGCTAGCTCGCGGCCTGTAATGCGTTCAACAAGCTGTAGCATATCGCGGTTAAAACCGCTGTGCCCCTGACTCATAGCCAGTGCCATATTGACGGTATAACCTGCATCAACACCTGTCTCCATTGTTTCTGGATTAAATGTTTTCTCAAAGTCATCATAAATTTTGTTTAGCTCTTTTTCAATCTCATCAGTTAATTCACCCACTTTTCGTAATTTCTGCATAAAATCTGGTTCATTTTTATCAACATACGCAAAAAGTTCTCTCTGATAAAGACGAAGCTTTACAGTAGGATATTTATCAAAACGACCAGATATGCCTGCTTTAAGTATAATAATCTGCTTAAAAACATCAATTGGCTCATACTGAGGCTGTTTAAGAATTTCCGTCAGTCGCTCACCACGATCTAACTGCTTCTTTGTTGATTTATCAAGGTCAGATGAAAACTGCATAAATGCGGCAAGCTCGCGGAATTGTGCAAGATCGAGACGAAGTGACCCGGCGGTCTGCTTCATCGCTTTTAGCTGTGCATCACCGCCCACACGTGAGACAGAGATGCCGACATTGATAGCAGGACGCAGTCCAGAGTTAAAGAGTGCATCTTCAAGGAAGATCTGTCCGTCTGTGATTGATATAATATTTGTTGGAATATATGCTGAAACATCGCCATCCTGCGTTTCGACAATTGGCAGTGCAGTAAGTGAACCGCCGCCGAATTCTTCACTCATTTTTGCCGCACGTTCAAGGAGGCGGGAGTGGAGGTAAAATACATCACCTGGGTAGGCTTCACGGCCTGGAGAGCGGCGCATCAGAAGTGAAATTTCTCTGTAGGCCTGAGAGTGCTTTGTTAGGTCATCAAAGATTATCAAGGCGTGTCTGCCGCTATCTCTAAAATATTCAGCCATTGCACAGGCCGAGTATGGAGCAAGGTATTGCAAAGATGCCGGATCTGATGCGGTAGCTGCAATAATTGTAGTATATTCCATTGCATCATATTTTTTAAGTTTCTCCATTATCTGCACAACAGACGAGCGTTTCTGGCCGATGGCCACATAGAAACAGTGAACACGCTCTTTCGGATCACAATTTTTCTGATTGATAATGGTATCGATAGCTATGGCCGTTTTGCCTGTCCGCCTATCACCGATAATAAGTTCGCGCTGCCCGCGACCAATCGGAATCATTGCATCAATCGCCTTGATACCAGTCTGCAACGGTTCGGTTACATTTTCTCGGCTGATAATGCCTGGAGCTTTTACCTCGACACGACTATTGGCAGAACTCTTCATTTCACCAAATCCGTCGATTGGATTTCCGAGAGGATCTACTACGCGTCCAAGCAGTCCCTCCCCTACAGGCACACTTGCAACAGAGTCAGTACGTTTAGCAACATTTCCCTCTTTCACTTTTTCGTAATCTGAGAAGAGCACCACACTAACGCTCTCCTCTTCGAGATTCATAGCCATTGCATTAACAATTTCACCATCGTCAGTTTCAATCTCGACAAGCTCACCAGAAAGGATTGAATTCAGCCCCCAAATAGATGCGACACCATCGCCTGCACTCAGCACACGACCGATCTCATCCTCTTCCGCAGAAGGTTCAAAACCAGCAATCCGCTTTTTAAGAACATCCAGTATTTCACCAGGATTTATACTACTCTTCATAAAATCAACCTCATAAGTACAACAGCTTTTATATTTATATTAATTTTGATTTATACCGCAAGCGGTAGAGATCTTGTCTTTCTTTTGCTAGCTAATTAAGTTTAAAGAAAATGTTAAGATTTCATCAGCTCAAAGTTTATACCAATTTGCAATCATCAAATTTTAATAACCTTCTTCAGGGATTTCAATCTTCCTTTCACGGAATTATCCAACATACGATCACTCCATTTCAAAATAAATCCTCCAAGTAACTCAGGATTCACATCTAAATTCAGTTCGACAACCTTTCCAGTCTTATTCGACATCTTTTTCTTCAGTTTTTCAACAATTTCAGGGTCAGGTTCTGTTGCGAATTGAGCAGAAATAGTGACCCTATTCTCTTTTTCTGCGAGAATCGCAAAGAAATGTTCGGCGAGAAACGGAAGTGAAGAGATACGTCTATTTTCCGCCATCACCCTGAGCGTATTTGCGCACTTCGCATTTTTTAAATATTTAATAAATGCCTCTTCAATCACTATTTTTCCATTATCTGTTGCGATATTCGCAGATAAACAATACTTTCTAATCTCGGGCACTTTTTCAAAGATCTCATCAATTGTCCGAATATCAGCAGTTACAGCATCAAGTTCCTTATTTTCAGCGGCGACCGCAAAGAGTGCACCAGCATAACGTTCTGCGCACATCTTAAATATCATCGATCAACCCCGCTGTCCACTTTTGATCACTCTCTTTCAGAAAGGAGTGTCCTATAACTTTTTCCGAACCATCACATACAAGTTCTACAATATCTTTTTGTATTGATGCCATTGCAATTTTGCGCTCTTCGCTAATTCGCTCCTTGGCTTCTTCAATAACTGCCAAAGCCTCGGCGTCAGCCTTTTTAAGTAGCTCCTTCTTCAAAACATCTGCACTTTTACGAGCATCGATAATAATACCATCAGATTTTTTCTTTGCCTCAACAATAATATGCTTGTGCTCCTTCTCAATATCCTCAAGACGCTTTTTAATAGCCTCCGCATTATCCACAGAGTCTGAAATAGCCTTTTCGCGGTCTTTTATATTCTTTAAAAGAACAGGAAAGACATACTTAGACATAACAAACATCAATAGCCCGAAAGCTACCCATGTCCATATCGCCAAGCCAGGCTCAAAAGCAAAAATTCCCATAACTATAACCTTTTATACAAATTCACAATCATAAAGTATCTATTTACCACTCACTTCTCAATGTTATGCATAAATTGCGAGAATCGCAACAACTACAGCAAAGAAGGCAAGCCCTTCAATCAAGGCTGCAATCACAATCATAGTAGATCTAATATCATTTGCAGCTTCAGGCTGACGTGCAATTGCATCCATCGCCTTGTACCCGATAAGTCCTATTCCTGCGGCTGAACCTAAAACTACAACTGCTGCCGCAAAAGCTGAAATTGCATGTGCCATACTGACATCCATAAAAACCTCCATTATTTCATAATTAATATATACTAGCAACGGGTGAAATCTTAGCATTTTCTTTAAACTTAATTAGCTAGCAAAAGAAAGACAAGATCTCTACCGCTTGCGGTATATTTACTATATTTTTAAATGCACTTGTGCATAAAAACTACATTTCAAAAAAACTTTACTGAATCGAACATATTCATTCTTCAATGAGAACTTACCGCCATATTTATAAAAACGCAACTCAAAAGCGTAAAAACAAATGCCTGAATTACCGCAATCACAATTTCTAGGATGTAAGTAAACACAGCAAAAGGGACTGATACCACCGCGAAATAGGGTGTAATAATAAATATAAGAGCAACAAGAGAAAGAAGAACCATATGCCCAGCAAACATATTTGCAAAAAGCCTGATACTCAATACTGTAGATTTTATAACAAATCCCATCGTCTCTATACCTACAAGAAAAAAACCAATCACTTTTGGAGTCCCTTCCGGACACATATTTGTAAAGAAGCCAACAGGGCCTAATTTTTTAAAGCCTCCAACAAAAATAAGTGCCAAGATCATCACAGAAAGCGCCCCCGTCACATTAATATTACCAGTCGCTGCCTTAAACGCAGGAATCAGCCCGACATAGTTAATGGTTACGATAAAAAGAAATAGAGTTGTAAAAAAAGGAAGCCACGCCTCACCGTGCTTCTTACCCATTACTGGATAAACGATATCATTACGCACAAAAAGAACTATAGATTCAAGAAAAACTGCTAAACCGCGAACCTTTAGAGTCGGCTTTCTGAATGCAGGAAGGAAAATTGCTAGAATAAAAAGAGAAGCCAAAAGAAGCATCAGATCGTGAACCGTAACCCCGAATGGCAGATGAATAGGAGGCACATAGGGGAAAAGCTCAAGGTCATGACTGTTCTTTACATGATGAAACAGTACCGTTGCAATATCCTGCTTACCATCATCAGATGTATGTTCAGATGCTTGCAATGAAACAGATGTAAGAAAAAATGCGAACATCGCAAGTAAAGCTAATATAACTTTACGACAATAACTGGTAAGGTCAACCCAACTTCTGCACCTGAAAAACTGGCAGAAACTAATCAACGACACCTTAAACTCCGATATTATCATATATAAAAACCACTCTTCACAAATTCTTTGTAAAAACACAGCTAAAAGATAGACAATGTTTATTTTTTATCCTAAATAGTTGCATAATTAGCAATCTTTTTACTGTTTATCACTTATGCCTCATAATATTCTCCATTAAAGCCATATTGTCAAGTCAAGAGATTAAAAAAAACTTTTAATAATCCGCATCAAGAGTAGGTTCTTTTATAAGTTCAGGCACTTTGAAAAACAAGATCATATATGATAAAACATTGAATAATTACTTGTATTTTTTTCTCTATGATATATTATTAATTAATTGACAATTTTATACCAACATTGTACGATTTAGATTATCGATATTCCAAAGTATTATTATAACACAGGAGAATCAGAAAGATGGATACAAATCTTCGCAAACAAGCTATCGCAAACATCGCATCTAGACCGAATCCACAAAAAGGCAATGGCAGAGAACAGGCAATATCTGACATTTACGGAGAGGACGTATTTAATATCAGGACGATGAAGGATTATCTTCCGAAAGATATATATAAACAGTTACTTGCAACCATAAATAAAGGAACTACACTTGATGCGAAGATCGCAGATGAAGTTGCCTGTGCAATGAAAGATTGGGCGATAAAAAAGGGTGCAAGCCACTACACTCACTGGTTTCAGCCGTTAACTGGATCTACAGCGGAGAAGCATGACTCATTTATTGAACCAGACAACGACGGTGGAGTAACGCTAAGATTTTCGGGTAAAACTCTAATTCAAGGAGAGCCTGACGCATCAAGCTTTCCATCTGGCGGAATTCGTGCTACATTTGAAGCACGCGGGTACACTGCTTGGGATCCAACAAGCCCAGCATTTATCAAACGCGACGACAACGGTGCAACACTCTGTATTCCAACAGCATTCTGCTCATACACAGGTGAGGCCCTCGATAAAAAAACACCTCTTCTGCGTTCAATGCAGGCACTTACAGAACAGACTGAACGTTTAATGAAATGCTTCGGAGAAGTACCAGAAGGAAGAGTTGTACCGACTCTCGGTGCAGAGCAGGAGTATTTTTTAATTGATAAAGAGCTCTTTCTAGCACGTCCCGACTTGATGCAGGCCGGGCGTACACTCTTCGGAAATATCCCACCAAAACACCAGCAGTTAGATGACCATTATTTTGGAGCAATCAAACCTAGAATTCTAAATTTCATGTCAGAGGTGGATGAAGAGCTATGGAAACTGGGCATACCGGCAAAAACGCGTCATAACGAGGTAGCTCCTGCGCAGTTTGAATTGGCTCCGATGTTTGAAGAGCTAAATCTTGCAGTTGACCACAATATGCTTGTCATGGAAACTTTAAAACGTGTAGCTGATCGTCATGGGCTTGCATGCCTAATGCACGAGAAACCATTTGCAGGAATAAATGGGTCAGGGAAACATAATAACTGGTCAATTAACCCTCCTGGCGATAATCTTCTAAATCCTGGCAAGAGTCCGCACAAGGATGCTCTGTTTTTAACAGTTTTATGTGCAGTAATCAAGGCAGTTGATACACATGCAGATCTTCTACGTGCATCTGTTGCATGTGCTGGGAATGATCACAGACTCGGAGCAAATGAAGCACCACCAGCAATTATCTCTATTTTCCTCGGTGAACAGCTAAATGACGTAATTGAGCAAATAGAGAGAGGTGATGTTAAATCTACAAAATCTGGTGGCACAATGCAGATTGGAGTGGATACAATTCCAATAATGCCACGCGATGCTACTGATAGAAACCGAACCAGCCCGTTTGCATTTACAGGCAACAAATTTGAATTCAGAGCTGTCGGCTCTACACAATCGTGTGCAGGTGCCAATATCGTACTTAATACAATCGCAGCAGAAGTTCTTGATGAAATTGCAACCAAGCTTGAAGCAGTTAAGAAAAAATCTGATTTCAACAAAACCCTGCAAGATCTCTTACAAAAGATTGTTAAAAAGCACAAACGTGTAGTTTTTAATGGTGACAACTACAGTTCGGCATGGGAAAAAGAGGCAGCTAGACGTGGACTTCCAAATCTAAAGAAGACCCCCGAGGCGCTTAAATCACTAATTACCCCTAAATCCTTAAAACTCTTTGAAAAATACAAAGTATTCAGCAAGATAGAGCTCCACTCAAGATATGAAGTTTTTAAAGAAAATTATGAGACCACCATAAAAATTGAGGGAGAACTTGCACTCGATATGGCTCTGACAACTATTCTGCCCGTTGCGGTTGAACAGCAAAAATTATTCTCAGACAATATTCTAAAAATGAAAAGTGTAGGCTTAACAAGTGGAAGCACAGAAATAAAAAAACATATCGATAACATCGGGAAAAATATCTCAGCTCTCTGGACAGCATCAGAATTGCTTAAAAAAGCCATTAATGCTGATAATTCAGAAAAAATTATTACAACAATGGGTAAACTACGAAAAGCTGTCGATTCCCTCGAAATGCAGGTAGATGACAACCTATGGCCTCTGCCAAAATACAGCGAAATGCTCTTTATCTATTAATGAAAATAAAAATGTATGGGTACGCTCAAGGAAGACAAAGAGAAGACAGAGCCTAGGGACAGGTTCATAGTCACTCTTAGGCCACCAGCGACCTTGTGTCGTTGGAGCCAATGTCGAGCTTTCTTCAAAAAAAGGGCAACATACACCACCACACCGCCCTCTGCCTTGCTCAAAGGCAGAGGAAAGAAAAGAATAGATGCCGACCTTCAGAATGTCTGACCTCTAGAGATTAAGTAATCGCAAAAAACAATCGCAAGTTAAACGCTCTCAAAAATCTTATAAAATCTTAAATTTGATGCTTCTATACCGCAAGCGGTATATATGGCTTGAAAAGCTTTGAGGCAGGCACCTTTTTCTACTACATATCTAATGATTTTTGCGAGATTCGCAAACAAAACCAATAAAAACACCACTGTCTGCCTTGTATTGTTCATCTCTGTCATTATGTTGATAACTTCAAAGCACAACAAAAACAGATAAGGTACAAAAATGGGTTGTAGAAAATTACAAATTCAAGACTACTTCACTCTGCGAACTTCGCAGAATACCCCTACGAATTATACTTATGCCCACGAAAACCATGAAAAACATCTAACAAAAATAGATCAACAATTACTCGTTCACATTCAAACTCTACTCAAAATCCTATCTGGAATCTGCGAACTACGCACAAACTCCCCCATTTTTCATATCATTATATATACCTATGACACTCTTCAAGACAAGGAAACAAAGCCTTTCCTTTCCGGAAAAGAGATGATTTTTTCGAAAACTAATGTAACAACGAATGCTTGCCGCAACTCATCTGATGACAAAATTGCTGAAAACTACAAATACAGCCCATTTTCTAAACTGACAATAAGTACCAAAACTATGGATTCCAAGTTCACTTCATACTCTACTGACAATAAAACAGACCTCGTTTATTCTGGATACCGTTACTATGATGCAGATATGGGAAGGTGGATTAACAGAGACCCGATTGAGGAGAGAGGTGGAGTGAATGTTTATGGGTTTGTAGGAAATGATGGAGTTAATAAGGGGGATAGGTTGGGGCTTAAAATAGAATCACAATGTATAGACGCTTATCTTAAGAAAAATAAAATAACAGCTTTTAAAAGAAAATTAATAAAGAAGGGAGATAAAGAATATTACCTCTATGAAGATTCTGGGATAAAGCCAGATGTAAATAATCTTATAAACGAAATTTTAAGCGTAATGATTATGTCGGAACATACATTTGTAACTAAAGGCGAAACTATAAATAAAGCTATAGATTCATTAAAAGCAAATATCAAAGCAAGAAAAGAAATCATTGCTAACACTAATAAATTAAAGAATTTACAGTTTGGCATTGGAATTCCAATACCTCCAGGTACTACTTCTGACGATATATATAAAGACCCATCAAAGTATTCTATGGGATGTAAAGCTGCTTATACGTTCGTGACTTCAGGTAAAACTATGCATTATATAAGGTCAAAGTTTTTTATCCCTGGAGATGGAGGATATATAGCTAATATAAAGCACACTATGTATACTACTTTAAAAAATACTAATAATTCAGCTATTGGGGAAGAAGGTGAAAATATTATATATCAGGGAAGTTGGAATTTCTTCGGACATAATAGTGTTAAGAAAATACAATCACTAGCGGGATTTGAAAAATTCGTAGATTCTTTTAGAAATGGAGGGAAGCATGACACATGGGATATAAAACATACGGTACTGACAGGATTAAAGACTTTACGAATAAAAGGGAATCTCCAGTGGGAGAAGGGATGGACTGCGAATCCATACGCAAATGGAAGTCCACAGCCAGGAGGATGGATGTCAACAGAGTGGCCTAAATAAATAGGTTTATGGAGACTTTTTAGCTATGTTTAATAAGATAAAATATCTGACAATAATATTTTGTATGTTAACAATAATTTCATGTAAAATGAAACAAGATATTGGAGAGAAAAACGAAGAATCTTGTTATATAACATGGCGTTCTCATCTTGGAAGGGATAGTCGTTTGCTAAATAATTTTAGTTATGATTTTTTTTATGATGGTCTATATATTGGAAAAACGGGACATGGTTTGACAGGAATTTTAAAAAAAATCAGCAACTTTAACGGAAAAGTGGTTTTCATTGAAGTTCCTTATGCTAAAAACTTTAATGAAGTAACATTAAATTATCCTAAATCTAGGGGAATACCATTTTTTACACATAAAGCAGATGCTATTAAATTTATAGATGCATTGAAAAATGTTCAGGTTGAGCTGAAATTTAATTATAATAAAGTTAACTGGGATTATAAGAACAGTAATTCAAGTCGCACATTTAAAGAAGATAAAAATAAGAAAAGTACTCAAGAACCTCACTTAAACTCTGTCTGTAAAATATCTTGGATTAAAAGAGAAAATCATAGTAGGGACTATTTTTTTAATAGCAAAAATGTTGGAAAGAACGAAATAGGACTAAATAAAATATTAACTAAGCTTAAGGATTTTAAGGGTAATACTCTTTACATTGAATTACCTAATTCAAAAGGAAAAACTAATCAGAATTTAGTTAGTGATGATTACTTCTCAATCCCATTCTTCTGCAATTTTATAGAAAATATTGATCTTAATAATCCTGGTGTCGTAAATATTGATATTAACGATCCTGATGCTTTCATTTCTCTCATAAAATCAAAAAATCTAACTGTAAAATTAAAGTTTCAAAAAGAATAGAGAAGGAATGAACACTAATGAACACTAAGGAAAGGCACTAAGGGGTCTGACCACTTAAGGAGCCTTTATTTCCTTAATTTTGAGTGTAAGTGATCTATAATTTATTTCCAAAAGTCCCCTTAGAGCCATTATCTAGGGCCTTTTTCTAATTTTAAGCATTTTGAGCTCATTTTTATCTTTTTAGCTGCTTTCTGATGACTAACAACACCCCTCCCGCCGTCGTTCCTCCTCTGGTCGGGAATTTCTGGGGACACGCAGTTTATCA
>JAUUYH010000054.1 GCA_030590505.1 Kiritimatiellota bacterium
AAAGGACGCACTCTTTCCGTGCGATGCGATGGTATCATTAACTCTTTCTAATATTCCCATAGATTCACCTTCCTATTTGGCTAACGTTTGGGAGCACGTACCGGCGCGAAGCGGATTTCAGGTTACGTGACTCCATTTGTTCTGTTTTTTTCTTTATTTTTAGACGCTCCGCCCCGTCACTTATGCACTTAATAAGTAACTCATAATATATTCTCTCTATACCTATTAGACGCAATTTTTATGAAAATCTTAGCGATATTCGCAAAATTTCTGGATTTTTTCTTATTTTCTCTTTTCAGAACGCCTTGATCACTTACTGTTTTTCGCAATAGCGAAAAATAGTTAAGTGCATCAAAATTGTTCTAAGTTTTATTTTAATAAAAGGTTGTCTAACTCTCTAGGTGATAAAAGAGTTTTAGTTTCCTTTTCAATTTGAGTTTGTAGAATGTACATTTTCTTGCTGAATTTTGCATATTCGTTATCAAAATTGCCAATAGGCAATTTTATTCTTTGATTTGGCAATATTTTTTTCAAAGCATTATTAGCTCTAGAATCATAAATATAAAATAAATTAGGCAAATGAAAATGTAAATATTTCGATGCAAGTGACCTTTTGTACATCTGTGTAATTCCATAAAAAACATCAACTAAGTATTTATGAACTTCTAATAAATCATTTAAATTACTTTCTGTAATCTTATCGTATTTTTTGATTTGTTTTAATTTTAGATCTAAATCTGAATTTTTAAGAGCGTTAACAACAATCTCTTCATAAAATTTATCATTCTCTTTCACTTTGTTTTTTCTTCTCTCTATTGCAGCTGCATAAGAGCGACCAATTAGCCAAATTTTCGCGACTATTTCTTCGGGAGTCTTATGATTGGGATTATTTTTACATAAGTCGTATAATACATTATTCCCAAGATTCCATACAGCCCGTTCTTTTGCAACTTCTTGTGCAATTTTAATCATTTTTGTTGTATTCATTTTTTCCTTAGAATATCACCTAGGTCACGTACTATACATACGCGACAGCGGATGTATAGTTACGTGCACCTGCTTGTTCTAGGTTAATTGTTTATTTAAATTGTTAAAATTACTTTAAAAGTAAATATACTCTTCTTTCTTTGGTTTTATAGCTCGACAATCTGCGAGTTTCGCATCTTTTCATCTTCAGGGACTTTTCTCTCCTAGAACACTAAAACTCAGCTACGGTACTCCGTTAGCTGAAGTGATTTTGATATACGTATAATCTCTATTGTATTGGGATATTTTGCGTATCTCGCATTTTTTGTTTCCTGCCTGATTTAAACTACCCTACATCTGCGAACTACGCAAATGCTTTACGACTTTTTTCTATCTTTTTTTCTCGTATATCATTAAAACTCAGCTACGGTACTCCGTTAGCTGCAGTGATTTTGATATACGTTTAATCTCTATTTGCTTGGGAGATTTTGCGTATCTCGCATTTTTTGTTTCCTGCCTGATTTAAACTACCCGTCATCTGCGAACTACGCAAATGCTTTACGGCTTTTTTTCTATCTTTATTTTTCTCGTATATCGTTATAAATCACTCGTTCAAAATCGCGCAGCTATTTTGAATCGAGTGCATTTAATTGTTGGCACTTTTTAATTCAATTTGAGACGTTCTATCTTCTCATTGAGCAAACGAATCTCAGTGTCCTTTACGCTGAGTTCACCACGATGCTTGTTTTGCTCGACGCGCAGGCGAAAGCCAGTAGTTACCATCATCCCCATCCCAACGAGTAAGATACCGACGACCATGATGATTATCACCATCGTGGGTTTTTGATTCTGCTTCTTCGCCTGCGCCAACCAATCCTCTTTTTTGACGAGGCAGAGAACAGTTATGCCAATGAATAGCGGCGCAATTGGGTTAGCCAAGATCAAATCTACGAGTGTGTTCATCTTGTGTTCCTCCGTAATTTCTAAGTGCCAACGACCTGAGAGCATGTGACCGCTATGCAGCGAAGCGGAATAGTGGTTACATGACTCCTTTTGTTAGCTAATTTATCTTTTGAACATGACTTTACTGATTCCAAATCCCATCGCTGCCAAACCCGTCGATGCGATAGTACCCCCGACGAGGCCCCAGAAATTTTCCGTGCCGATCGCGAAAAACATGATCCACCCGGCTGAGCAACAGATGCAAAATACAATCCATCCGATAGTCAGCAAACGTCGATTTTGTTCTTGCATGATCTGTACGTCCTTTTCCGATGTCAGAATGTCTACCGTTGATACTGCAGCATCATTCATCATTATTTCTCCTTTGCTAACGTTTAAAATCTGGTGCGGTACCCCGTCACTCAGAATTTTTCTTGTTGGGATCATCTTTATATTTTTCATCAATCATCGTGTCAATAGTTTCTGAAAGTTTTGGATGATACAGAGATCGTGCTACCATAGCAATATAAAGAGAAGGTATAGATATACAGTAAAATACAAGTAATAAAAAAGTTAATGATAAAACAATTGCTCTGACTGTATTTTTATCCTTTCTCTTATAGAATTTTTCGTAAACAATAATCAAACCGATTATTATTAATAATATCAAAAAACAATTTTGAAAAAATATATCTGCAGAAGTTATTAAAAAATCTAAGATTGAAGGGAATGTCGCATCAGTAGCTGAAAAAAGTTCACCCAATTTCATAAGATAAGGAAAAAGAAAAAGGCATACTGCAAGACATGGCAAGCTCAGAATTAAAAAAGTACAATACTGCCCAAATGCAATTAGAAAGTTCTTCTTATTGAATTTCATATTTCTTTATCCCAACGTTATGCTCACCTACAGCGTTGAAGCGGAGCGAAAAAGCTGTTAGTGTGAAGCTATTTGTTCGGCACTCATATCATGTTTTTTGAGAATAGGGATTATTGACCTGAGGGCTTGGTTAACAGCATCATGGTCTGGAAAGTATGACATAACATCCTTATCTATCACGACAACATTAGTTCCTTTAGAATATTTTTTAGCATATTTCCCTCGGACAGCATTGCTGAAATCATATTCCTCGAGCATTGTTACATCATTTGACATTGTTTTCATAATATTTCCTTTCTTTATTTGTTGCTTTTCTAGCACTAATAATTCTTATATGATCATTACGTTCAGTATGAACAACAACAAGTAGACGATTATTGACAGATGTACCAATTAGAATAAATCTATCTTCAGCTTCTGAATGCATGGGATCATATATTGTAAATGATAATACATCTCCAAATGTAGTACTAGCTTCATCAAAAGAAATTTCATGATTAATCTGATTTTTCTTTGCTTTTTTATTATCCCATTCAAATAAAAGCACTTTGTTCCTCCAAAAATGATAATCTAAAATCGATATTACAGTATATTACTCTTTTTTAGGAATTCAAGTTAGAATGACAGTTCTTGCCTTTATTGCTGAACGTACGGGAGGAGCTACCTGTTTAGAATCAACCTAAATAAAGCTTAGGCGACGCTGTTTGAAGGTTAGCTCACTCCATTTGTTCGATCATTTATCCATAACAATATATATATGGACTTTTCTTTTTGATTTCTTGAAGATGTTTTTCTCCCTCTTCAGTTTCTTTAAAATCTGGTTCATAATCCTTCAACCACCATCGAAAAAAAATTAAATCAACTCCTCTTACACTTAAACATAAAGGTAACTGAATTAGTAAATCTACAGGAACATAAAATAATCCAGTAATACTCGGCAATTCCCCATCCGTTGTTAAAATTCGTTATTTGAAAAATGACGACCTACCAGTCTATTAAATGTTTCACAAAAACAAGACTAGGAGGTCATCATGAGTAAATGTAACGTGTTATTAGTACTAAGCCAAGCGTCATTAAGCGAAGTTGGAGAGGTATTGGGTGATCACATGAGGAATGTGGTTAAAGAGTCATTGGTAACAATAATGCTTGAAGAAGCTGGTAGTTTGTGCGGCGGATTTCACCATCCCGCCAAATCGAGTGGTTATGCGAGAGCTGGCAGTGCGAAGGGCATTTTTATGCTCAACGAGAGCAAGGAGCCCATCATCCGCCCTAGAGTGAGGCGTTCTGGTGTTCCCAAAGGTGAAGTTGATTTGGTCAGCTATAAAGCGGGGAAAAGTGCTGATGCTCTGAGCTCAAGCGTGATAGGGCATTTTAATAATCCGATCATTCAGCGTTGCGTCATACACAAGGAACGCAATATCAGATCTTACTTGTCTAAGCGACATCACTCTGAACTAGCAACGCTTTTTTCACTTTTGAGAAAGGCCGAAGGTGCCGAAGCAGGACGTGAAGTCGTCAACGATATTCGAGATTTTTTGAAAGGCAAAAGTAAAAGTGCACTTGAAAGCTTGGAGGAGTGTGGCGAGGATTTGATAGCACTCCACACCATAGGCGCCCCATCAACACTCAATAAGACGCTTCTTAACACGAATTGTATAGAGAACGCATTTAACAACGTTCGCCGAAAAACAGGTAGAGTCAAGCGTTGGCGTCCCGATACGAATCAAGCCGAGCGATGGATGGGGAATCCCCTCAGGAATGCCTAACGTACTTGAAGAGAATACAAGGAATAAAAGAGAAGGGGTTAGAGTAGGGATACTTCGCTCTTTGAGTTTTTATCCCCCCTCCCCTTTTCTTCTATCCAAAGAGGACTTTTAGAACATCTTTTGATGTTACAACTCCGATATGTTCATCACTTTTTGAGGTTTTGTGTACAACGAGAAGTGGAGTTCCTGAGTTTTTTGCTTGCTGTAAAACATCCTCCATAGATGCGGTTTCTGAGATTGTAAATACAGGACGAATACACTCTCTTGCAGGTGTAGATTTCCACCTCTCTTCAGGGATGGTAAAAAGAGCATCATAGAGAGTGAATATACCTTTCCATACGTGCTCATGACTGCCTGCGGCCTTTACTGGAAGGCGTGAATGCTTATGTTTTCTACACAACTCAACAGCATCAAAGACACTCATATCACCCGGGATCTCATCAATTTTAGTTATTGGTAGGAAAATATCTGACACTTTAAGCTCATGAAACTGCAAAGAACGGTCAAGTATATCTGCAGCTTCAGCATCAATGATCCCTGCTGATTCACTCTCGTGTAGAAGCATTCGGAAGTCCTCACGCATAAATGAATTGCTATTTCCCTCCTTTCCACTGAACATACGAGTTGCAAAAGATGTAAATGCCGCCATAAGCCAAACAGGAATGAAGAGAATAATATAGGACAAAAAGAGTGGATATGCAAAGAACAAACACCTATGATACGGGTACTGGCGAAACCAGTCCTTAGGTATAATCTCGGAAGCCAGGAGAAAAAGAGTCATAACAGTTGTTGCAAGCAACATGTGCCATGGTTTATCGTAACCGAACTGAACGACAGACTGTTTGACCATATTTGCAGCACATACCAGGCAGATATTGGTACCAACAAGGGTTGTTGCAAGCATAACACCAGGGCGTTCGACAAAGAAGTTGAGGATTTTTGCCTGAGTTAGGTTCTGCTTTACGCCAAGTTTTATTCGCGATTTTCGCATAGAGACAAGTCCGGTCTCTATGCCACTGAAAAAAGCCTGAAATCCCATAAATAGAAATGCAATAATAAGGTAGCTCATTGACGCCCCTCCTTTTTTGGAGGTAATAATTTCAATTCAGCCTTGACTATTCTGTTATTTTCTACTTTTCGAGCCTTAATGCGTATTCGCTTATAGACAATTGACTCACCTGGAACGGGTATATTATCGCTAACTTCGCAAAAAAGTCCGTTAAGAGTATTTACCTGATTCTCCTCAATTTTGATATCAGCCAACTCCTCAATCTCCTGGAGTGGGATATTTCCATCGATTATCCATGAAGCCGGTCCAGTCTTTTTAATTTTCCAGTCTGAATCTTCAAATTCAGAATTAACATCTCCAATTAGCTCCTCATAAATATCCTTCAATTTCAGCATACCAGTAATCCCACCATATTCATCAGTAACCAATGCAACAGGCACTGCATTTTTTTTCATCTGAGCCAACGCCTTTGTCAGTGTTGAATTCTCAGGAATAAATACTACGGCAAATGTACTTAACTTCTCCCATTCAACACGTTGATCCGACGAGATAAGATAAAAGTCACGTGCACTGATAAATGCTTCGGCATCATCTATATTTTCATCTACAACGGGGTAGTAAAGCTCATGTGATATTTGAATGCTTTCCGCAATTTTTTCAGGTGTCATTCCACGTTTAATTGAAACAATATCAACTCTGGCACGCATAACACTATTAACATTCATATTACGCAACTCAAAAACATTAGAAAGAAGCTCTGTCTCCTCTCCCGAAAATGCCCCGACCGAGTTTGCCATATCGAGGTACGATGCATACTCATCATGATTTAATGGCTGAGACTCTTTTCTTCCTAAAACATCAAGAATAACAGAAAAGATCTTTTCGATAATGAAAATAAATGGTGAAAGTATTTTACGAAGCATATAAATTACCCCAGCAGATTTCTGAGAGATCTCTTCCGGATATATCAATGCAAAGGCTTTAGGAGTAATTTCACCGATCAATAGTAACATCACAATTGAGACAATAGCTGAAAGCACCGTAGTCGCAACAGGGGAATAGTTCAAATGACTCATCAGTTCATTACCACTCATCGAGAGTGCGGAGTTTACAAACATATTCCCCAATATAAGTACAATAAGAGTTTTGCTGTAGGACTTACCCATAAGTTCAGTAATCCGTCTCCTTGCTAGAGATTGATCACTTTTCCAGGCAAGCAGGCGAGCACGCGAAAGAGAGAATAGAGCCGTTTCGCATCCAGAAAAGAATGCCGATCCTAATAACATTAGAATAAAAAGAATTAAAAGAGTTGTTATCATTTTATATTTTGCCAAGCTTTTATTAAAAGCGTATATACCTCGTATGGTTATACCGCAAGCAGTAAATCTCTTGTCTTTCTTTTGCTAGCTAATTAAGTTTAAAGACAATGTTAGGATTTCATCCGTGCAAAGCATATCTGATTTGCAGATCTGTTGCAATGCTCGAGTAGAGATCGAGGTAGTTTTAATTATGCTCCTTTTTATGTCTCATAACAGCTTCAAGTATCCCAGCTTTTGAGATTGCTGTCTGATGCTTAATTTTCATTACACTCTTGGGTCTAAAACGCTCCATAAGCACCTCAAGATGTTGCTCGTCACGAGCCATAGCATGAATTGCATCATAGATAGGTTTAAGATTGTAATTGACACGACGCATAAAGACTTGATGAAGGTCAGAGTCAAATATGAGGTATCCTGCACTAAACTGCTCGTCCCTAGATAACCCAACAGCACCTGGATTCACAATATATCTCCACTCCGGATTCATTTTTACGACATCTTTAGTAATCGCTGCATAATTATTTTCCTCATCTAGCCTGTGTATAATAGGAATATGAGTATGGCCAACAAACATAAGTTTATATTCATTCTGAGCAAAAACCTCAACAGCCTCCTTTTCAGTCTCAATATATGGGAAACAGTCAGCATCTTGAAATGCCCCGTGCGAAATCATAAAAGTTTCAAAGTTGAGCATATAATTGAGACCTTTAATGTATTTTAATTCTTCCTTAGAAAGCTGGTCGCGCGTCCATAAAATATGCTCCTTGGCTTCATCGTAAAAAAGATTCACATCAAATAGATCCACAGCCGCTGCCTCATGATTCCCCATAATAACATAATTGGTAATCTCACGAACCCTACTTAAACACTCTGAGGGAAAAGGGCCATAGCCGACAATATCGCCAAGGCAAATAACATGATCAACATGATACATTTTCATATCATCAATCACCGCATCAAGTGCCGGCAAATTAGCATGAATATCTGATATTATTGCAAATCTCATTTTTTATTCCATATTTCTTTAGTAATAATTTAATAAATACTTTTGGGTCACGTCTCTCTTCGATAAGCTCAGAGCAAACACGCAAACACAATCGAGTTCAAAGCCTTGCCCAGCATATCTGGATAAACGACGGAGGGCTTGCCTGACACCTAACATTTTTCAATTTCCTCTACTTCCATGCAGCATATCTGCGTGATACGAACTCCGTACCAAGGGAGCACTTGCTACACTTTTAAATCCAATTTCCAGTGCAAAATCTTTCCACACCTCAAAAACAGCAGGTTCCACATATCTTTCCAGCGTCCAATGAGATCCCGATGGTGGGAGATATTGACCAATAGTCAAAATTGAAGCACCTGTTTTGCGAATATCGCAAATTGTGGCTTTTACCTCCTCATCACGCTCACCCATACCGACCATAAGACCAGATTTAACGTCAATAGTACCGTCAGACATTGCGACAGCCTCTGAAAGCACCTCCATAGAGCGCTTGTAGTCAGCTTTTATACGAATTTCGCAAGAGAGTCTCTCAACCGTCTCTATATTATGATTAAAAACAACAGGCTTTGCATCAAGAACCGTTTTTAGGTTATTCCCTAAGTAGTCCGGCGTCAAGACCTCAACCTCAATTTTTGGATTGCGTTTGCGAATTTCGCAGATAGTCTTAGCAAATTGAGAAGCACCAGCATCTGGCAGATCATCTCGTGTAACACTTGTAACAACGACATATTTCAAATTCAATCTTACAGCTGCTTCTGCGACATTCGCAGGTTCATCTGGATCAGGCAGATGTGGCGCATCAGAATGTTTTACAGCACAAAATCGACAGTTCCTAGTACACTCATCACCTAAAATCATAAAAGTCGCAGTATGTCTACGCCAGCACTCATCAAGATTTGGACACCCGGCACTGCTACATACGGTATTAAGATGCAACTCATCAAGAATTTTGCGAACTTCGCCTTTTCCACTCCCGGATCCAACTTTTATGCGAATCCATGGGGGAAACTTCGGCCGACGCTCTTTTACTTCATCTGTCATAACTTCCTTAAACTTTTATAAAACACTAGATATATATACTATCATTCTATCGAGAATTGTCAATATGTTATTTGTTCGTAGTGAATAGAAATTTGGGTAGAGGGGAATTTACTCTTTGTCCTACTCATTGTCTTACTCATTGCCTTACTCTTTGTCCTACTCATTGCCTTACTCTTTGTCCTACTCATTGTCTTACTCATTGTCATCTTTTTTCCTGATGGCGGATGCGGGATGGCGGATGCGGGATGGCGGATGCCCACATAGGGGCATCCCTACGGGCATCCATTTCTTTTTTCTATTTTTGATTTTTTTTTGCCATATCTTTGATTTTGCAGCATAACAGTGTTAATGTATACCGCAAGCGGTAGAGATCTTGTCTTTCTTTTGCTAGCTAGTGCATATTCGAAAAGGTCCTGAAATACCGAACCTTGTCGAATCTGCACATAACTCATTGAGTACAATGAATTTGATTTAATACATAAGAGGTTGCGAGGTTCGCAAAGGTTGGCGATACGCCAAAACCTTTTCGAACAGGTTCTAGCTAATTAAGTTTAAAGATAATGTTAAGATTTCATCCGTGCGCAGTATATATAACAATATATAACAATATATAACAAAATATAACAAAATATAACAAAAGGATAATTTTATGAGATTATTTATATCTATTTTTCTATTTATCAACATATCATTGCGCGCTCAAGATGATGGATTTTACTATTCAGACACAGCGATACTCGTTCATAAAGTAAAACTGGACCTTGCCAGCAACATTCTTTTTAAAAACAGAGACAGACTTCAAGGTAATTTTATTGGAATAGCGAAAAAGAGTGGTCAATTGAAATGGAGATCTCCTGAAGTTCAGGAATTGATCTCATTCAAACTTTCAAGCATTAGTCAGCTCAACCTAAACTCTATGCAATCACCTGTGGTCAAATCAAAGAACAGCAAAAATATTACTATTTATCTTTCAAACGGAGATATAATTCCAGGAGTTTTATCCGAACTTACAGAAACTAGATTAAAAATAAAGACACTTTATGCTGATGAAATAACAATTCCGCGTGTAATGATTAATAAGATCTATTTCAATTCCAGCATTGGAAATATCTACCAAGGCCCTAACTCACGGGAAGAGTGGGTTATCAAGCAAAAACTCCCACTCCCCAACAACTTCAAAGTAAAAGATTCCACACTAATTATAGCGGAGGAGGCAGTAGTCGCAACAGATATAAAAACTGCAGATAATTTAACAATCTCATTTACGGTTATGAATCCAGATAAAAACAGGAATTGGGGTTTTGCACTTTTCTCAAATAAAGATCTCCTTACCGCTGAAATGAGTCCAGATGGTTATTTATTAAAGATGAAAAATCAACAATTAACCCTGGTCCGTGAAGCTGAGGATGATGGTCAAGATGATCTTGCACGATTTTCCCTACCTAATTCTTCTTTTAAATCCCCTTTGCAGATATCAATAACTATCGATAAACTTGCCCTGACATTCATTATATCAGTGAATGGAAAACAGATGTATATAATAAAAGATACCTACGATGAATTTGCTGGTACAGGGACAAGTCTTGCATTTGTAAATACGAACAGCAATACACCTCTAAGCATCTCTAACATTTTGGTATCAGAAGGCAGTTTGATTGGAACTCAATCGAGAAGTAGCAAAGAAAAGTCAACAGAAGATTTTACATTCTTAAATAACGGCGATAAGATATCTGGGCATTTAAAGCATATCACAGATGGTATAGCTATATTTAGCACAGATTTTGCTATGATGAAAATTCCACTTGACAGAATATACAAGGTCGAGATGTCAGAAAAACAGCAAGAGAAAGCCAAACGCAGAAAGGGAGATATTCTTATACAACTTGCGAATTTCGCAGGAAAAATAACCCTCCAATTAGAGTCAGCAACAGAAACGGTAATTATTGGCACTTCAGATAATTATGGAAGAATACCTATAAAAATTCCTTACTGCTATTCGTGCAAATTCAATATATATGCACCATCATCGAATGATGAAGATATTCAGGTACCCACAGATGATAACAGAAGAATTAAATGTATTACAATCGACTGATTAATTTTCATCTCTAATTTCAAGCATCTCAATCGGCGGAGCAAGTACAATTCTGAAGCCGATACCGTTATTCTGTTTCTCAGGAACAACGAAATCTCTTTTTGCCGAACGACAATCTAATGGCGGACTCAAGCAGCCACCCCCACGGATTACTTTGCTTGTAGATTCAATTTTATGAGTCCTGTCAAAATTTCCACGCTCTATAATTTCTGAAACAACCGGAGATGTCTGAACTGGATTCAAACTTGGCTGTTTGCGATATGCCCCTGGATTATACCAGTCCCAACACCACTCCCAGACGTTACCCGAGACATCATAAAGCCCGAATGCATTGGGTTTGAATGAACTAACAGGAGCAGTCACATAGTGTCCATCCCTCTTTGGGGAGTCCTTAAAAATAGTAACTTTTTCAAACTCAGCACTCAGTTGATCAAGAATATTTGCATACTCTTTGCCTGTCTCTTCAAATTTATCACCCCAGTAAAAAGATGTATCGGTCGATGCACGACATGCATATTCCCACTCCGCCTCAGTCGGCAAGCGATAAACATACCCCGATGCAATGCGCTCTTTCTGCTGCTCATGGAATGTGAGCATTTTGCAATATTGCTGTGCATGATGCCAGCTTACCTGCACAACAGGTTGGGTAATAAGGTTCAGGGCATATCCGTCATATTTTTTCTCGGTATGTTGAGGATATAAAACTCTGTATTGATAGTTAGTGACCTCAGTTTTTCCAATCCAGAAAGGGTAGTCAATTTTAACCATTCTCCGAGGTAGTTCATTGGTACACCCCTTCGCCTCATTTATTTTACGTCCCATCATAAATTCGCCCTGCGGAATAGCCATCATCTCAATAGCTACAGTGGGAACTACAAAGTTTTCAGAAAACTTCGGACGTTTAGAGTCAAATGTTTCAAAAAGCTGTTTGCGCTTAGCCTGCCATTTCTTTAAATTCTCCCAGTCAACTCGCTCACCTTTATAGGTTAAGATAATAGCCTGAACCACTGCTTGATTTCGAGTAAATCCTTTATCTTTGTCTATTTTCACTTTGAATAGATCAAGTTTTTTCTCAATTTCTCCAACCTTCTTATTTGTTTCTTTATCCTTACTGTGGTCCTCGTAGGCAAGTTTAAGAAAAAAGATAGCAATAAAAGCGATCGAGATCAAGGCAATGATTTTTGCAATCCTTAGTTTGTGTTGACGATGCTGATCGAGTATGTTTATTATTGGATTTTTCTTTAAAAGAGGTGCTGATTTAAACTTTTTCACATTTTTACTTTTATGGAGATCCGTATCTTTTTTCTTCTCAGTTCCATCTTTCTTTGCAGAAAAAGCGGCAAGTTTCTTCTCTTTTTCGTCTTTTTTTGCAGCAGATGAGGCAGGCACCTTATCTTTTTTTTCGCCTTTTTTGCTTTCTTTAATATCTTTGATATCTTTTGTTACACTTTCCTTGGATTTAGTTGCTTTTTTTCCCTCTTTTACTGCATCTTCACTCTTATTTTTCTGCTTTTTATCACTCATATTGAACCTCTATATTAAATTATAGTACTTTGTCACCTAAATTATGTAATTCTAAGCACTTATGTTTGCATATAATTTAGATGTCATATAAAACTTTACGATGATGCCGATTGCAAGAACTCAAGAAGTTTACACTCCGGCACCTCCTGCTGATCTGAATTTGCCATATTTTTACAAATACAAGTTCCTTTTTCGAGTTCTGAATCACCGCGAATAATTACAAATCTCGCAGATACTCTGTTTGCTGCTCGCATCTGAGCTTTCATGCTCTTCTCCTCGAGACAACCTATTACAGAAAAACTTGCATCACGTAGCATCGAAGCTGACTTTAAATTTGCGAGTTTCGCATCTCTCCCCAAGGAGATTAAATAGACATCTGGAGTCTTCGGCAATGGCGTAATCGCACCCTCAGCCTCTCTTGCCATAATTATTCGTTCAAGACCCAATGCAAAACCGACTCCGACCACAGGACGCTTTAATCCTGGAAGCGAGACTTCATAGCGACCTCCACCAGCAATGGAATTCTGAGCCCCTAGTCCGGGATGTGTAACCTCAAAAACTGTATGTGCATAGTAGTCTAGACCACGTACTAGATTCGGCTCAATTTTGTATGAAACATCCAATACATCAAGGGCGACGCACACATCTTTAAAATACTCTTTTGTCTCATCTGAAAAAGATGATGTTATTTCAGTAAGAGAATCAACAATCGTAGCACAGTTAGGGTTTTTACAGTCAATTACCCGCCAGATATTACGCTCCATACGCTCTTTGCAGTCATGGCATAGTTCATCACGCCGCTCAGTCAATTGCTCCCGCAATAATTTTTCAGCAGGAGCTCTGTCATCAAATGCACCACGAGTATTTATAAGCAGAGAAGCATCATTTATTCCTACCTCTTTGAGAAATTGCATCAACATTGCAATAGATTCGGCATCTGCAGTGGCAGAGACAGTTCCAGCATTCTC
>JAUUYH010000095.1 GCA_030590505.1 Kiritimatiellota bacterium
AAAGTATGGTAATAGGGTTGGATAAATTTATTTCTCACTTTAAAGGGATGGAAGATAATTATGTGTTGATAGGCGGGGCTGCTTGCGATGTATGGTTGACGGATCAGGGATTGCCGTTCCGTCTTACCAAAGACCAGAGCGCATCTGGATTTAAAAAAACGTAAGTCTGAAGGAGATGCATCGGTAAAAGATAGAGATATTAAAAAACATCGAAATGATATTTTTCGTCTGTCTCAAAGTATTGCTCCTGCAAATCACTATGATTTATCAGAATCCATTGCATCTGATATACAGGAATTTCTAACAACACTTCCTCCGGAAAGCCAAGATTGGAATGCAATAAAAGCAGCATTAAAAGATGCGGGGATGCAACTACCTTCTCCTGAAGAATCAATCAGACGAATAAAAGATATTTTCAATATAAGATAAAGGCATAAACATGGCAAGAAACATATCAGGACTTATGAAATCTATCCGCAATCAACATGTTTTTATATACAAGGATATCGTGAATTATGGGATAATGAGGAAAATGGAAAATAATCAATGAAACCATTAATTATAGTCATCATAATATTTGCGATCTTCGCAGTTATTGCTTTTCTGATAAAGCAGTTTGTGATTGGTGTTGCAAGAAAGTCGCCTTACGTCGAGGTGGATTCTTTGTTGACTCCGGCAGAACTGAACTTTTTTAATGTACTGAAAACTGTAATGCCTGATGAGTTATGTATCATGTGTAAAGTTAGATTGGCAGATCTAATCAAGGTTAACCGGAATCTGCCGAGAAGTGACAGTCAGTCGGCTTTTAATAGAATCCAGAGCAAACATGTTGATTTTGTGATATGCAGAACTGATGATATGTCTATTTATTGTGTGATAGAGCTTGATGATAGATCACATAATCAGCCAGCACGGCAGAAACGGGATGCCTTTGTCGATGATGCACTACAAGGAGCAGGAATTCAGATCATACATCTCCCGGTAAGAAGATCATATAATATTGCAGATTTGCAGCAGAGATTAGCTGACGTCAATGACGAAGCTAAATCTGCGAATCTCGCAAAATCTGATACTGCAGAAGAGCTGCCTAAAGGAAATAAAATCTGTTCTCAATGCGGGGCAATGATGGTTCTGCGAACTGCGCAGAAAGGAGCAAGCGCCGGCAATCAATTCTGGGGATGTTCAAACTATCCCAAATGCAGAAATATTGAAAATTACTAAACAAGGACAGGATCAACTAAAAGTTATCCGTGTGAAAACGTGATGTGCGGTTTGAGGATGAGTCAGTCTGACTCAGCAGTTAATGGCCGAGCTATTTCAGAGTTCAAAACAGAATGTAAGTCAGCATATTCAAAGTATATATGAAGAGAGTGAACTGGTTCCAGAGGCAACTGTAAAGAAATACTTGACAGTTCAATCTGGGGGTAATCGCGAAGTTAAACGACTCCTTGATTACTATAGAAAAACAACGGTGTAGAAAAAATAATCAGAAAAACACCTAATACGTCTTCTTATATGTGCCTATGTTGAACGTTACTAAGTCTAGTTTTTACCCATATACCCCCCATACATAATGTTCTCCTTTTTTTACTCCTACGCACACACAAAATGCTTACAGGCATGCCTGTTCGCTGAAGAGAGAGAAGAAAAGGGGACAGGTTCACTGTCCCCTTTTTTCATTAAAATATCGAATCCGTGATTTTTATATTGGGTTTAAGATTTAATAAAAACTCCGTACATGGTAAGCAGAGAATACCATCAATCAATAAACGTTCTGTACCTCTATAGAGTAAAGCAAGAGAAGCTTCGGGATAATCCTCTCTAAATGATTTTAGACCCTTTAGGTCTTTATTTGAGATTTTGCTGGTATGCTTGACCTCTATTGCAAGAAATTCATCACCATATATAATGAAATCTACTTCTGTTCCAGATTTCGTGCGCCAGTAATATATTTTATTCTCATTGCCACTATACTCATTCCAAGCTAAAAGATTTTGCAATATGAGACCTTCAAGAGCTGCACCAGCAATCTCTTCAGCTCTATCTAAGGGGCCTGCAGGTCGTAATTTGGTAAAAACTCCACTGTCGAAGTAGTAAAATTTGGGATGTGAAATTAAGTGTCTTTTTGCTCTCTTAGAAAAAACAGGTAAAGAATATGAAAGCATCAGATCATTTAGAATTTCTACATATCCTTGTGCAGTTGTCTGTTTTACCGCAGCTTCTCTTGCAACATTAGATATATTCAAGACACTTCCATGAGAGAAACTTATTGTTTCCATAAAACGTGAAAACTTCCCAAGATTTCTTACCAGCCCTTCTTGCTTTACTTCTTCGTTTAAATACAGCAAAATATAGGTTGATAGACTTTCATTGCTATTTTTAGAATCCATGACAAGAGGGATTGTTCCTTCCTTTAACACATGATCTAGGTTGAATTCTTTTCCCAATTCAGAAGCCATAAATGGTAGACATTTTTTTAATAATGCCCTGCCTGACAATAGATCTACGCCACTTTTCTTCAGTTTTCTAGCACTTGAACCTGTAAGTATAAATTTCAACGATTTATCATTTTCCATTAAAAGATGTACCATTGATAATAGTTCTGGAATCTTTTGGATCTCATCTATGATTATTGTCTTCTTTTTGGAGTTTGCATCAATTATCTCCTTTAACCGCTCTGGCCTGGCGGAAAAACGCCTGAAAAAGTCGGGAGATAATAGATCAATATATATTGCATTTGGATATTTCTGGTGCAACCATGTTGATTTTCCAGTTCCACGTGGCCCAAATAGAAAAAAACTTGAAGTTGAATCAGGGATAAAGCGTTTTATTTTCTTCATTTTTGCTTCCTTTTTAGCATTTAATCCGTTATTTTTGCTTCCTTTTTACCATCTCTAATGCTATAAAGTAAGGTGAATTCAACTTTTTTCAACCTGTTATTCCATATTTATTGACAAATATTAGGAGTAGGAGTTGCTATGCTACTGTCCTTGATGAAGGCGGATAAACTCTGTGGGAGAGAGGTCAAAAATACGTTTGAATGTTCTGCTGAAATGAAATTGATCGGAGAATCCTACTTCAAAAGCAATCTCTTTTATCAGGGATCCTGATTCTAGGAGCATATCAGCAGCCCGGTTCATCTTTAATAACGTTAAATACTGGTATGGAGATTGTGACCCGAATTTTTTAAACAGGCGGCAGAGGTATGCGTCATCGACGTGGCATATATCTGTGATTTCTGACAGCGAGTTCAGTTGTCTATATCTGTTATTTATAATATTAAGGCATCGTTGATATGTTACAAATGCCGGACTGCCAGGGTTGCTTGAATGCAGAGCGGTATCGGAGATTTGAAGAATCAGAAGTTCAACTAGCGTACCACATATCTGATCACTATGTCTTGAATGAGAGAGTCCGTATTTTGCAATATCAAGAAATGTCTTTAGTATTTGATTTGGAGAAGATGTAGTAAGAATTTTACCAAGAAGGTGACTCTCTGATACAACGGCTCGTGCTTTTTTTCCCGTAAAATTGACAAAATATTTATCGAGGGGTGCATCGGAGGATGAGTGAATGTTATGATTGATTTCGGGCCCGTAGAGAAATAGTACGCCCGGGTATAGCTTATACTCTTTGTTGTTCAGGGTCAAGTGTCCGCGACCGCCTGCCACGAATTCAATGCTGAAAAACGGGAACGTGGGGCGTGTAATCTCATATCCAGGGCCGCAACGCTCCCTACCGCCCCCGATCACATAGACTCCTCTATCTGAAATATTGGTCGGGTTGCGATAAAATCTCTCTGCATTAATGACCTGCTCTGAAAAATACGCAGGTTCATTTAAATGTTTAATATGTTCAATTTTGTTACTCATAAGTCAATAATTGGCATAATATAGACAAAATTTGACATCTATTTATACTTGAATCTCCAATTTTATGCTGTCAATTATAGTAATCTAAAAAGAGAGAAATGCAAATAATAAATGGAAAAAGAGGAAATATTTATATGGAATGCACATCGATAAATTTTAAAGGGTTGGAGTGTTTAAGCTTGTCAAATGATACAGTTGAGCTTATTATTACAACTCAGCTGGGCCCTAGAGTTCTGTTTTACGGATTTAAGGGAGGTCAGAATTTTTTCAAGATATTTGATGATCAGGTAGCTAAGCCGTCGACAGATGAATGGCAGAGTTACGGTGGGCACAGATTTTGGCACGCACCCGAAGTGTTTCCTAGGACTTATTATCCTGACAATGATGTAGTTAAACATGATTGGAACGGGGCTGAGTTGAGGCTTGAAACAGTTGTTGAAAAAGATAATTTTCTTCAGAAAGTGATAACAATCTCTCTTGCTCCTAAAGGAACTGAAGTAAAACTTAAGCATGAACTCTATAATCGTGGACCGTGGAGTATTGAATGTTCCGCTTGGTGCCTGAGTGTTATGGAGGCTGGAGGAAGAGCAATTATTCCTCAAGAATCATATATTCCGCATGGTGCGGGAGCTGATGAAACTTTCCTCCCTGCGCGGAGCATTGTTCTATGGCCTTTCTCATTTATGGGAGATCCTCGCTATAAATGGGGGACAAAATATATTCAGATGAGCCAGGATGATTCTATTGAAAGCAAGCAGAAAATTGGTATGGACAATACCCTTGGTTGGACTGCGTATGCCCTTAATGATGAAGTTTTCATTAAGAAATTTGATTATATTGTAGATGCACTTTATCCAGATGATGGATGTAACTGTGAATTCTTTACTATGCCAGGCTTTTTGGAAGTGGAAACGCTCTCACCGTTGTCAGAAATTGAACCGGGTGATTGTGTAGAACATAATGAAGCTTGGACTCTTGCGAAAGTCGCAGTTCCGGAAGATGATAGTGCAATTGACGCAGTTTTGAAGCCATTGATATAAAGAAGAATTATGACGTGGGTTTTTATAAACCCTTGGAGAGGAAGGTAGAGATTACAGGAGAAGGCGTATTATTATACGCCAGAAATAAGCTTCTGTAATCAAGTTTATACATGTAAAATTACAATGAATAACATTGAAAAAAGGAGAAAAAGATGAGTGAAAGAAAAATGACGGGAGCTACTTTGCCAGGAAACAGCACAGTGGAACTAAAAGAGTTTGATGTTCCTACACCAGGACATGGCGAAGTACTGATCAGAACAAAATCATCAACGATTTGTGGATCAGATATTCGTTGTATTTACAATGAGCATCTTGGAAAAGGTCCTGAAGGATATATCCCTGGGATGGTTGCAGGACATGAGCCTTGTGGACAGATTGAAGAAGTTGGTCCTGGTTGCCGCCGTTTTAAAACAGGTGACAGAGTTGTTCTTTATCACATTTCAGGATGCGGTGTATGTAATGATTGTCGTCGTGGATATATGATTTCATGTACAAGTGAAAAATATCGTCGTGCATACGGCTGGCAGAGAAATGGTGGAATGGCCCCATATATGATAGCAGAAGAGAAAGATTGTGTTATGCTACCTGATGAATTATCATATACTGACGGTGCACAGGTTGCATGCGGATTCGGAACTGTTTATGAAGGACTAGAAAAAATTGGTATCTGTGGTAATGACGCTGTCCTAATCACAGGACTTGGACCAGTTGGTCTTGCAACTGCAATGCTTTGTAAGGCGATGGGCGCACAGAAGATAATCGGAACAGATGTTATTGAAGAACGTCTTAAGATTGCTAAAGATCTGAATCTTTGTGATGAAGTTCTGATGGCCGGTCCTAATAATGTGGAAGAGGTAAAAGCTCTTACTGGTGGAATGGGGGTTGAACGTGCAATAGATTGTTCAGCGAATGCTAAAGCTCGTGAAGTAGCAATTCAAGCGACACGTAAATGGGGTAAAATCGTATTTCTCGGAGAGGGTGGCGATGTTGCTTTCAAACCTTCTGAAGATATGATACACGACCAGAAGACTCTTTACGGTTCATGGGTTACATCTATCTGGAAAATGGAAGAGCTGGTAGAGCGTATTGTCAGGTGGGGAATCCGTCCTGAAGATCTCGTAACACATCGCTTTGAGCTTAAAGATGTAAGTGAAGCTTATAGTCTTATGGCAAGTGGAAAATGTGGAAAAGTTGCCGTCGTATTCGACGAAGAAGTCAAGTAGAGACAATCCTTTTTGGATTGCCCTTGGTCACTAGATTATTTTGTCCTCTTTTTGGCACTTATGTTATATGCTTTACGCGTGTGAAATCTTAGCATTTCGATTAAAGTTGAGTAGCCAATAAAAGAAACAGAAGATACCTACCGCTTGCGGTATAGTTGTGTGAAATGCAAAAAAAATGCGTATTTTTATCGTAATTTTGCGTATTTTGCACGGCTTGAATATCTGCGTGCGAAGAGTCAAAAGAGACCGTGACGAGACATTAATGTTTCATGTTCTGTATTTGAGCATGAGGTATTGAACAAAGATTAAAGTATAAGGAGTTTTAAATGAGTAATTTTAAAATAGCAGAAGATAGCGTAGATCCGAATGCAGTTCCACAGAGAGTACTGCATACCGGAGCAAAAATGCCAGGCATTGGGCTTGGAACATTCGGTTCAGACCGTTTTTCAAATGAAGAGATTGCAGAAGCAGTAAAAGGTGCAATTTCAATAGGGTTTCGTCATATTGACTGTGCATCAGTTTATGGAAATGAAGATTATATAGGTAATGCACTAAAAGAAGTTATGGATAGTGGAGAGATCAAGCGAGAAGAGCTTTGGATCACTGCAAAACTCTGGAATGATAAGCATGCACCTGAAGATGTTATACCTGCCTGCAAAAAATCCCTCAAGGATCTTCAGTTAGACTATGTCGATCTTTATTTGATTCATTGGCCTTTTCCTAATTTTCATGAAAAAGGGTGTGATGTAGATTCACGCAGTCCTGACGCAAAGGGATATATACATGAAAATTTCATGAAGACATGGAGAGAGTTAGAAAAGCTGGTAGAGATGGGACTTGTAAAACATATCGGGACTTCAAATATGACAATCCCTAAAATGAAGCTTCTCTTAAAAGATGCAAAAATCCAACCTGCATGTAATGAAATGGAAATGCACCCTCACATGCAACAGCAGGAATTTTTTGACTATATCATAGAGAATGGAATCGCACCTATTGCATTCTGTCCGATTGGGTCACCAACACGTCCAGACCGTGATAAAACTGCAGATGATACGGTTGACATCGAAGATCCTATTGTTTTGAAAATTGCAAAAAAACTTAATGTACACCCTGCGGTTGTGTGTGTTAAATGGGCTGTTCAACGTGGACAGACTCCAATTCCTTTCTCTGTTTTTCGCAATGAATATCTTGGCAATATCAGTTGTACAATTTCTGAACCGTTGACAGATGAAGATATGGCTGAACTTGCAACTATCGACAAGAATAATCGTCTGATAAAAGGGCATGTTTTTCTCTGGAAAGATGGACAGACTTGGGAAGATCTCTGGGATATGAACGGAGAAGTAACTCCTGCGTAAATAGGGTCAAGGGGGGAGAGTTTTATAAAAACTCAAGCAATTGATCTATTTCGCTTTTGGTGCCGATGGTGATTCTGATATACTGACTTGTGGCTTTACCAGGGAAATACCGAACTAGGATTCCCTGTTCTTTAAGTTGTTGGTATAATGTTTCACCATCTTTATCTGGGGGTGCGGTAAAGATGAAATTACCTTGAGAATCAATTACTGTAAAATTGCGTATTTTAAGGGCATCGGTAAGATATTTGCGAACTTCGCGGATTTGCGCAACACTCTGTTTTAAATATTTTTGATCATGTAGTGCGGCAAGTGCAATCTTTTGGGTTAACATATTTACGTTGTATGAATCTTTTACTTTCATCATCCCGTAGATAATCTCTTCAGATGCGATAACATAGCCGAGTCTTATTCCTGCAAGGGAGTAGCTTTTGGAGAGTGTGCGGCTGATAATTACGTTTGAAAATTCTTTTACAAACTTAACGCAGTTGTCATCTGCGAAATCCGCATACGCTTCGTCTATCATCACGATCCCGCGAAATTCGCGGCAGATGTTACGCATCTTTTCAAGTTCAAATGCCGTGCCAGTTGGAGCATTTGGTCGTGGAATAATGATAAGCGAAGCTTTTTTCGCAAGTTCTGCGAAATTAGCAGGCATTGAAAAATCACTTTCGAGCGGGATATTTATACATTCAGCCCCCTGTATGCCAGCAAGAACTGGATAGAGAGAGTACGATGGATTTGGTGATGCAATATAGCCACCTTCAGGGACAAATGAACGTACGGCAATTGTAAGAATGTCATCGGATCCATTTCCTAGCATAATGTTCTTATCCGAATATCCATAAAGATCCGCAATTGTTTTGCGAAGTTCGCAACATACAGGATCAGGATAGAGCCTTAGCTGTTTAAAATCAATATTCTGTAGTGCCTCACAAACTGCCGGTGATGGTGGATAGGGGTTTTCGTTAGTATTAAGCTTTATCCAGCCACCGATACGCTGCGGCTGCTCGCCCGGCGTATATCCCTTCATCGCTTCGATATTTTCTCTAAAAAAAGTGTTCATATTTATTCTCTTAATCTTTATCTTAATCAAAAATCCTCTTTCTTATTCCTTGTATGATAATAATCCGTCACTACGTTCGGGGACTCTTCAAGTACGTTAGGCATTCCTGCCTGACATAGCGTAAAAAAACAAGTATAAAAACATGCCCTTCCAGAGCCTATAAGACTGATCAAAGGACTTTCCTTATTCCTCATCTCTTGCCCCATGTCAGACAAGAATGTCTAACGTACTTGGGCTTCGCACATTTTATTTACTTCTTCTCTTAATCTAAAATCCTCTTTCTCCCTCCCCCCTCTGCCTTTAAACAAGGCAGAGGGAGGGGGGGGGTGTCTATTTTTCTTTTTTAAGAAAAAGCAACATTGACTCCCACGACACAAGGTCGAGGGTGGCCTAAGAAATGGTACCTCTCTTCTTCAGGAAGATTAAATTATGGGCAAATTCTCCTTTGGGGTATCATTTAGTGTCTCTGCTATTTTATCCTTATCAGAGAGAGTTGGCTCGGTGCCTGTATTTGGCCATGCTATGCCTATTGCGGGATCGTTCCATAAAATTCCGTACTCATCTCCAGGGGTATAATAGTTATCACATTTATAGATAAAATCTACACTGTCAGATAATACTAAAAAACCGTGAGCAAAACCGTGCGGCACAAATAGCTGGTGTCCATTCTCTTCTGTCAGCTCTTCTGCTACCCATTTCCCAAAAGTCTGAGAGTTTTGACGTATATCTACAGCAACATCATACACTGCACCGCGCATAACGGTAACAAGTTTTGCCTGCGAATTACGCAACTGGTAATGGAGTCC
>JAUUYH010000104.1 GCA_030590505.1 Kiritimatiellota bacterium
CCAAAAAATTAATATAAATTTCGATTCAATACTCAATTAAGGGTTGAAAAGTGGGAAAATATTGTAATATTTAAATAGTATTGATAGCATAAAACAGAAAATTACGGAATCTATGTGAAAAAAATATTAAGTATAGCTGGAATAGTGTTGAAGCTTTTTTTTAGGGGTGGAGCAGCTTGGGGATTAATTTTCCTGACCGTTGCGCTTGCCGTGTTTATGTTTTTTGCGACAACAAGTGATAATTTTTTGGTAAATGAGCTACATCTTAGGATAAAATATTCTCTTTACGCATCCACAGCTCTTCTTAATGTAGCTTTAATCTATTTTTCATGCATTACACTTCGTAAAGACATTGATGATCGAAAATTTCATAACATAGCCGCGGCTCCTGTGCATCGTGGACAGATTTGGTTGGGGAAGTTTGTCGGAATGCTTATATTGGCATTTATCGGTTTTATCTCAATTTCAATTGCAATAGGGGCGTCTTGCGTAGGATTTGTTATGAATTGGGAGAATCAGGAAGAGGTGGCGTCACTCAACACTAATTTTTTCCGGACATATTATGCCTGCAATCCGGATTTGACAACGATTGAAGATGAGATAAATACTGAATATGCAAAAGAGAGACAACTTTTGGACGAGAAGCAGGCAAAAGAGAAAAAAACAGGAGAACACATACACGACAAGCATTGTAATCATGACCATGCTGAACTTGAGGGTGAGGTTTGGAGAAATCGCAAAAAACTTTTGAATGAAGTAAGAAAGCATAAACAGATTATTGCTCCGGGTTCAGAGGGGCGATGGGCGTTTAAATGGGATAACTCTGCCGTTCATGGTGATTATATTCTGCTAAGATTTAAGTTTTACGCAAACAAGAGACGTGAAAAAGTTAGTGGAGTCTGGAGTTTTGCAAATAATTCGGACTGGAAGCATAACTTTTCTGGTTACCCTTTTCTTCCACATGAAATTAAGATCCCGGTTGATGTAATAAAAAAGACCAAAACTTTAAATTTGGTTTATACGCCAGAAGGATCAACTTATGTTATTTTTCCAATATACAAAAATGGCATTACAATTCTTTATGACAGTGGCGGAATTTTTAAGAATTATCTGTTTCTATTGCTTTTTTCTCTGGCTCACATGGCATCTTTAATTGCGGTATCTCTGATGTTTTCATCACTGTTTTCATATTCTGTTGCCGTATTTATTACAACAGCTACATATATTACAGGTGCATTCTCATCTTTTTTTAATAATATTTTAACAGATCTATCTTTTCATGATCCGACAATAATAAATCAGATCTTTTCAAAAGTTATTGCATTTGGTCTCTGGGTGACAGAGGGGACAAAGGCCCTTCCTGTAAACGATATGTTCGCGGATGGGATCTCCGTTCCGATTTTCTCTCTGATACGAAGTGATGGAGGGAATTTGGTTCTCTACTTGGTTGCAGTATGTGTTATCGGCACATTTGCCCTGACAAAAAAGGAGATTGATAAAATCTTACAGAAATAGTTATGAAAAATATTAAACTTATAATTCTGGTTGTAGTTTTTTCTGCGACATTAGCAAATCAATATCTGTTTATTTCAGATATTAAAATACCTGGACAGGTGACAGATTCCAGACGGAATGTCGTTCTACCACCGTCGCTTTCTCTGATTACTGTCGCATTGGGGCCCGTAAGGGGATTGATTGTTGATGCATTATGGTGGAAAGTGGCAGAGCTCCAGGAATCTGCTGAGTATTTTGAAATACTTCGCATTACAGACTGGATTACTGTTTTGCAGCCGCACAACTCGTTTGTATGGACCTATCATGCATGGAATCTTGCATATAACATTGCCGCTGAGTTTCCGACTGCAGAAACTAAGTGGAAGTGGATATACAGTGGCCTTAAGCTGTTGCGTGATGAAGGGTTGGTTCTAAATCCCGGAAACAAGTTTATCGCAAATGAGCTGGGATGGATGTTTTATGATCGCTTATGTAGCTATTCTGATCTTGATCAACGGTTTTATACTAAAGAGTGGAGTGGAATAATGAGCAAGTATCTTCCAACTGGCAAAAGAGAAGATATCGAGCATCTTATAAACTCATCCACGGATTCTTACAAGGCTCTTGCGCAGGAAATAGAAAAAAAAGAACATCTTATACCTGCAAAAATGCTGGAAATTGATAAGACTTATGGCCCCTTTCAGTGGAAGCTTCCACAGGCACAGGCTGTCTATTGGGGAGCACGAAAATCGCATGAAAATTTTTATCAGGGAGATCTTAATTATAAATCAACAGTTACTTCTGCAATGCAGTTGGCATTTCTGAATGGGGGGCTGTTTGAAGATAAAAAAAGTGGTTTATTTATTACAACAAATAATCTAGAAATTACGGAGAGCCTTATTGTCGAGTTCAAAAAACGGATTAAAAATGGTGAGAATTTGTTTTTTGACAAAAGTAGATTTAATAATTTTATATCTACCGCAACTCCAATTTTGTATGGTTTTGGGGAAAAGGATCTGGCATTGAAATTATTTAAAGCCTTTCAGGATATGCACCCTGAAGTCGATGTTGAATTTGAAGCCTTCATCGCTACAAATTTTGCAGATATGAATAAAAGCCTAAGAGGAAGATATAGCCAGTCTCTAATTGAAATATCTCTCTTAGGTGGTTATGCATGCCTATCCAGGGGTGATTTTAAGAATGCTGCGGTATTAGCAAAAAAAGCAGAAGATAACTGGAAGAAGCATCAGGAGAAATTTGCACAAAATACGGCAAGATTGCTACAGCCATTTGATAATCTAAAAATTGTTGCTTTTGTAAAACTGTTAAAACAGTATCCGAGGGAACAGCAAAATCAACTTCTTGACCTAGTGCATAATAAAAGGTGTGCAGATCTAAAAATTGATCCGAAAATATCCTTTCAACCATATCTAAAGTAAAAATTACTATAACTTTCCTGCCGGGGTCCATTCATAAGGAAATTTTTTCAGAAATGCTGCCATTGCATCTGCATATCTGCCTGCAAGAATTTGCGTCTTCTCTTTTCTCTTCTTCCCCGAGTCTGTAATGGTTATTTCATTTATATCCATTGCGTAGTTACAGGGAGCATTACGTTTTGTCAGCAGGCAGATAACAGGAGATTTTGTTGCAGTTGCAATCCGAAATGGTCCTTCGGAAAGTGTAACTGTACTACCAAAAAAATCAGCTGTAAGTTCTGGGCTATCTGGCAAAACAGTGTCTGCCATCATTGATACAATATTGCCAGAAGCGAGCTCGTGTACAATCTCTAGCACTGCATCAGCACCCTTAGATGGATCAATAATATTTATCTCATCACGCGGGATAAACTCTTTCATTTCAGCTTGGTCATCACTTTTTTCATTAGTATCAATATTAAGAAATTCTCGGACTGCAGCATTCTCTTCAGTGCGTATAACAATATTTACCTTTACTCCAAGTTGCGGCAGATTGCGCATCATCACTTGCCAGTTCCCAACGTGTGCCGTAAGAAGCATAACTCCATTGCCATCCGCAAGTAGTTCGGAGATTCTCTTGGTATCGGGCTTAAGGTAAACTTTGCTGAAATCGCGCTCTAGCACTCTAAGGTCAATCAAATTTTTGCCTGCATTCACAAATAAACAGTATATATGCTTTAAGCGTCTGAAATATCCAGGATTGTTAAATCGCAATTTGACATATTTTGCAGATACCGCTACAGCCTTTCTGTCAAAAATAAGATAGTGCAGAGCAACAAAATAGAGAAGTGCGTATGCGTGCTTTATACCAAGCGAAAGATAGAAGTCAAAGATTCTAAATCCCAGACTGCTACCTCTTTTTCTTTTTTTTCGCTTATCCTTCATTCTCTTATTTATCCTTAGGCATCATAAATAAATAACCAATACCTTTTAATTGTTGCTCATATATTGTACTATGATATGATTTTCAGAAAATACAAGATTGTAGCTTCTTCTTTCGTTGGTGATATACCTTACGCAGGTGAAATCTTAGCATTTCGATTAAGGTTGAGTAGTCAATAAAAGAAATACAAGATCTCTACCGCTTGCGGTATAACGATTATTCTATTCTCCTCAAAACCTCTGAACACTTTTCGTTCAGTCACTAATTAGAGATAGAGGTTTTTGATAAAATAATTTGGAAAATCCTTAAAAGAGTATAGATTGTTCTGCATAATTGAAATAATAGAAAAAATAACTATACGGAGATTGATAATGCTTGATGCTTTAAAGAAAAATGCGAAATTCGCAGGTCGTCGCGGACCTGTTGTTCTAATGATTATGGATGGCGTGGGATATGGGAAGCATAAAGACGGCGATGCTTGCCTAGCAGCGAATACCCCTGTGCTTGACGGATTGACTGCAAGTTGTCCTCATACGAAACTTAAGGCACACGGAACGGCAGTAGGACTTCCTGATGACTCAGATATGGGCAATAGTGAGGTCGGGCATAATGCAATCGGTTGCGGCCGGGTTATGGCTCAGGGTGCAAAACTCGTAAATCACTCAATTGCCAGCGGAGAGATGTTTGAGGGATCTGTCTGGAATGAATTGATCAATAATTGCTTGAAAAATAATACAACACTCCATTTTCTTGGGCTCTTTTCGGACGGCAATGTGCATAGCCATATTGACCATCTTAAGGCGATGCTGAAAAAGGCAAAAGAGGCAGGCATCAAAACTGTTGGAATACATACTTTGCTTGATGGTCGTGATGTTCCTGAAACTTCAGCTCTTGACTATGTTGAGCCGTTTGAAGAGTTTTTAGCAGAGTTAAATGCGGACGGTTGCGATTATCGCATTGCATCTGGTGGCGGTCGCATGGTTATTACTATGGATCGATATGGTGCAAACTGGGATATGGTACGTAAGGGGTGGGAGACTCATGTTTTAGGCAAAGGCCCTTATTTTAAGAGTTCAGCCGAGGCGATTACATCTTTGAGAGAAGAGACTGAGGCTATTGATCAAGATCTGCCTCCTTATGTTATATCTGAAGACGGATCAACTCCTCTTCGTCCAATAAAAACCGGAGATTCAATTGTTTTCTTCAATTTTCGTGGTGATCGTTCTATTGAAATTACTGCAGCATTTGAAGAGGAGAGTTTTGATAAATTTGAACGCGGGCCTAAACTAGATGTGATGTATGCAGGCATGATGCAGTACGACGGCGACCTGAAGGTTCCTGCAAAATACCTTGTGGCACCACCTACAATTGACCGTACCCTCGGCGAATATTTATGCGCATCAGGAGTCAAGCAGTTGGCGATAAGTGAAACTCAGAAATATGGACACGTTACATACTTTTATAACGGAAACCGTTCTGGAATGTTTGATAAAGAACTTGAAACATATATTGAAATCCCATCAGATGTTATCCCGTTTGAAGAGCGTCCGTGGATGAAGTGTGCAGAGATAACCGATGAGGTTTGCAAGGCGATTGAGGGCAATGATTATGGCTATATTCGACTTAACTACCCCAATGGCGATATGGTAGGACATACTGGTATTTATAATGCAGTCCTTGTCTCCATGGGAGCTCTTGACCTTCAAATTGCGAGAGTCGCAAAATCCATAAAAAAGGCAGGTGGTGTATTGATTATCACTGCGGATCACGGGAATGCTGATGATATGTATGAGCACGAGAAAAAGAGTGGTGAAGTATCACTAGATGAAGCAGGTGTAATTAGGCGAAAAACAAGCCATTCACTGAATCCTGTTCCGTGTATCATATACGATCCAGAATATAATGGCGAATACTCTCTTGATCTTAACACAGACCTAGGAATCAGCTCTCTAGCTGCAACATGTGCAAATCTCCTAGGCTTCGAGTCTCCAGAAGGCTATGATCCGAGTGTACTTACATTTAAATAGTGTCTGAACGGAAAAGAAGAATTCATAACAAAATTCTTTGTTAATATTGCTATTCCTGGCTCTTTTTTAGGGCCAGGAATTTTGCATATACACGTTCAGCTGAGACTTGGTCTCCTGATTCGGCATATTTTCTTGTCAGGTGTACCCACAATTGTGTTGGGAAGATGGACAAGGTACTTAATTTATCTAGATAGTTTTCTGCTTTCAGGAATCTTTCATTTTGAATTAAAACTTTAGCAACACTTACTCTTTCTCCTGGCAGGCGGTGCTGATCTGGATTTGAATATGTCGCCCAGGTCAATAGTATAATGCCACTCCATGTTGTTATTTGCTGTGCTCTTGTTTTCATTGTCATCACTGCATAGATTCCTGCCCCTGCAAGAACAATTAACAGCGGTACAGCTGGAATTCTAAATCGATAAAACATATTAAAATAGAGCATTGTACTTACATATCCTGTGAGAAGCAGTGCTACAAAAATCATTTTCCGGTTTTTTATATTTTTGATAAATCCGAATGTTGCAAGAATCAGAATAAAGTTAAATGGAATAATAAAAAGATTCATATAGTCAACAATCTCCTTATGAGCGTAAAAAGATAAGCTGTTAGGTATCTCATAAGAGGAGATGAATTTTAGAAATTGTACAGGAATATTTTTAAGAAAACTAGCACGATATGATGAATTTGCCACCTGTTCGAGACCAGCACCATGATAACAACTTATAACGGTATTCAGATTTCCAGGAATAATGGAAAAACTGTTGAAATTAACATAATTATAGATCAGGCACGGCATAAGCACTGCAGTCAATGCTGTCAGGTAGAGAAGTATCTGTTTTTTTGTAATATAATATCTGTATTGCTTGAATAATAGAGCGATAAAAGGAAGAAAAACTACAGGAATAAAGTTTTCGCGTCCAAGAATCGTCAATCCTGCAAAAATGCCACCAAAAATGTAGTAGCAGGTCTTTTTCTTTAAAAAACCAGATAATATGAAATATACAAAGAGCAGAAAGCACAATGCAAGCGTAGATGCTCGCAAAAAATCGAGCGATATAAGTATTGCCGGACCGTAAAAGCAATATATAAGTGTAGCAATCTGGGAAGCTTGAAAGTTTATTCGTAATTTACGTAAAAGTTTATAGGTAAACACAGGAATAAGGGAAACAATTATAGCCTGAAGAATGCGCATAATCAGAAGTTTTGCACCCGAAAGAATTACAAGGCAATACACAAATAGGGTATATCCTGGAGACATCTTATAGCCAGCCTGTGGCATCTGTTTGTAGTACATCCCAACAGCAGCATCAACAATAGAGAACTGATCTGTGCCCTGTCCTGGAAAAGGCAAGAGGTGTGAAGACCTTGCCTGATACAATAGAAGAAGTGTAATTGTTAGAGCAACGGCATAAATAATATATGAAAAATATCTGTTTAGGAATTTTTCCATCACAATCCCGTTGGGATATCTATAAATTCGCACTCTACGTCAAACATATTTTCAAGGTCTTCCATAACCGCAATTACTCCAGGTTTTTCAGTGTCATAGTGTCCGCCGGCAATCACTGCAATACCTGTTTCCTTAATAATATGCCATGAACTATGCCCTATCTCTCCGGTAATAAGACACTCAAGCCCCTCCTTGCCCGCAGCAATCACTCCATCAGAACCTGCACCGCCAGAGATAACACCGATTTTTTTAATTTTACCTTTTCGGATCCCATAGGTTGTAGTTTTAAGGTTTAATTGTTGTTCCACAAATTCTGCGAAACTCGCAACCCCCATACCCTTTGAGAGCTCTCCCATAACGCCTATTTCAATTCCTGCGTATTTCGCAAATGATCTGCAATTATGCAATTTTAATTTTTTTGCGATTATCGCATTATGTCCGATTGCCGGATGGGCATCGAGCGGAAGGTGTGCAGCATATAATGAGATATCATGATTGAGCAGAGTTTTAAACCTCTTTGCATCTATTCCAGTAATCTTCTTAAAGCCGTTACCCCAACTAAGGCCGTGATGAACAAAAATCATATCGGCATTTGCTTCGACCGCTTTCTCTGCTAATTCAAGTGAGGCATCGACTCCGAACACAACTTTATTTATAGTTGCAGCCCCCTCAACCTGTAGGCCGTTATTTGATGAGTCATTCGGAACAGTTGAAGTCCCCAGAAGAGTGTCCAGATAATTGGTGATTACTTTTAGCTTTGCCATAATCTTTTTCTCCTTAATCCCACCAAGGTGGGTTTTATTGTATTCATAAATATTTAAAGTTCAAAAATTGGAGCCAGATCTTTTTTGAGTTGATCCGATATCACATTGCGATCCGTGATAACTGCGAATTTCGCAGCATTGCCACACTTACAATTGTTTTTTAACTCTCCAATTCGCTTGCATACAAGCTTGGTAATCTGTTTTGCATTGCCTGTATTTGCATTTAGGTTTTCAATAATCATGTCAAGCGTTACGCTCTCATGCGAAGGGTGCCAGCAGTCATAATCTGTTACCATTGCAAGTGTGGAGTAGCATATTGCTGCTTCGCGGGCAAGTTTTGCTTCCGCCATATTGGTCATCCCGATAATATCCATTCCCCATGAACGGTAGAGGTTGGATTCCGCTTTTGTTGAAAATGCGGGCCCCTCCATATTAAGATAAGTTCCTCCCATATGCACTTCGCCATTGGAATTATTTCCATCAAGGATCTTTTTTGCTGCATTGTAGGCAAGTTCAGAAAGTTCAGGACAAACTGGTTCGGCAAACTCGATATGCCCTGCGATACCGTTACCAAAAAATGTATGATCTGCACTGCGTTTTGTGCGGTCAACATACTGGTCAATAATCACAATATCCTGGGGTTTGAACTGCTCCTGCAG
>JAUUYH010000217.1 GCA_030590505.1 Kiritimatiellota bacterium
ACTATTTTGTTCCTGAGGCACACAGTGCCACAGACAAAAAAGCCAAGAATAATGTTAAATTTCCGCTTGTGGTATTTCTCCATGGAATGGGAGATGTAAATAAACTTGCCAAACATCCACAATGTCTCATTTGAAAATAAAAAAATATTTTTTAAAAGCTACGGGTTATGTGTTCATAATCTAGATATAAATGCAAAATCTTGTTGGTTTTTATTTTGGATTCACAATCCTTACAATCCTTCAATCATTTTTCCTAAAAACAGCTATAAACTCCTGATTCCCCTTGGGACCTTTTAGCGGCGATGCGATCACTTCAAGGAGATTCATATTGCAACTATTTTCGGCAAAACGTACAACTTTGTCAATTACTTTATCATGAATCTGCGAATCTCGCACAACTCCACCCTTACCAACCTCTGATTTCTCCGCTTCAAACTGTGGTTTTATCAGAATAAATGAAGTAGCACCATCTTTTAGAGAACTTGAGAGTGGGGCAAGCAAAAGCGTGACTGAGATAAAAGAAACATCCATTGTCATTACATCAAGTTTTTCCGCAAAAAAATCTGTTGGAAGATGTCTAGCATTCGTTTTTTCATGACACTCAACTTTAGGATTAGTGCGGATTTTTCCATGAAGTTGTCCACGCCCGGAATCTACGCAGTACACTTTTTCGACACTACGCTGTAGCATCAGATCTGTAAAACCACCAGTTGATGCACCAATATCTGCGGCGATAAGCCCAGTAAGATCTGGAAGGTATTTATCAAGGGCAGGTAGCAGTTTATACGCACCCCGGCTAACATATTGGATCGCGGCCTTTATGTTAAATTTTGTATCTTCTGGATATTTTTCTGACGATTTGAGGATTAGGTGGTCAGATCCTATGCGCACCTTTCCTGCAAGAATTAGCCTCTGGGCTTTTTCGCGACTTTCGCAAATGCCCTTTTCTGTCAATAGTACATCAACTCGTTTTTTCATAATATTATAATCATATCCTTTTTTCTGACATTTCACCATCACTGGCAAGTACACCTCTGGCGTGAGTTATTTTGCCAAAACCCATGCCTGCCCACGATAGCGAAAAGAGCGACAGGGTGACAACTAGGCGGGATAGCTGAAACCTCGTGAACACCCCTTAATCGCTACAATATACATCAATTTACGGTAATTTCCTCTTTTTTATGCTTTGAATTTGCTAGTTTTAAGCTACATTCTTTATTGCCGCGGAGTAAAAAGTCTCTTCGGGGATTGTTTGTTGTTTGTAACACTTTGCTATTTAACAACATTTTAATCAAGAACCTCGCCGTAAGCAACGAGGTATGAATAGGAAACAAATTATTGCGACGCGATGCAAGCATCAGTGAATTAAACCCACTGGTGGGATTAAATTATAAATTAACAATATAAGATAAAGAGGTACTATTATGGCGGAATCATATCTGCAAAACAACTTCGCTGAAAGAATCGGCGGTTCAATGTTTGGAAAAGATACTACAATATATAAATTCGAAAAAATTAAAAGAGCGAAAAAAGCTGTGATGGATGCAAACCCAGATGCTGACATTATCGATATGGGGGTTGGTGAACCAGATGATATGGCCTTTCCTGAAGTGGTCGAAGCCTTGATTGAAGAGGCTGGCAAATGGGAAAATAGAACCTATGCTGATAACGGTGTCGCAGAATTTAAAATTGCTGCTGCTGAATATATGAAAGAGTTATATGATGTTGATATTGACTCAGTTTCGGAGGTGTGCCATTCGATTGGGTCCAAACCTGCACTTGCAATGCTACCGGCATGCTATATCAATCCTGGAGATATTACAATTATGACAGTTCCCGGTTATCCGGTAATGGGGAGTTGGACACAATATCTTGGCGGTGAAGTCGTAAACCTTCCGTTGCTAGCAGAAAATAATTTTCTACCGGATTTGAATTCCCTTACAGATGAACAGAGAGCAAAAGCAAAACTCCTCTACCTGAACTACCCGAATAATCCTACAGGTGCATCTGCTACCAAAGCCTTCTTTGCTGAAGTTATCGCATTTGCTAAAGAGAATAATATCTTGATCGTTTCGGATGCAGCATACGCACCGCTAAACTTTATCGGAGCACCTTTAAGTATCCTATCAATTCCAGGCGGAAAAGATGTTGCCGTTGAACTGCACAGTATGTCAAAGGGATTTAATATGACAGGCTGGCGTCTGAGCTGGGTCTGCGGTAATGAACTTGCAGTTAAGGCATTTGCAAATATAAAAGATAACTATGATAGCGGACAGTTCGCCGCCATTCAGAAGGCGGCTATTGCTGCATTGAAAAATCAATCAACAATAACTCCTGCAATCTGTGAAAAATATGAACGTCGCCTGAAAAGTATGACTAAAACCCTCCAGCAACTTGGATTCCCAGCAAAAATGCCGGAAGGCTCGTTCTATCTCTACGTTCAGGCTCCAAAATCTGCAGGAGATGCGAAATTCGCAACTGGCGAGGATTTCAGTCAGTGGTTGATTAAAGAAAAACAGATTAGCTCTGTGCCGTGGGATGATGCCGGTAATTTTGTCAGATTCAGTGCTACATTCGTTGCCCGGGGCGGTAAAGAAGAGGAAGAACATGTATTAAAAGAGTTTGCATCACGACTAAATGATGTTAAATTTATATTTTAGTCATAAAACAACCCTTAAAAAAGGAATAGAATAATGGAAGCAAAAATTAGAGCGAGATTAGATGAATTAAGAGTGCATCTTCAGGCAGATGGTGGAGATCTTGAAATTGTAGAAGTTGATGGGAAAAAGGTCAAAGTAAGACTTAAAGGTGCCTGCGGGTGCTGTCCTCATGCTACAATGACAATAAAAGATGGTTTGCAACGTATCCTGAGAGAAGAGATCGATTCAGAAATTGAAATCGATAGAGTGGAGTAACTATAATGAAAAAAGCAATAATTTACCTCTGTTCTTTCTCTCTTTTATTGATGGTTTCTGCAGGTTGTGCAACGAAAGAACTCTCTCCAGAAGAGAAGGTTCTGATTGAACAGATCAATGCACGATTGCCCTTTCAGGTAGCTATTGATGGTAATATAGCAAGAGCAGATTCCGCCATTGCGGCCATAATTGAAGAACCCGTAACGGCAACTTCTGAAATGGTATGCACAATTGAAAATAACGATATTATCCAAGTTACATTTATGCCGTGTGATATAAATGGAGTCGTAATTCCAGGTAAAGACCCGGCATTGATTCTGCTGCGTGATGGAAATACAACAACGTTAAATCAGACGACTGATAAGACGAAACTTAAAACTGGTTGCTATCTTATGGATGTAACATTTGGCGATAAGACTTCTCGTATTGTTATTACAATTAAATAATTGGTAACCGTTAAGTTGGATTTTCTTATTCACTTTTGTTACTTCGTGTGGAGGCGAGACGCCTCCGAGTGAATTCACAACCGAGACGGTTATGCTACATTAGCGGCAAGCCCTCCGTTACTTCTGCGAAGCAGATGTTTAACATAGCCTAGTCTTGATGCAAAGCATCTAGGCTAGGAAAGTTACCAATCCCATATTTTTCGCTGAAAGCGATATTTAAAATCATCCATTTTTGCATTATTTTTAACATTAGAAAGGGACAGGTTCTACAAATAACTTGAGGTCAAAAAATCTAAGAGGACAGGTTGATTATTCCCTGACATATAGGACGAAAAAAGAAAAATACGGGTTAAGCATTCATCTGGAGGTTAACAAGGTTGGCGTAGTGCTTATTGAGTTTCATCAGCTCGTCATGGTTGCCTTTTTCCACAATACGCCCCTTGTCAAGGACAAAAATTATATCGGCATTCCGTA
>JAUUYH010000074.1 GCA_030590505.1 Kiritimatiellota bacterium
CAGAGAGCCCATGTTGCACCAATATTTTCTTGCCCATAAAGAGAGAAGTCATTATCACCGACTTCATTTCCACATTTGATAAGCAGAGATCCCGATCCACAGGCTAAATCGCATATCCTTTCTCCTGATTTTGGGGCGAGCAATTTAGCTAATAAAGTTGAAACTTCCGGTGGGGTGTAGAATTCCCCAGCTTTTTTCCCAGCTCCAGCGGCAAATTTACCTATTAGGAATTCATAGGCATTACCGATAACATCTAAATTTCCGATTCGCGAAGGTCGCAAATCAAGGCGTGAATCATTAAAATCATCAAGCAGATTACGCAGACGTTTATTTCGCTCTTTTGTTTGTCCAAGATTTGCTTCAGAGTTGAAGTCAATATTTCTAAAAACACCTTCAAGTTTCAGTTTATTGGATTCTTCAATGTGCTCCAATGAAAGATTTATTATTTCCCCAAGATTTGCCTCATCACGTTGCTCATAAACACTGGCAAAACAATGTTTCTGGTCAAGGTTAAACCGTTCTCGCTTCATTCGACGGAGAATCATTTCTTCATTATCGCCATGTTCTTTCTTCAGAGTTTCATAGTGATCAGCCCATACATCAGAGATATATTTTAAAAACAACATTACCAATATGTAATTTTTATAATCCGCTGCATCAACAGCTCCACGAAATGTATCGCACGCTTTCCATAAAACCCCATTAATCTCTTCCTGAGTTATCTTTTCCATTATTCATTTCCTTTATTATATTAAATCGCTATCAAATTCGTCAGCATCGACGTAATAACATCTTTTTCGTTTGGTTTACTTTCCGCTATCATCAGAGTCATTGCAACCAATGCATTATCTGCGATATGCTTATTGCCTTCTTTATCGTATATCAGTTTATTTTTATCAGCAAAGTGTAAGAAAATAGCCGCAGCTATGCGTTTGTTTCCATCCACAAAACTGTGATTTTTAACAAGAAAATAGAGTAGATGTGCAGCTTTCTCCTCAACTGATGGATAAAGATCTTTTCCAGCAAAGCTCTGCATTACAGTATTAAGTGAACTGTGCAGACTGTCATCTTTTTCCACGCCAAAAACATCTGTGTGACCAAACATCGCCCCCATCTGATCTATGAGCTTGATTGCTTCTTCATAGGTTACCTGTTTTGCTTTACGCCGTGAGGTTTTGCGCACTGTTACACGCTGATGGTCGTAATCATCCAATAGATCCAGTGCGTATGCGTATTCCGAAACCACCTGGAGTAAGGCCGTTGCTTCATCACCTGAAAGCTCTTTGCGTTTTGAAATATCAGATGCCAGTTTCAGGCTCTGTTTGAGTTCCTTTAAACGCTTTTCATTAACGCTGTAACCTTGGACAAGGTGCTGTTTTAAGACATTTGTTGCCCATATACGAAATTCCGTACCTCGCCTGGAATTAACTCTATACCCTAAAGATATTGCTGCATCTAAATTGAAATATTCTACTTGATAAGTCTTCCCGTCTGCTGCAGTTGTTGCATTTTTTGCAACAACTCGTTTTTTGCTTAATTCACCTGATTTAAATATATTATTAAGGTGTCGTGAAATGACAGATTTATCCCTTTCAAAAAGCTCGGCAATTTGATTTAAATTTAGCCACAGAGTTCCCCCGGCAAGCTTTATTCTCAAATTTTCTTTCCCTTTTTCCGATTGGTAAATTATAATCTCTCCTCTATCTTCAGATGGCTCTATTATTTTTACATTATTATTCATTTACCATCCCCCCCCTTCTGTTATTTTTCCCCGACAGTACCCGTAAATTAACTGTTTTCGCTTTTCTTTAAGCGAATCCAAAAGATGTTCTTCTTTTAGAGCTAGCCTGCTTAGTTTCACAATTTTTCTCTGAGTTTCTAGATCAGGTAATGGAATTAATAAATCTTCCACTGTTCTTTTATCTATGATCTTAACTGATGTCCCCCGCGCCTCTCTGCCAAAATAAGATTTCGCTTCCGGTGCATTAAGAAACCAACTCAAATATTCTGGTAAACATTCATCACTATTTAATACTAAAACCATAAATTGCCCTGCCGCAACAAAATCAATATACTCTTCAGTAATCAGAGTAGCAAGATGATTATTGCCACGTGTAAGAAACAGTACATATCCTTTTTTAAGTAGATACCGGTCAAGATATGATATAGTCGGAGTAACCCTGCAAAACTCAATATCATCAAATATACATCCTGTATCAGTACAGATATTCCTCATCTGGATAATATGGTGACTACCCTCGTCAATAGGGGTCAGCTTAGATCGGACTTGAAAGCCCGTCCTTATACTCGCGATATCTTTTAATTTTGTTTTCATAACAGTAAAGTCTTTTTGCATTGAAGACCTACTCTACTGCAAGAAATTTGAATTACAGGTGGTTTTTGGGTTATTTTACTTATTTATTTTGAAGTAATCCTTTTTCGCACAGAGATCTCTCTAGTGCAGTCATGCCTCAAGTCGCCAATTTCGGATTACATTAAGAAAAAGCGAAAGGGGAAATTAAAGCAAATGCCCCCTGCTGGACGCAGTTAAAACAGGCAAAATTAATAAGTAACATACAAAGAGTATATACGCTTTTAATAAAAGCTTGGCAAAATATTTTTTTATATGGAAACGCCCCCCCCAAAGGGACGGGCAATTAAGCCCGCCTTGGTGGGATTAAAAGAGCAGATCGTCGTCGTTTATGCCTGATGATGATGTAGGTGCGACAGTTTTCTGCGGTGCTGCGGGAGCATTACGTGTCTGTGCAGGAGTATCGTTAAAATCTTCCCACTCAGGCTCACCAGATGTTTTTTTCTTCAATATTTCAATCTTTTTCTCAACGTTCTTCAGCTTTATTGCGCATATCGCAGCAAGAGTCTGACCTTCTTCAAATCCTTTCATCATCTCTTCAAGTGGTAGATTACCACTCTCCATTGTTGTTACGCACGTTTCAAGTCTTGCAAGTGCATCTTCAAATGATAATTCTTCCAACTCTGCTTTTGTCAGAGATTTGTTTTTTTTATCTTCACTCATTTTCTGTCCATTTTGTATATTGTTTTAAAGATTCAATAATATTCGCTTTTTTGATAGGCTTACTTATATAATCATCCATGCCCGCTAGCAAGCAGATCTCCCTATCTCCTGACATCGCATTTGCGGTCATTGCAATAATCGGAATATGCCCAACCAGGGCGTCCTCTTTTTCCAGCTTACGAATCGCCTCTGTCGTTTCATATCCATTCAATTCAGGCATTTGACAATCCATAAACACTATATTATACGCTTTTTCTTTAATTTTTTCCAGTGCTATTTTACCATTTTTAGCTAAATCTACGCTACAGTTAAGTTTTTTGAGCACCGCAATTGCCAATTTTTGGTTCACAACATTGTCCTCAACTAACAAGCAGTGTGTATCACATTGAAGGCTTGGGGACTGTATTGTAGTTGCTTTTTTGCTACCTGCTTCATTGCTGAGCATAGAGCCTGTATGGTGCAGTGCATTCAGCATAGCATCCATCAAGCTAGAGTGCTTGAATGGTTTCGTCAAAAAGGCATCAAAAATATTTTCTCCAGCTTTTTTATTTGCCATAAGGAGGTTCATAGAGGTTAACATAATAATCGGAATATTCTTCCATTCCGTGCGTTTTTTAATTTGATATGCAAGTTCGAAGCCGTCGATATCTGGCATTTGATTATCAGTTATCACAATTTTATATGGGTCATCCTTTGGCATTTTTTTAAGTAATCTTATTGCTTCTGATGCACAGTCAACATCGTCCCCTCTTAATTTCCACTTTTTCATCAATTCTCTCATAATCTGTAGATTAATCATATTGTCATCTACAATAAGAACTTTTAGACCATGTAGGTCTTCAACCTTAAGAGTGCCTGTGTTTGCTGTACCATCAGGTGGGTCCGTAATTTTAAGCGGCAGTAAAAATGTTACCATTGTTCCTTGACCCAATTCGCTTAACAGCTTTATCTCACCACTCATCAATTCAATTAGTTGCTTGGTTATCGTGAGCCCCAGTCCGGTACCTCCGAATCTTCGTGTCATAGATGTATCAGCCTGAGAAAATTGTTCAAAAATAGTATGTAATTTATCTTCTTCAATACCCACTCCACTGTCCTTGATAGAAAATTCAAAAAGAAATTCTGATTCATCACTCTTTAGTAGCTTGGCTGATAAAACAATATCTCCCTCAGATGTAAATTTTAAAGCATTTCCCATCAGGTTAGACAACACCTGCCGCATTCTGGTGGGATCACCTTCAACCCATTCTGGAGCATTCGGGTCAAAGTTTATATGAATATTGAGATCTGGTGATATTATTTTTGCAGCAAACAACTGTCCCACAGAATCAACTATATCGTGAAGATTAAATTTAACAGACTCTATCTCTATCTTGCCAGCTTCGATTTTAGAGAAATCAAGAATATCATTCAGGACAACGAGCAGTGCTTCAGCAGATTTTATGACAGTTTGGCAATAATCTTTCTGCTCCTTAGATAAATGAGTTCCTAACAGGAGTTCAGACATGCCGATTACACCATTCATAGGGGTTCTTATTTCGTGGCTCATATTTGCAAGAAAAGAACTTTTTGCGAGATTCGCAACTTCCGCTGCATCTCGGGCAATAATCAACTCTGTCTCTGATAGCAGATGACCTTTAATCTCCTTCTTAAGGTTACTATTTGATTCCTTTAATCTTTCATTCTGATTCTTTATATGTGCACTGAGTTCTTCTCTATGTTTTGCCGATCGATAGTAGAGAGCCATCATCATCGTCATAAAGAAAATGAGGCATGCAATAAATATGGGAATAATCGCTTGAGATCTATTTTCTGTATTCCAAAGTGTTACAAGTAGCCAACCTTTGATCATACTCTTTTGGGAAAGGATTTGGTATTTCTCCCCGTCTATAACCACATCTTTTTTATCTAAGGAAAAAGGCATAGAAGACAAGGGTTGGTTACCAAACTGCTTGATTTGCTTAAGAAGTTTAAGTTTTTCAGGAGAGAGCGACAAGGTACGCTTATACATCCATTCCTTATTTGTTGCTGAAAAAACAACGCCATCTGGAGATATCAACAATACTTCTGATGCAGGTGTATTTTTAATACAAGCATCTATATAGCTCAGACTTTTTTTGATAACAAGCACCCCAATCGGAGGTTGATCCTTTCTCTCCCTTATCGGAGTACTGTAGTAGATGCCACGCTTGCCTGTTGTAACACCCAGCGCCAGATAGATGCAGCTCTTCCCCATCATTGCTTGTTGAAAATAGGGTCTAAACTTGTAGTTTTTTCCTGTTAGAGTTTTGCTCTTCTCTGGACCGTACTTGGTACAGTGCGTTGTTGTACCGTCTCTGTCCATAATATATACAATAGATGCCTTAAGTAGATCTTTTGTTACAGTTAAAATGGGTAATACTAAATTATTCTCCTCTCCAGTACCACTTGATAATACTGACGCAATATGTAAATTTTTAGCAAGAATCTCAACTTCAGCCTTAGACTGCAATATCGCACTATTTGTTTTTTCCGTGAGAGATATGGATGTAGAGAAAGAGAGCTGTTCAAAACTTTCAGTTTCAAATTGATGAAATATAGAGAGTGCCGTAAGAGAGAGACCTGTACCTATCAAAAAAGCTACAAAAAAGATATATCTTTTTTTCACATGTCCTTTTTTTTTCTTTTTGCGATTTTTTTGCATAAACTACACTCTGTTCCCGAATAAGATTGCACGCCTCTTCTTGCATAAAATTTATATATTACAGTTTATCACACTAATCAAACCTTTACAAGCTTTATATTGAATTTAAGGTTTCTATAAGAAAAAGTTGAAAATGCCGCATAATATGTTATTATACGCTTTTAATAAAAGCTTAGCAAAATATATTTTTATAAGGGAATATAACCCACCTTGGTGGGATTTAGGAAAAAAGATTGAAGACAATTATTTCAAATTCTGAAGATGAAACTGCGAAATTCGCAGCGGACATTGCGAAATTCGCAAAACCAGGCACGCTTTTTGCGTTGCACGGCTCGTTAGGTGCTGGAAAAAGCGTCTTCTCTCGTGGATTCGCACGTGGATTGGGGGTAACTGGCTCAATCCCAAGTCCTACATTTACCATTGTACAGGAGTATAAGATTGATAGGAGAAAGCAAAAAATTAAGCGTCTATACCACATGGATCTTTATCGTATTCCAGACTCAAACAATGCATTAGCATTTGGGATAGATGAATATCTTGATGATTGTGATGCGATAAAGCTTATCGAGTGGCCAGAGCGGATTGAGGAGATACTCCCTTCAGATACAGTGCATATCACGATTTCCCATCTGGAAGAAGAGAAGAGAGAAATAAAATACAACGATAATTAAGAGAAATTACATAACCTATGTGCTAAAAAAGCTGGAGAAAAATGGCTAAGAAAAAAACGAAAAAAAAGAGCAAAAAGAACAAATCAAATATGATGGTAGGCAGTACAGTTGTGGGGCTAATTATGCTTTGGCTGATTCTGCCAGTGATTGCCGGACTTTTTAAGATTGGCGAACCAGATGGGCCGCGAATTTATCCTGCCAGTATGCATAGAGCTATTTATAGCCTGGGTCATCGTGCAGCAGGTCGCGGAGAAGCGCACTCTTCATTATCTTCAACCTTTTACACCAGACCATGGTTTTATGGTATGACTCCGAAACCGCTGGCACAGGAAAAAGGTGAACAGTTTAAAAAGTGGTTTAATGATCAAATCAATTGATGTAAGGCAGCATAGCAAATGTTTAAATTAGAGTCAGAATTCCAACCAGCAGGAGACCAGCCTGAGGCAATTGCGAAACTCGCAAAAAGGTTAACTTCAAAGAGCAGCAAAAAAAACTGTCAGACGCTACTCGGTGTGACTGGCTCGGGAAAAACATTTACCCTTGCCAATACTATTGAAAAACTTAATCGACCTGTTCTGGTACTTTCACACAATAAAACCCTCGCGGCTCAGCTATTTAGTGAATTTAAAGCTTTTTTCCCTAATAATGCCGTCGAATATTTTGTCAGCTATTACGACTACTACCTCCCCGAAGCCTACCTGCCGCAGACTGATACCTATATTGCGAAAGACGCAAGTATCAACGAAGAGATTGAGCGCCTTCGTCTCTCTGCCACTGCATCACTTATCGAACGAAATGATGTAATTATTGTAGCTAGTGTCTCCTGCATTTACGGTTTAGGCTCACCAGAAGATTACGAATTTATGTGCGTAACAGTCGAAAAAAATATGACTATTGAACGCAATGAACTACTTCACACCTTAATCGATATTCAGTATGAACGCAACGATATTGCTCCCGAAAAAGGGCAGTTCAGAGTACGCGGAGACAGCGTTGATGTATTCTCCCCCCAACGTGATGAATTTATCAGGATTGAATTCTGGGGCAACTCTATTGAAAATATATCAAAACACGATCCAGTTACTGGCAACAGACTCGAAACAAAAGATAAAGCAGTGCTTTTCCCGTGTCGGCACTTTGTAATGCCAGCAGAGAGAGTTGCTAAGGCCTGTACCGCAATCGAAAAAGAGATGCGTGAACGTGTAGCATATTTTGAAAAAGAGAATCTATTGATTGAAGCGCAGAGAATGTACCAGCGCACAATCTACGATATCGAAATGATGAAGGAGATCGGTTACTGCAGCGGTATCGAAAACTACTCAAGGCACCTCTCTGGCAGAACGCCCGGTTCACGCCCATTCTGCTTAATTGACTTTTTCCCAGATGATTTCATCACTGTAATTGACGAATCGCACGTTACGCTCCCACAGGTCAGAGCGATGTACAAGGCCGACAGAAGCCGTAAGCAGACCTTGGTCGATCATGGATTCCGCCTTCCATCCGCACTCGATAACAGACCGCTACAGTTTGAAGAATTTCTCAACCTTACGGGAGATACCATCTTCGTATCCGCCACTCCGGGCGATTTTGAACAGGAGTTGAGCGGGCCGCCGATACGCCAGGTTGTGCGTCCGACAGGATTGCTTGATCCGGTTATTGATATTCGACCTCTTGAAGGACAGGTTGATGATCTTATCGATGAAATACGAAACCATTCAGCCCGCAACGAGCGTGTACTTGTAACAACGTTAACAAAAAAGAGTGCGGAACGGCTGACCGACTATATGAAGGACGTTGACCTGAAGGTCAAATATATCCATTCCGAGCTTGATACACTGCAACGGGTGAAAATTCTTCGCGAACTTCGCAAAGGTGAATTCGACTGCCTTATCGGAATAAACCTGCTCAGGGAAGGAATAGACCTGCCCGAGGTTGCACTCGTTGCAATTCTCGACGCAGATAAAGAGGGCTTTCTTCGTTCGGCACGTGCACTTATTCAGGTTGCAGGACGAGCAGCCAGAAATGAAAACGGAAAAGTTATTCTCTATGCCGATAAAATAACAGACAGCATAAAAAAACTGTGCGAAACATCAGAAGAGCGCCGTAAACTACAAATGGAACATAATAAAAAACATGGCATAACCCCGACAACCGTAGTCAAAGAGATTCGTGATGATGTTGGCCCTACGCTTGAAGCATCTCTGCACGAACTTTCGGAGGAATATAATGGCTCCGAAGAGGATCCACTTGAACTGATTGCAGAGCTCGAAAAAGATATGCTTGCCGCCGCCGCTGCACTTGAATTTGAACGTGCAGCCGACCTCAGAGATATGATAAAACAGTTTGAAGTGCAACTGAATCCGAAAAAATCTTAAAAAATGCCCCTTCACTAGCCCGCGTGCCATAGGTCATTGCTCTGCGAACTTCGCATTCTTTTTAATCCCACCAATGTGGGTTTATTTGCTTCCTACACTCCATTCAGGATCTACTGGAAGGGCTTTATCAAATTCACTTAGTAACTCCTGCTGATATTCGCCAGCAAAAGTTCCGTTAAAGAATCGGTCAAGGCCTTCAGTTGCGAATTTTGACCATGACGCCTCCTCATTGCTTGGAACAATAGGCATAAATAGTGCATTGTTAGCCTCTGCTGCTTTCAAATCACCAGGTGCATCACCGACCATTAGCACTTTGCCACTCTCATATCCCTTTCCTTCTGTTGCTAAAGCAATATGTTCTGTTTTTGTTCCGTGTTCCTGGCCCGCAATAACAGCGACATAATCCATCATCTCATTCTCTTTCCATTCTCGTACAAGAGCTTCCAGCGGAGTTTGTGATACTACAATCATATCTGCTTGCCCCTTAGATTTTCTAAGAACATCCATAACTCCGGGGAAAGGAGATATCCCATAAACCATATCTTCAACTCTTGCATTAACTTCTTTACTCCACGCAAGTGCTTTTTTTAGTTCTGGATCAGCAGTTTCATTTACTTTAGCCTCAAGTGCTGGATTCCCAAGTTTTGTTTCCACTTCAATCCACGACATAAGTGCATCCATTGTCGGGACATTAATATTTCGCGCCAGGATCTCATGGCGTTCACGCAGAAATGCCAAAGCATGCTTGATGCCTAAGAAGCGATTACACCCGCGCGTTTTACTGTACAGATTCACAAAGTCCCAGACTTCACGAGCGTACTTACTGCCGGCCTGCAGATCCATGTGCTTAATAAATGCTGGACAGAAACACTCTTTATGCTTAATCTCCATAGTATCAAAAACACATCCATCACTGTCAAAACAAATGATAAACTCATTTTTCTTTGGCATATCTTTCAACTCTTTTACATAATTCATAATAATATTCCATTTTTTTATAAACGACTTCGATGCCTATTCGAGCATGGCGACAGATCTGCAAAGCCGATATGCTTTGCACGGATGAAATCCTAACATTTTCTTTAAACTTAATTAGCTAGCAAAAGAAAGACAAGAAATTTACCGCTTGCGGTATAACCATTCAAGCAACTGAGAAGCATTACAACTTCCCTTCATCTATCATAGAACATAATATGGTAAAATCAATGCGAACTTCGCAACGTCATAGCAAAAAAACTTGAAATGTTAATTTGGTATTGATTTTATGAGATTATCCCCTATCGTACATCATGGAGAATATCAAAAGACCTATGAGAAAAATATGAGTAATATAAGATATGATATCGCAATAATTGGTGCAGGCCCTGCAGGAATGTGTGCGGCTATTTTTGCTGCCCGCAATAAGAAAAAAGTTATTTTATGTGAACAATTAAAACTTGAAGGAGCTAAAATAGTCATCTCTGGTGGGGGGAAGTGCAACCTTACAAATAAAGCAGAACTTAAAAGTTTTATCTCCGAATTTGGAACATCTGCAAAGTTTATCGCTCCTACCTTCAATAACTTTTTCAGCAACGAATTAATATCATTCATCAACAATTTGCAAGTCCCTACGGCCTGTGAAGATGGTTTTCATATCTTTCCAGCATCAAAAAAATCATCTGACATAGTAAAGGCACTAAGAAAAGAGTGTAAAAGGTTATCTGTAACTATCCTAACTAAAACAAAATGCAACAAATTAATCTTTGAAGGAGAGCAACTTGCTGGAATTGAGACTGAACAAAGCATTATTTATTCTCCCAAGGTTATTATAGCAACTGGCGGCAAATCATATAAAAAATGTGGAGGAACAGGTGGTGGCTATCCATTAGCCAAGCAAGCTGGACACAAAATAACAAAACTTTTTCCAGCTATGGTTTCTTTAATAACAGAACAGATATGGCCGGCAAATTGTAGTGGGTTAACCGTTCCCGACGCATCGTTTTTTATTGACCACCCCAGATATCAAAATAATGTTAAAAATGGGTCAATCATGTTTACTCACACCGGCATAACGGGGCTAAGAGTACTTGATATTTCAGGGGATATTGCTGACCTTCTTCAGCAAAACAAAACAGTTGCAGTGCGAATTAATTTCCACTCAGATATGTTATCCCATGATTGGTTTACATTAATAAAAAAATGGAAAAGAGATAGCCCTAAAAACAGAATTCATAAATTAATAAGTAGTAAAATACCACAACGCCTAGCGAATATATTAACAGTTGAATCAGCAATAGATATAGGAACAAAAGTTGATAAACTATCAGAAGAACAGATAACTAATCTTATTCAAAATATGACAAATTATTCAATGGTCATAAATGGTACTGAAGGTTTTGATCGTGCCATGGTGACAAGAGGGGGAGTCAAGCTAAAAGATATATCTCCAGATACAATGGAAAGCAAGTTATTGCCAGGTTTATACTTTGCTGGAGAAGTACTAAACGTTGACGGACCATGTGGTGGATTTAATATACAATGGGCGTTTTCCAGCGGCTATACCGCTGGCACTGCCGCAAGTAGATAATCG
>JAUUYH010000041.1 GCA_030590505.1 Kiritimatiellota bacterium
AGATTAAGACAAAGATTAAGACAAAGATTAGGACAAAGAGTAAGACAATGAGTACGACTAAAGAGTAGGGAAAAGGGTTAAAATATTTTTTTGCAAGGAAAAGCAAAATAGATGCCAAAATCCCCTTGCAAATCGCAGTATAGGGAGTTATAGTAAAATTCTTTTGTGAATTAGGTCATGCGACATTTTACATTTTGGGAGTTTTTCCCGTTGGTAAGAGTGGGTTTGTTATACCCGCTTTCTTTTTTGTAAAAAATATTTTGATGAGGATTTTTTTTAGTTATGAATAATGAATTATTAGCTTTACTTGAATATATAGAGCAAGAACGCGGTATAGACCGTGAGACAATGGTCAAAGTACTTGAAGATGCTATGATTACTGCTGCGCGTAAAAGTGTTGATCAGCCTGCTGATGACTTGGATGTGCAGTTCGACAAAGATACAGGTGAATATAAGGTATGGGCCAAACTGAAAGTTGTTAATGATGAATCAGTAAAATGTCCAAACTGTATTAATCTTGAAAAGGTGCTCACACGCTTCCCCGATGCAAAAGAGGAAGATATTGTTGAGTGGGAAGTAACTCCTAGCAATTTTGGACGGATTGCGGCCCAGACTGCGAAGCAGGCAATGATGCAGCAGATTCGCCGTGCAGAAAAAGACATTGTACTCGAAGAATTTAAAGAGGTTATGGGGCAAATTGTCAACGGCATAGTGCGTCGTTATGATGCAGGAAATGTTATTGTTGATATGGGTAAGGCAGAAGGGATACTCTCTTATAAAGACAAAATCCCCAATGAAAATTATATGCCTGGCGACAGGATAAATGCTCTTCTTATGAAAATTGAAGAGTCAGGATCGGGTCCGAGCCTTATTCTATCTCGCACAAATAAAGACTTTGTACGACGTTTGTTTGAGAGAGAAGTTTCTGAGATTCACGACGGCATAGTTGAAGTAAAAAATATAGCAAGAGAGGCTGGTTCGCGAACAAAGATAGCAGTTATAAGCAAAGATGATCATGTTGATCCTATCGGAGCCTGCGTCGGAATGCGCGGAATGCGAGTAAAAAATATAACCACGGAACTTGGTGGTGAAAAGATTGATATAATTGAATATGACGAGGATCTTCATAAGTTTATAGCAAACGCACTTCAGCCAGCAAAGCTGCGAAATATTGAGATAAATGCACCTGCAAGGACAGTGAATATCACTGTTGACCAGGATCAGCTATCTCTAGCGATAGGAAAGAGAGGCCAGAATGTACGATTGACCTCGAAGTTGATTGCACACAAGGTAAATATTTCGGCTGCAGAAAACAAAGAAGAGACCTCTTTTGCAGAAAAATTGAAGCAAATTGTTGATGCACTTGCGGAGACAATGCATTTGGATCGTGTAATTATTGAAAAACTTGTAAATAACGGATTTACATCGGTTGATGGTATTAAGGAAGTTGAACTTAAAGATCTTCTGGAGCTCGATGGCATTGAACAAACGGACGTTGATGCAATTAGTGAAGCACTGAAAAAGATTGAGGAGTAAATAGAATAGAATGGCTAAAAAGGTAAAAGTCAATGATTTGGTAAAAAAACATGGATTATCTCTTAAGGAGATGATGCATGAATTAAGAGACCTCGGATTAGATTGTAAATCAGGAAAGACGACAGTACCTGATGATCTTATAGATCTAGTAGAGGAGCATATTACCAAACTAAAAGAAGAGGGGATTAAGCAGGCAAACGAAAGAAATGCCGCAGCTAAAGCAGATGAGATTCATCTTAAATCACCAATTGTTGTAAAAAGCATTGCTGAAGCTCTGGGCAAAAAAGCCAACGAAATTGTAAGTGCACTGATGTCGATGAATATTCTTGCGAACATCAATCAAAAGATAGAACCAGATGTAGCGATTAAGCTTGGAAAGAAATTTGGTGCAAATGTTATTATTGATAAACGCGATAAAGCTGATCATGTAGGTGATTCAGAAGATTCTATTGCACCAGAAGACATTGAATACGAAGATAAACCCGAAGACCTTCTACCAAGAGCGCCGATTGTAACATTTCTTGGTCATGTTGATCATGGTAAGACATCTCTACAGGATAAGATTCGTAAGACTAGAATTGTTGATGGTGAGTCTGGTGGAATTACCCAGCACATTGCATCATCAACAGTAAATGTAAAAGGTAAAACAATCACATTTGTTGACACTCCTGGACATGCAGCATTTACAGCAATGCGTGCACGCGGAGCAAATGTAACAGACATTGCGATACTTGTAATTGCCGCTGATGATGGATTTATGCCCCAGACAATTGAGGCGTTAAATCATGTGCGTGCAGCAGGTGTTCCAATTATTGTAGCAATAAATAAGATGGATCTACCAGGTGCGAACCCTGAAAAGATTCTTACGCAGATGCAGCAGAATGAGATAATGAGTGAAGACTGGGGTGGAGATATCGGAGTAATCCGAGTATCCGCAGAAACAGGTGAAGGCATAGATGAACTTCTAGATCGAATTATTCTTGAGTCTGAGATGCTTGAACTTAAAGCGAACCCTAATCGTCCTGCAAATGCAATAGTTCTTGAATCACAGTTAGAGCAAGGCCTTGGCCCTACAGCAAATATTATAGTAATGAACGGAACATTAAAGAAGGGAGATATAATTCTTTCTGGACAGTCATTCGGTCGTGTAAAAACTATGCTTAACGAGCATGGAAAAATGATTGACTCAGCTGGCCCTGCGGATGCAGTCACTGTAGTTGGTCTATCCGGCACACCTGAAGCTGGTTCAAAGCTCGTTGTATGCAAAAGTGAAAAAGAGGCGAGACTTATTACAGAAGAGCGTGCAGCCAACAGCAGAAATAGTGAGCTTTCACGCAGTACTGTTACACTTGATGATCTGTTTGCATCGATTGACAAAGAGAAGCAGCTAAGTCTTCCTGTAATTGTAAAAGCTGATGTCAAGGGCTCTCTTGAAGCCATTGCCGAATCACTTTCAAAGTTCCCGTCAGATAAGATATATATAAATATTATTCACTCAGCAGTTGGAGCATTAACTGAGAATGATGTAATCCTTGCTTCAGCCTCCAATGCCATCCTTATAGGATTTCACGTAAGGGTAAACCCTGGGGTCAATAAACTAGCAGATGAACAGAATATAGAGATCAGACTTTACAGTGTCATCTATGAACTTCTTGAAGACATCGAAGAGGCCCTAACAGGAAAACTTGCCCCAGAAGAGCGAGAAAAAGAGCTTGGTTGGGCAAACATTCTTCAGATCTTCGGAGTATCAAAAGGACCAGATGTTATTGGATGTATGGTTGAGAAAGGTTCTGTTAAGGTTGGATCAAAGGCTCGTGTATTCAGAAACAAAGAGTTAATCTACAACGGTTCAGTTACATCTTTGAGGCGTTTCCAGGACAATGTAAAAGAAGTAAAAGCTGGTCTTGAGTGTGGAATAAGACTTGATAACTTCGCAGATTTCCAAGAGGGAGATTCTGTACAATTATACGATATAGAGTTTAATAAAGCAAAACTCTAATATGCCTGTAAATCCATGATATTCTGTCGATAAAACAAAACTGTATCATTATAAAACAGATGAGGATAATCATTATTGATGAAAATCTCATTACCAAATTTTGCACTGTTCAAGCGTTCTTTATTGCTTGACAATAGACATTGGCAAAGCTATCTCTATCGCTTTGCAATGCTTGGAGCAATACTCTGGTCTCTTCTTGCATTCTTCACATCAAGAGCAACGAGTCTAAGAAGTGCAGTTGGTCTGGATTTTTTGATGTTCATAGGTGAAATCAATCTTGTTTTTATAACTTTCATCGGCATATCTATTTTCACATCGGCAATTACAGAGGAGAAAGAGGTTGATTCTCTCGGGCTTCTAATGATGACTGGTATCAGCCCACTTTCCATGCTATTGAGCAAGGGAACGGGCAAATTAATACTCGGACTTCTTCTTGTAATATCACAGTTTCCGTTTGTTCTTCTCTCCGTCACGCTTGGTGGTGTAACCACGTATCAGGTCGCTTCAGTATTTGTAACGCTTCTTGTTTATATGGTTCTCTTAAATAATCTTGCACTACTACTCTCGGTAGTTTGCAAACGTACAGCAACGGCGGCAGCAATAGCACTTGCGATTGTCGCAACATTCAATATTTTAGTGCCGATATTTAACCCCACGCGGTGGCTCTCACCGTTTTCTCGTATATCATCAATTCTGCAAACCTTCTCGAACGAACCAATCTGGGGTCTTCAGGCAACTGTATATATCTCATTAAGTGTGTTATGTTTTGTATTGTCGTATATACTTTTTGATCACTGTTGCACAAAACATACGCAAGCATCTTCTCCTGCTCGCTTACCGAAAGGGATACGGCACGCAAGATGGAATCTCTGCCGTGTAAGACGGTGCTGGGGCGATTCAATAGCCTGGAAGGCTTTCTACTTCGACGCAAAAGGGAAATATGCAATGATACTAGTCCAAGTGCTTCTTCTAATTATTATTGCTGTAGTTATTATTATATTTTCATTTGTAAATATCGATGTCGAGTTTATAGGTGCCACTATGCTCGTAGTAGGTATAATCACACTATTTATTGAGGGTATTTACATCTGCGACAGCCTTTTTCATTCTGAAGTATGGAGCAATACGCTCTCAACTCTACTTACGACTCCGCATTCAATACAGGTAATATTATGGAGTAAAATTGCTGGATCAATAATAATAATAATACCGACGCTGATCATGACAGGCCTCGGTGCACTGATGAGCCCGGGATTCCTAAATCATTTCAATCATTCTGATTTTCTATTTGTCATCATAATAACTGCACTTAGTATTATTTTCTACTATCAATTAGTTATACTTTTTTCAGTAATAATGAAATATGGTGGCTTTATTATCGCTTATTTTGCACATGGGCTTGTCTATGCGATATTTGCCATTCCAATAGGACTTTTCATAAATTTCACAGGCCTGTACTATACAAGATATTTGATTCCCTGGATTGTAATTTTATCCTACATCCCCCTGATAATCATTATGAATATACTCATCATAAAAAAGATACGGTCAGCCGCGACTACGTAACCTATGAAAAGAATAAAATACAGTCTATTACGCAGGATCACATTTGCTGTCTATTTGTTAACTACCGTTATATTCTGTTTTTATCTTATCCGACTAGGTGAGAATGAAGTATCAAAAGCAAAAAATTATACAGATAGAGAGAAACAGAATGTTATGACCTTACTCTCCTGTAGGGAGCAGATGAATTGTGCTGACAGTGCCTTTGCTCAACTGATCCTCCCCTCCCCTGGTGCTGCTGCGAAGTTCGCAAAAGAGGTAACAAAACTGCGTAAGGCAATTGAGTCTCTTGTAAGGATGGAAAAAGATCGAATATCGCGTGCATTTATGCCAGATTCACAACTAAAGCAACTCGGAATTATTCTTAATTCACTAGCAGTCACCATAGAGAGAGATTTGATAGAACATCATAGGGATGACAAAAATATTTTACTGCGAGAAGACATTAAGGCAACAGCAGAAACTATGCATTCAATACGCTTTGAACTCCAGGAGCGACTGACGGTGGAGCTTAATCATGTAGAAAACTGGCAGAATCAAAGTCTCTTTTTCTTTGAACAACTTGAGATGCTTCTTGTTACATTTTTCACACTTGCAACATTTTTCACATTTGCGACTTTCGCACTTTCTGGCGCTGTCCTGAAGAGATACCTTGAAAAAATCAGTATGGGGGCTAAAGAGATCTCAAGCGGAAACCTTGATTATCGATTTAACGATACAACTAACGATATAGTAGGTAATGTAATGCGTGATTTTGATGTAATGGCAGTGCAGCTTCAAAAACAGACCCAGATGATGGAGCAGATAAACGAAGAGCTCCATTTTAAAGCAGAAGAACTTGCAGAGATGAATATGCATAAAGATAAATTCCTCGCAAATATGAGCCATGAACTGAGAACACCACTGAACTCAATCATCGGATTCTCTGACCTTCTAATTGCAAAATCCAAATTAATAAAACCTGAAAAAATAGACAATTTTGCAACAAAAATCCTCACTGCGGCAGAGCATCTGCTTGATCTTATTTCAGATCTTCTGGAAATTGCAAAGGTTGATGCTGGCGTATTGACTCTTAACTTCACAGAATTTGATTCAAGCCTACTTACACAAGAGGTAACTGAAATGCTTCAGCCTATTGCGGACAAAAAAGAGTTGATTCTAAAATCCCCTTGCCTAAAGCAGCCAATTGTAATAAATGCGGACAAACGTCTGATAAGGCAGGTACTAATCAATATAATAAATAACGCTCTGAAATATACAAAAACAGGGGATGTAACAGTTACTCTAATGGATACATTAGACAATCAGAATATAGAAATAAAGGTAAAAGACACTGGCATCGGCATTTCAGAAAAAGATACACAATTGATATTCAAGGACTTCCATCGAGTAGAGCAGGGGCTTACCTCAAATTTTGAAGGAGTCGGTTTAGGCCTCACTTTATCAAAAAGAATCATTGAATTACACAAAGGAACGATTACAGTACAAAGTGAACTTAATAAAGGAAGTATATTTACAATTTTAATACCTAAGGAGAAAATATGAAAATAATGAAAATAATGGCACTAATTTTTGCGGGAGTGACACTGTCATTCACATCAGGGTGTCTGACAACGAAACCTGAAACAGTAACTGAGCCGACACTTGAAAGTACTCAAAAAACTGAACTGATTGAAAGTGACATTGAGGTTATAGAGCAGAACGACACCACTGGTCGTGTATCCGCCGCAAAAGAGGCAGCTACAAAAATTCTCTCTGATGCAAAAAAAGAGGCTACAGACATTCGTCAAGCAGCTGAGAAAGTGATGGCATTAAAAACCTACGAAGCAGAAAAGAGAGCAGAAGAGATTATGACTGCAATGAAGAAAAAAGCTAAATCTCAAAAAAGTGAACTTATAAAAGAGTACCTAAAAGAACAGAGTGATCTAGCAAAAGAAAAAGCGGCAAAACTTATTGAAACTGGCAAGAAGAGAGCCGCAGAGATGATTGCTGAATCAAACAAATATGCATCAACAATCGGTGCAAAGGCAAAAAAAGAGTATGATAAAATTGCCAAACAAATGATAAAAAATGCAAAAAAATCTGTTTCTGACTTAACAAAGATGGGCGGTGTCGATGCTGCTAAAATTCGTGACGCATCAAAAAAGCTATTTCAGGATGCAAAAATATTCACTGAACTGCAGAAAAAAGTTGCTGAAGATTATCTAGCTAAAAAGATGAAAGAGACTGATCTTGCAATGGAAAAAATTACTGAAAAATTGAAAAAAAGTGAAGATGCAGAGAAAGGCGCAAAGCCAGCACTTGCAGAAACTATTTTAACTCAAATAATGACCGGAATGAAGAACAATAATTATGAAAAGTTCTCAGCTCATTTCGCTCCGAGTATGAAAGAGAGATTTACTGAGAAAAAGTTCAAAGCCCTGAATGCACAGCTTAAAGGAAAAATCGGTGACTATAAAAAACGAAGTTACCTAGGATCGCTCAAAAAAGGAGTCTGGAGAGTTTACCTCTGGAAATCTGAATTCACCAATGCAAAAGAAAATGAACTTATTCTCAGACTAGTCATCGGTGAACTTGACAACAAACAGTATGTTTTTGGATTTGATATTTCAAATCTATAAAACTCCTATACTTTACGCGGATAAAATCTTAGCATTTCGATTAAGGTTGAGTAGTCAATAAAAGAAATACAAGATCTCTACCGCTTGCGGTATAGTTGTTAGAATATTGATGGAAATTAAAAAATAGACTAAATATAGCAAAGGATAATTATGGCACGCGATAAGAGCAATAATACATTAATGGAAAAACTTACATCTCTGTGTAAACGCAGAGGGTTTATATTTCACAGTTCAGAAATTTATGGCGGAATTAACGGATTCTGGGACTATGGCCCGTACGGAACTGCTCTAAAAAGAGCTGTTGAACAACTCTGGTGGAGCTATATGGTTGAGACTCGTTCAAATGTTGAAGGACTTGATTCAACAGTCATTTGTCATCCAAAGGTATGGCAGGCATCTGGACATCTTGATAAGTTTGGGGATATGATGACCGACTGCAAAGAGTGTAAAGCTAGGCACCGCGTAGATCAGATGGAAGATTCTAAAAAATGTCCAAATTGTGGTTCAGATAACCTAACAGAACCGCGTGAGTTTAACCTAATGATGAAGACATTTGTCGGCCCGGTTTTTGATGAAGACCATGCTGCATATTTACGAGCGGAGACGTGTCAGCCCATATTTATTGATTTTCACCATGTACGAGTTGCTACACGTCAAAAACTCCCATTCGGAATTGGGCAGATCGGTAAAGCGTTCAGAAACGAGATCAACCCTCGAAACTTCACGTTCAGATCTCGTGAATTTTCTCAGATGGAGATGGAATTTTTCTGCAAAGAAGAAGAGTCTATGGAGTGGTATGAGTACTGGAAAGAAGAGAGAATAAACTTCTACAAAAATGAACTAAAATTCAAAGATGATGAAATCAGAATACACGATCATGGAGATCAACTTGCGCACTACGCAAAAGCTGCACTCGACATTGAATTCCTATTCCCGTTTGGCTGGGGAGAGCTTGAAGGTGTTCACCATAGAGGGACGTGGGATCTTACACAACATCAGGAGTTCTCGGGTGAATCTATGGAGTATTTTGACCAAGAGAGCAATTCAAAATTTATTCCGACATGCATCGAAACATCTGTTGGTGTTGATAGAACAATATTAGCTCTACTATGCAATGCATACGATGAAGACAAAGCGGAGACAAAAAAAGAGGGGAAAGCCGAAGATGGTAGGGTTGTACTGAGATTTCCTGCGAAACTCGCACCTGTCCAAGCTGCAATCCTACCTCTTTCTAAAAAACTTGCGGACCCCGCAGAGAAGATATACAAAGATATCAGGAAGCACTTCAGGGCGGAATTTGATATCACTGGCAGCATAGGAAAACGCTACCGGCGTCAAGATGAGATCGGAACACCCTACTGCGTAACATTTGACTTTGATTCACTTGATGACAACTCTGTTACACTAAGAGATCGTGATACAATGGCACAAGAACGAATTTCGGCTGATAAAATAATTGATGTACTTAGAGAGAAAATAGGTTATTAATAATATCTTGGTGTAAAATAACAGATAAATTTAAAGGAGCTTAGAAATGATCAAGAAACTGTTTATACTTGGGCTGATACTTGCAGTTGTTGGCGTAGCAACGATTCCGTTGTGGACGCAAAAACTGGCAGAAGAGGCATTTGCTCATCCGAAAAGAAAAGGGTCTTCAAAAAGGATTAAAGATGCAGTGGTTGTAAAGTTTCGTATTCATAATTTCAAAGAGACTAGTAAGCTTGCAGAGAGAGGGATTATTTACTTCCCTGAGAGCAGATATTTGCCAGAATTCTTATATTATGCTGCGAGAAGTGCAGCTCAGCGACGAAAACCTCATGTTGCAATCTATTGGTATGAGCGTTTTTTAAACAAATTCCCGGATCATCAGTGGTCAAATCAGAGCAAAAGTGCAATGGAAAAGCTGAAAGAGTTGCATGTAAGAGAATCACTATAAACATAGCACACCTGAAGAAGGCTACTGTTTTTTCACGAAACATCTTATTTAAATAAATTTATTCAATGGTCTCGATACAAATATTGAGTAATTCAATCATATATAAAAGGAATTAAATGAAGACAAATAAACCTTACTTATGTCAGAGAAAAGAAGAGGGATCTAATGCTTATCGTATTAATAATAAAAGATTGAACAACGGAATCGCTTTAAAAATCACTTTAAAAAAGTTTCTACTGCCGATGACCATAGTATGTATGCTTATCACCGCCTCCACACTCTCGGCTGGAATAGAAGAATCTGTAATAAAAATTTACTGTGCATCACAATCATACATATTTAACCGTCCATGGAAAAAAACCAGCATAAATAGTGGCATAGGTAGTGGTTTTATGATCAAGGGTGATAGAATACTCACAAACGCACACGTTGTAAGCAATGCAAGATATATCGAAGTACAAAATCTCCTCAATGCAAAAAAATATATTGCATCAGTTGAATTCATATCTCATAACTCAGACCTTGCAATACTTAAAGTAGAAGATAAATCATTCTACAAAGGACTCACCCCACTCATATTCGGCCCACTTCCTGAACTGAATAGCGAAGCAATAACATACGGATATCCGACAGGGGGAGTACAACTCTCAATAACACGTGGGGTTGTAAGCAGGATTGAAATGACAACTTATGCTCATTCGGGGATATACCAACATCTTGCAATACAGACAGATGCTGCAATTAATCCCGGAAACTCAGGTGGCCCTGTAATCCAAAATGGGAAAGTAATCGGTGTCGCATTTCAAGGACTCAAAACAGCGGATAATGTTGGTTATATGATTCCTGCAATCGTTGTCAAACAGTTTATTGATGATATAAAAGATGGAAAAGTTGACGGTTTTAGCGAGATAGCAATACGATATTCTGAATACTGCCAGAATCCAGCATTCAGAAAAATTGTTGGGCTCTCTGATAAGATGAGTGGCGTAGTTGTAACCAGACTCTACCCAAATATGCCTGCGTACAAAAAACTAAAACCTTTAGATATAATAACCTCTATTAATGGATATGACATTACAGATGATGGTTTTATTTCTCTTGACGGCAAGAAGGTCAATTTCCTTGAAGTTGTTGAACGCATGCAAGTCGGGAAAAACATACACCTTGAAATATGGCGCAATAAAAAACTACTTAAAATTGATGTAAAAGCTGCAACATGGAAAATGAAGATTCAAAAAAGGAATCCTTACGACATTGTCCCCAAATACTATATATTCGGAGGTTTGGCATTTACAACATTCTCGAATGGTTATGTTAGCGCATCAGGTGGCTGGGAAAACCTTTCCCTAACTCTGAGGCAGTTGTATATTGATGCGAACACTGAAGAGAAGTACTCTGACGTAAAAGAATTCCCTGTACTCACACAACGCCTACCAAACCCTATAAACGTAAATATGGAGCAGTACGTAGGACAAGTAATTGAATCTATCAATGAAGAAAAAATCAACAGTTTACTGGGTTTAAAAAATGCACTTATTTATTCGAAACAGGATCTAATTGAAATTAAATTTATGGGGAACGAAGTTCCACTTATTATATCAAAAAAAGATGCATTTAAAAATTCAGAAAAAATACTTAAAGAATATCATATCAACTTAAGTGAGAGGTTATAAACTATGTTAAAGCTTAATAAACAATCAAATAGATATAAAACAATCCGCAATTGTGCAATTCCAGCACTTCTTCTAATTATCATCACAGGCTGTGCCCATTTGCAAAAAAATAACTCCGCTAAAGATACTCTTAGAAACAGCGTAGTACGCATTTCAACCACAATCCAATCTCCGTACTTCTACAGTCCATGGATCTGGAAGCCACCACAAAAGCAAGGTGGAGCAGGAATTGTTGTTGGAAAAGATCTTGTATTAACCCTTGCATCATTTGTAAGAAATTCGAAACTTATTGAATTAACTATGGGGGCAGAACCTGTACCGGTACAGATGAAGGTCGTCGCCATTGATTATAATGCGAATCTCGCACTTCTCAAGGGGAAACTACCAAAGAGTGCAAAAGCAATCACAATACCGTCCACTTCACACTTTACACGTTCTGGTGATCTTAATCTATATTGGAAAACTTCCAATGGCAGGCTAATTGAGGGTAATGCCATCCTCGACATAATTGAAACAAAATATAATTTTGATTCATTTCAGGCAATCACAGTACTCAAAGCTGTAAAGGGTACACACCCGAATATGGGATACGGTATTCCAGTATTTGACAAAGATAATAAATTTTTCGGTCTAGCACTTAATGGTGGTGGAGAATATAATTTCTATATTATTACCTGTGATACAATAACAAAAGTTTTGGATTTAGCAAAAATTGCAACAAAAGAGCCCACTGCAGTCTCTGGCTTTTTAGCAAAACCTTTGACGCAAATCTATTACAGAAAAAAACTTGGACTTGCGGTTGATAATGGCGGTTGCCTGATTTCAAAAGTATTCGGACAGGGTTCAGGGCATAAACTGTTAAAAGAGGGTGATGTTCTCCTCTCTGCTTGTGGTCGTAAACTCGATGCATGGGGTAAATATACCGATCCCGTTCATGGTAAACGGAGTTTTACACAACTCTTTTCTGAACACTATCTTTCTGAGACATTTCCAGTAACGATTATACGTGATAAAAAAGAGATAAAGTTAAATCTTGATCTTTCAACCATAGATGATTCAAAATGGCTTATCCCTAAAAACCCAGAAAAGAAAGCAATGCCATATTTTGTTCGAGGCGGTTTTATTTTCCTTCCACTCACAAAAACTTATCTTACTGAGTGGGGTAATAGCTTTATAAACAAAGCTCCTATGAATCTCGTAACTACATTCAATAATAACCAGTATAAAATTAAAACTCAAGAGCAAGAAGAGTTTATTCTTATATCAAGAGTTCTTTCTCATTCTACCAATATCGGACTTCAGAGAATTAGCAATATGATTATTGAAAAAGTAAATGGGAAAACCGTAAAAAACCTCTCAGAGTTTGTAGATATCCTAAATAATTCAAAAGAGGATATACTAAAACTAACTCTCTCACCAGGGGGCATCCCACTACTACTCTCAAAAAAGGTTCTTAAAAGTGCCGACAGCGATATCAGAAAACACTACGGGATACACTCCCTGGAACAATCTGAGAAAATGAAGTGAGTGATGAATTTATACTTTGCACAGATGTAATCTTAACATTATAGACCACTTATTCAACCTTGCTTGCCATGAGCTTGCGGAAGAAATATCGATGAAGGAAAGAATACACAAGCGAGACGCTTGTGCTACATTTTAATCCTTAAACAGGGTATTCACACCTGGAGTATCGGTCATCCATTTGTAGATATCTTTAATAATTATCTCAATATTTTTTTCTGGTTTCCAGCCGCAACACTCTGTAATTTTGCGATTATCGCTGATATATATTGGTATATCGGCGTATCGCATCTCGAGTTCAGGAGTTATTTCGATTCGATTTCCGGTTACGTCCCTACATAGCCCGGTAAGTTCAAGAAGTGATGCACTACTGAAGTTTCCACCTCCGACATTGTATGTATCATTTGCGAACTTCGCAGGTTCCGCAATCTGAAGTTTAATTAATCTGATTAGATCATCAATATGCAACATATCTCTAACCTGCTTGCCGCTACCACCAAAACCGATATACTTCAAGGGTTTGTTAAAGCAATGTGCAGCTATCCAGAATGCGGCAATTCCCTGATCCGCCTTGCCGAACTGCCACGGCCCTGCAAGGACACCGCAACGATTAATAACTATTGGTAATGAAAATGCATCACGATATTCGCCAAGCATAATTTCAGCAGCATATTTAGTTCCACCGTATAGTGAGCGAGCACCGTTCATAGGAAAGTCTTCAGCAATACCATGCTCCGAAAGTCCCAGAATGTTCTGCGAACTTCGCAATTCAAAACGACTCTCTTTTTCGCTAACTTCGCAATTAACAAGAGGTTCAATAGGATATACACGACTTGTCGAGAGAAAAATCATCGGAGCATCGAATTTCCTACAGACATCTGCACAATTTATTGCTCCATGAAGATTAGTCTGAATAAGGTAGTCTGTATCTCCCCCCTTCCCCGCAAGTACCGAAGGTTCAGCAGAGCACTCAATCATCAAATCAAATTTCCCAAGATTAGCCAGATCTTGCGAATTTCGCACATCCCCATTGACAAATTCCACGCCATTAAGTTCAAGGCGCGGAACGTTCAACTCAGAACCCTTACGGTAAAGATTATCGAATGCAATAATTTCACAATTCTCATAGTCACAATTCAAAGCAATTGCAATATTCGAACCAACAAATCCGGCCCCACCTGTAATAACTATTTTTTTCATATTAAAAACCCTGCTCAAATTATCCAAAGGTTTGGCCATCACAGCCCCAATTATTCGCTGAGATATCGCTAAAATTGATATAGACACGACTGCCTGGTATCCCCAAAATATTATTCAATGCATCGCATATCATTGCAGATAAGCGATTATTAACATCGGAATTAAGGCCACCAATGCTCTTAATTTCAACAAATGCAGTGTTAGCAATTTTACCACCAAACGAAATAACCGCATCATCTTCAATGATAGAAGCCACGCAAGATTCGGGCTTACCTATTCCTTTCGCACATATTTTTGACAGCTCCAAAGCAAGCTCCTCTTTTGTCTCAGCTGCACATTTAACAGATGTTTGCAATTTTATTAACGGCATAACATTCCTCCTCAAATTTTAAATCCCAACTCCTGCGACTTACTATCTAAACGAAAAAGACTAAACTATAATTTATCATTAATATGCAGAAAAACAATAGCAGAAGAGTTTATCCAATCATTCAAGCGAAGGGGGCGAAAGAGAGAAAATGTGCATGTACGTAGCTTGCAAATACATTTTTATATTTATACCCGCCTAGCTTCCAATCTCCGCCGCGGGCATTGCGAATTTCGCAAAAATGGGTACATGATGAATCGGATTCATCGTCTTCAATTACTGATGACCAGTGAAATTCGTGTCCTCTGAAAACAGTTCCAGCTTTATCAAAAGGAGAGTCACACGTTGTGCGAACTTCGCGATATCCAAGCGAACGCATTTTTTTATCCATTTTTGTCCATACTGGAATAATCCCACACATTTCAAAGGATTTCCCACTATGATCGATAATCCCCCTAGATAGATACATTAGGCCTCCGCATTCGGCATAAATTAAACCACCAGCATCTGCGAAGTTCGCAAGTTCTGTTTTCATCATAATATTCTCTGCAAGTTTTTCTGCAAAAGATTCTGGGAACCCGCCCCCGATATAGATCCAGTCAATATTTACTGGCAGACATTCATCTTTAAGAGGAGAAAACGGGACTATCTCCATTCCGCATGCACGCAACAGGTCAAGATTATCTTCATAATAGAAATGAAAAGCATCATCAAGTGCAACTGCCACCCGTTGTGGAATAATAGGATATTGAGATGAAATTTTATTTAAATTAGGGAACTCTGTTGTACATATTTTAAGAATTTCGTCAAGATTGAAATATTTTTCAACATTTTTTGCGAGTTTATCATAAAGTGGGGAAATTGTAGTGCCGTCAACTGTTTCAGTTGCTGAGATCAGCCCCAAGTGACGTTCAAGGATTTCAAACTCATCATTTCGCGGAAGATAGCCGAGAAGCGGGGGGAGATTATGATGTTCAAGAGCATTTTTCAACAATTCTGCGTGATTCGCAGAACCGACATTATTTGCAATAATCCCACAGATATTAACCCCATCTTCAAAGTCTATAAATCCTTTTACAAGAGGAGCAATTGTTCCTGCAATTCCACGTGCATTCACGACAAGAAGCACTGGCAAATTCAGAGTTTTTGCGACCTTCGCAGTGGCCCCCTCATTCCCAGAACCAATACCGTCGAACAGCCCCATAACTCCCTCAACAACGGAGATATCACAATTTTGCGAATTTCGCAGAAAAGTGGAGTGTACATTCCCCTCCCCCATCATCCAAAGATCAAGATTTCTTGAGATGCTACCGCAGGCAGCTTTATGGAATTCAGGGTCGATATAATCGGGTCCGCACTTAAACGGAGCAACCGAAAGACCACGTTTTTTCAAGGCAGCCAATACGCCCAAAGTGACAGTCGTTTTACCGACACCTGAACCAGCCCCGGCAATACAAAATCTTGAATATAGTTTATTCATAGATAAAATTAATTCTCCATAATTCGTTCTTATTTCTTGCTTTCTTCCTCTTCAAGTACGTTAGGCATGATAGTAATCCGTCACTACCACTTGCGGTATACAATATAGAACATCATAAATAAAAAACAATTACGCCCTAATTTAATTCTAAATAAAATCTCAGCAGATAAC
>JAUUYH010000012.1 GCA_030590505.1 Kiritimatiellota bacterium
AAGCATCTTCCATGACAGGCCCGGGCTGGGATTAGTCAGGGAAAGCAGCTAAAAAGATAAAAAATGAGTTCAAATTACTGTTTCAAAAAGTCAATAGCGGAGGTGTGACCCTTAGGATCTCTAACGGTTACTATTTTTTGAACCTAACTTTTTTCTTAGCCTCAAAAAAGAAGGCTGTAATCCTATTTTAGCCTCATTTTTCTGACACGGGTTCCGCTAATCGCTCTTAAGCATCCATAGTGCATATTTATGATTTGCTTCTGCTGCTTTTTTGAACCATTTTTCAGCTTCTTTTTCGTCTTTCTCAACGCCAATGCCCTCATAGTAGCATTTTCCTAGAAAACATTGAGCATCTAAATTGGTCTTTGCTGCTTTTTTATAGTATTCTACTGCTTCCTTTTCATCTTTCTCAACACCTACACCTAAGTGGTAACATCGACCCAACAAATATGCAAAAAGTGGTCGTTTCATCTTTTTAAATTTTTCCTTGAACCAATTTGCCCATTCTTCATCACTAGAATCAAGGTTTAGGTTACATTTGTAAATCTTTATCAGAGAATTATAGCGCTGAATAGTAGCTGGGCTAGCAACTAAAAAGCCTTCAAGAAACGCTTTTCTATACAATTTAAGGGCATAAACATTATGCTCATCAGCGACAATCCCAAAGTCATACCATCTCGCAACTTTCACTGTTGCTTTAAAAAGCCCATCATCCGAAGCCCTTTGATACCATTTTAATGCATACAATTTATTCTGATTAAGACCAACTCCACCAAACTCATAATATTCAGCAATTTTATTCTCAAGTCGAGCAGCCCCCATAGGAAACGGATCTTCATAGGATGCCTTTTTGTACCATTTGATAGCTTCAGCATCATTTCTAACTACTCCTTCCCCTTTAGCGTAACAGTCTCCAAGCCGTGATTGAGCTCCAAAGGCTCCATCTTTCATTACAGCTTTCTCAAGCCAATCAACAGCGTTGCTATACTCCTTTTTTTCATAATAAAAAATTCCCAGTTGAAATTGAGCATTACTATTTCCCTGTTTTGCAGCCTTTTCATACCAATTGAATTCTTTCTCTTTGTCGATATCGGTCCCATGACCCAATTCATAACATAATCCGAGATAAAATTGAGCATTAGTATTTCCCTGTAACGCTGCCTTCTTAAACCACTGAAAAGCTACTTTCTTATTTTTGTTATCCTTAAATCCCAAGTGGTGAAGTCCTAACTTATATTGAGAATAATTATCTCCTCTCTCTGCTGCTTTACGATAAATTTTCAACATTTGAGTAGATGGTAAAAAATGTGCATTGTCCCATTCTGCATCAATAACATCGGGTATTCTTGTAATGTTAGAAGTATTCTCAGCACATATAAGAAAGTTAGACGACATTAATATCACATAAATAAAAATAGTTTTTGAAGGTTTATTCATTTGCTTCCTCTCTGAATTTAATCATGGGTTGCAACAATAGCAACCCTTTTCCAGTGTTACTATTGTCAAGGACCAATTACCATTAGAAGCTTCATCAAACGCATCCTGTTGACCCTCAATCCAAAGATCGAAATGCACCTTAGGGTCTAGAATATTCTCGTAAATAGGCCCCCTCTCTCCATATACGGTTTCCCATGTAACTCCTGGCGTGAATGAAACTGGAGGTTTCTCTGATTTTTTCTTTCCAGGGATTGTGCGCCCAACCATATGAAAACCTTTCGTAGGGTCTTTCTTTTTCTGTCCCTTTAGTGGTAAGAAGCGATATTCAGTTATAATCAAATGTACCTCTCGTTCTGTGCAATCACATGGAGACTCAGTCAAAGAAACGGCACCTTTACCACACTCGTCACAGTCCCTCTTAATATCAGTTGGAGATTTCCAGCACGTCGGGTCCCCCCACGCTCCACCACCACAGTTCCCTCCTGGAGGATCTCCTGGTTTTTCTTTTCCTCCTGGGGGGGGTAAGTGTATTGGTTCTGGTTCTTCAGAAGAAGTTAACCCTAATTTATCTTTTCTATCAACAGGGTTATTCCACACCATAGCATACAGATTCAGTCCCCCATGTTCCTCAATAGGGTCTCTGCTCAACCACCTTCCTAATTCAGCACTATAGTACCGGTAGTTGTAGTAAGATAATTCCGTTTCTTGGTCAAAGACTTCACTGCTAAACCGATAATCAAAGTTATCAGCTATACTTCCAGTTGATTTAGTAATTTTCCCAAATGGGCTATATTCGTAATGTGCCTGAATAGTACCACTGCTATCGACATAACCTGTAATGTTCCTGTTTGCGTCGCCAACTGCATAATAAGATGTAGTTCCATGAATATCACAGATAACCTTTCCACTGTTCCAAATTCGCTTCTTAAGCACATTATTGTTGTTTAATGCATCCAATTCTTCAATTTGCACATACTCGTCATAAACAAATTTTAAATGCTTGTCAAGAATCCATGCCCCAACAGAACCTGAATAGACTTTTTTCTCTAGCCTTCTTCCTCTGTAGTCATAAGTAAATTCAAGGCGTTGGTTTAATTTTTCAGCACTAGACAAACGATTATCTCCATCCCAAGTATATGTCCAGTCCCCGTTCGTCAGCATACAGCCGTCATCATTATATATTGGACTATTTGTCGGATTGGTAATGCTTGTGTATTGATTCAGATTATTTGTAGTATAAAGACTTTGAACAGGACTTCCGCTTTCATTTGTCGTGTAGACTTCTCTGTTACCAATTTGGTCAAAGTTATACCCGAAGTCGTAAGTTGTGTCATTTGCGGAACTCGCAGAAGTTACTTCACTTCTGTCGTTGTATAAATAAGCGATAGTATCAGGGGATGGAGTCCCGTTTATATCGAAGGCTGTTCCTGACTTGCCCATGCTTGTTCTACGACCTAATGCGTCGTTGTTGTAGTCATATTGGGAAACAGAGGTATTTTGATTATAACTCCCCTTGGTTGCGGTTGTCTTTAAATAATTATTAGTTATTGTGGTTGGGGAATTGTTGCTAGGGGCATTTTTGCTACGAATCGAAGTGTCGTTTTTTCTGTTTTTTGTTGTGAAGTCATCTTGAAGAGAGTCGTATGTGTAGGTTGTTAGGGTGAAAGTTGGTGTTTTTGTGCGAAAATCGCAGAATAGGAAAAGCATTTTTAGGATGTTTTGAATACAAATGAGGAGTTGGAGGTTGTTTTTTGTTATTGTTTTTTCTTCGATAATTGAGTCGTAGGTATAAGACTCTGAATGTTTCGCGCTGTGAATTGGTGTTTGATGTGTGGAATCTAAGCAAGGAGTCTCGAATTTCTGCGAAGTTCGCAGAGTGAAGTAGTCTCTGATGTTCACCTTTAAACAACCCATGATATACCTTCAAAATATTTTAACATTTTTTGCTTGCATAAAAAACATACCCCTATCACAGAGAAAGTCAAGGGCGACTATTCATTTGTCCCTAAGTCCTATTAAATAATATCCGTAGCCAAGGATTAGGAATTTCCAAATGGTTTTGGCAGTAATTCTTCCATTGAGTCGCTGGCATTTTTTCCCGCGAGGCATGCTGCAAGAATCTGAATGTATCGTGGCCCTTCTGAGCATACGGAGTTTACAAAAAGCATCGCGGCAACATATTTTAGAACCTGGTTTGTTTTCCATATTTCTATATTTGCCTTCTCAGGTACTGGTATAATTTTCCATTTTTTTGAGGGCATCATAATGACTCCCTGTAGTTTGGTGGGCGGCGAATCAGTTGTTGTTGTGTACATTGTTCCAAATTGGCCGTCAACTCTAACAATTGCTCCTTTAAGCCCGAAAGTCCTGCCTATTTCGAGTGCAATTGATGCAAGGAGTATATCTGATCCTATTCTATCCTCAATAATTGCTCCGATACAGTAGAGGTCAGCATCTTGAATGTTTTCATCACAGGTTCCAAACTTAGAAATCTTCATGAAGCCTGCGAGGCGTTTAGGTGTTACTGGACGTGTTTTTGCCGCCTCTTTCGTCATCTCTGCCCAAAGCCTAGAGAGCTCTTTGGTGTCGATATCATCGTACCATATTGAGTGCAGTTCTCCGAGCCCCTGCAGGAGATTCGGGCTGCTACTTTTTATCCGTTGTGAGAAATTCCGCCGCCGATGCCGTATTCGTTGAATTGCCTGCATCTGATGTGCTTTTTTTCGCAGAATTGGCTCTTTCTCTTCCTGGAGTTCTGCCAGGAGTTTGCTCAGAGTCTCGGCATCAGCATCTGTATCAATCGCCAGAAGTTCTGACATCGCATTGGCTGAGATATTTGTGTCATCATCACACAAAAGTGTGATCAGAGCGTTTGTACGAGCGTCAAATTGCATAGTTTTATTGGATTATTTAACTTTTTTATTTGGTGGAAATTTTCCTTGCAGTGCATCCTGTGCAATCTGAGTGGCATCTTTAGGAAATGATGCTTTAATCATCCATTTTAGGAAACCAGGCTCCTGTTCCGACATCTCAAGTAGTGTTCTACCCGAATGCTTACTGAAGGCAACTGTTGGAATACCGCCAATCCATTTGAATTTTCCTGTACTGTCGATCCAGTTAGGCTCTCTCTGATCACAGAACTCTGCGAGTTCTTCCATCGATTTAGGGAGATCAGTATATTTTTTTAACTGACCTTCTAGGACTTCAATTGATGCAATTACATCGGCTTCGGCACTATGAGCATTCTCAATCTCTTTGCCACAGAAAAATGAGTATGCAGCAGATAGCGTACGAGGCTCTTTTTTGTGAAAGATTGTCTGCATATCAACAAGTTTACGATCTGTGGGATCAAATTCGAGACCGGCACGTTTAAATTCTTCAACAATGAGCGGGACATCAAATCGTTTGATATTATAGCCAGCAAGATCACACCCTTCAAGATAGAGGTAGAGTGATGATGCAATTTTTTGAAATGTCGGCTTATCCGCAACATCTTCATCATAGATGCCGTGAATATCCGAAGACTCAGCAGGGATATGCATTTCAGGATTAATCCTGCGCGTTTTTACTTCAAGCTCTCCACCCGGCATCAGTTTCGCAACACAGATTTCAACAATCCTGTCAATCTGTATATTTACTCCCGTAGTTTCAAGGTCAAAAAAGACTATTGGATTCGTTACTTCTAGATCATATTTTTTTGACATGATTTCTCCTAAATTTTTATTATTTAATTCACCCATTACCTAGGGTATTTTTTTATGAAACGCGTTCGACACCTCGCATCACTTATGCAATATTGTCTGTTTTATCTTAGGCATCCTGTTGGGCATTTTGCAGCCTCAATGATATCCCTTGACGGAGGATTATCATAGTTTACCGATATTAAAAATCCATCAATAAGCATCTGATTTTCTTCGGCAACTTTTACGCATTTATGACATCCTATGCAGGCAACATTGCAGACTTTTTTCTTTGCCGCACCCTTATCTTTCGAACTGCAATATACATGTAGTTCTACTGATGCAGGCACCATTTTTATTATATTACGTGGGCATGTTGCGATGCATTGACCGCAACCAACACAAAGTTCGGGATGAACAATTGCAAGGCCGTTTTTCATCTCAATTGCATCAAATGGGCACCCCCTTGAACAACTAGCAAAGCCAAGGCAGCCATATTCGCACCCTTTATCTCCGCCAGCAACCAAAGCTGCAGCTTTACAGTCATTAATTCCGTTATATTTGACAAATTTAGCTGCATCTGTGTTGTCACCACCGCACATTACAACAGCGATCTGTTTCTCTGCATCGCCGGAATTAAGTCCGAGTAGTGTTTCGATTTTTTCAATATTATCGGAGGCACAGACTGGGCATTTATCCGGCGTGGTCTTACCAGTAACGCAGGCTTTTGCAAAGTCTGAGCACCCGGCAAATCCGCAACCTCCGCAGTTTGCACCTGGAAGAAGCTCTTCTGTCTCTTCAATGCGCGCATCAGTTTTGACTGCGAAAATCTTTGCAACTAGTCCGATAATTATACCTAAAACAAGGCATAAAGTTGTAATAAATATAACTGATAATAGTGCCGTACCCATTTTTGCTCCGTAATTTTAAAACTTTACTCAAGTAAGTTTCGATTAGATATCAAGCCATTTTTTGTCGATACCTTCAACTTTCCAATAACCTTCCGCCATGTAGAGCAGGTCAAGAATTACGCATCTTGCCATAGCTTCAATAACTGGATAGATTCGTGGAAGAAGACTAGGATCGCGGCGTGTGATAGGTTCAAGAATGATATCTTTCATCTCTGTTACATTAACTGTCTCTTGTGGAGTAGAGATTGTAGGTGTTGCTTTCACAACGCATTTTATACGAATCTCTTCGCCGTTTGAAATCCCGCCGAGGATACCTCCAGAATGATTTGTTTTGAAGCGTACTCTTCCGCTCTCTTTATCAACATAAGCTTCATCATTTGATTCTGATCCGAGCATTGAAGCGTGTGCAAATCCTGAACCAAACTCAATGCCTTTGATTGCTCCGATAGAACAGAGTCCGTGTGCGAGCATTGCACTAATCTTATCAAATACAGGTTCTCCGAGGCCAGATGGAACATTTTTTATAATAAGCTCAACAACTCCTGCTGCGGTATCACCAATTTCTTTGATGTGCATGATATCTTCTTCCATTTTTACAGCAGCGTCCAAATCAGGGCAATTTATTGCATTCTTACGGTAGTTCTCTTTGGCTGTTTTGTAGCTTACAGGGCCTTTTGCTTTGATCCCGTTTGACTCAATAGTATAGGCAATTACATCAATTCCTTTTTTGTCAAGAATAGCTTTTGCGACAGCACCACCAGCAACACGACTTGCCGTTTCACGTCCACTTGCACGCCCCGCACCTACCCAGTCAGCGTATTCGCCGTACTTTTTGAAAAATCCGTACTCTGCATGTCCTGGACGCATCTCATCTTTGTACGAACCGTACTGCTCAATATGAATGTCCTGAATATCATTATTTGGAATTACGACACCAACTGGAGCTCCAGTTGTCATCTGATCTTCCATTACTCCTGAAAAGATAAACACTTTATCTTTTTCGAGTCGTGGTGAATCAAGAGGAGTCTGACCAGGTTTACGTTTGTCAAGTTCATGTTGAACCATATCAGCAGTTAGCTTGATGCCTGCTGGAACTCCGTCAATAATTGCAAGAAGGCCACCGTAAAGCTGCTCTGGGATTGGAAGATCCTTTCTGAATCCACCAGCATACGACTCACCACATGTTGTAATACGAAATAAACGTCCAAAAGTGTTACCAAACATAATTACTCCTTTTATATTCCCATTTAATTGGGTTAATATCCCCGACATAGCGTCGGAGTCTGTTCTCTTACTTAGAAAAACGTGCGAAATTCGCAGTTTACTATATAACTCAGCATAAAATCTGCGCTTAACGAATACAAAGAATAGTATAAAATGCGAATTTCGCAAGTTAAATAGAAAAAAATCAACACTAAACATAATAAAAAAGAGTAAAGCGGAGTGAAAATACTGTTTTTTCGTTGATTTTTAGTCTATAACACCTATCATAGTCGCTGAAGAATAAATTACCTCGAATGAGTAACTTAAATAATGTGAAACAATGAGCATACCTGAGAGAAAAAATAATATTATAAGATGGTGTCTTTTGGGATCTATTCTTATTATCGGCACAATTGCTATGATATTGGTAACACCTGAAGATTTTGCGTGGACAAAATATCTTAGAGAGCACAGAATTGATAGTTTTAAGGACTGGATGGCAAATTCTGTATTTGAAGGCGAGATGATCGGGGGATCAGACCTGCCAGTCTTTGTTCTTATAATTTCTGCGTTGCTTTATTTAGTCGCCTGGATTCCTTCAATTTCAAACATGAAAATCCGTGTAAAATTTTCATTTATACTCAATTTTCTAAATAAACACCCTCGGTTTAAAGAGAAAATAAATCTATGGAGACCATTGTTTGGCTTTATTTTAGCAAGTAGTCTTTGTTTGGCAATGTTTATTAACGCAACAAAATGGACGGTTGGTAGGGCTAGGCCTAAATATGTAATTGAAAAAGGAATGGCATATTCAGAGTGGTACGAGTTCGGCCCATATTTTGTTGCTAACGGAACGTTTCGCGGGAGTTTCCCAAGCGGACACACAGGAACTGTCATTATACTTGCAGTATTTGGTTATCTGTTTTTGTTCAATACTAAAAAAATGTGGCTAAAGGCGATTGGGATAATTATTACTCTATTTACACTATTATCTTCAGTTCTTATGCTGTTAGCAAGATGTATGTCATTGGCTCATTGGGTCAGTGATTCAGTAATCTCTATTATTTTCGGGTTGTTAATTGTGCATCTTCTCTATTTCTGGATTTTAAAAATGCCTGAACAGAGAGAGTACATTCAAAAAAATAGGCAACCTATGCCACTTCCATTTTTATACGAATTACAGCTTTGCTTGATGCTTTTTTTCGTTGTTATTGGGGCTATGGCAGTGATTGTTGGATTAAGAGCATTATACCTCCAGAGTGCTACATGGTTCGCTGCAATCGTACCTGTCGGAGCTTTTATGATCTTCTACTTTTTACGCCTTTTAACAAAATTAAATCCCACCAAGGTGGGGTCTATTAGAAAATTGAATTAACCCGTATTTAAATATAGTAAAAAGGGAAAATAAAAATGTATGATATAATAATTATAGGAGCAGGGCCTGGCGGGTATGTTATGGCTGAACGTGCTGGCCATCTAGGGAAGAAGGTTTTGTTGATTGAAAAAGCACATCTTGGTGGAGTTTGCCTTAATCATGGATGTATTCCAACAAAGACTCTTCTTAATTCTGCAAAGCACTATTTGCACGCCAAGGAGGCTTCGAGTTTTGGAGTTAATGTAGGTGAAGTAACATTTGATCTTGGAAAAGCAATGTCGTGGAAAGATGATGTTATCAAGACATTGCGTGCCGGAATTGCCTATATGATGAAGAAAAATAAGGTAGAAGTTGTTCAAGGCGAGGCAACATTCCTAGGAACAGGAAAGGTTCAGGTAGGGGATACAGTATATGAAGGAGAAGCTGTAGTTCTAGCTACTGGTTCAGTTCCGCTTATCCCACCTATTCCAGGTGCAGATCAGGAGCATGTTTATACGAACCGCGAAGCATTGACCGCTACAAAGATGCCTGAATCACTGGTTGTTATCGGTGGTGGGGTCATCGGAATTGAATTTGCGAGTTTTTTTAGCAGTTTCGGAGTAAAGGTTGATGTTATCGAAATGATGGACGAAATTATTCCGTTTATGGATAAGGGAATGGCTAAAGAGTTTAGGAAAGCACTGAAAAAGACGGTGAAATTTCATCTTGGATGCAGGGTAGAATTGATTGATGGACACGATGTGCAATATACAGATGAAAAAGGAGAGAAGAGATCAATAAATGCAGATGTCGTTCTTATGGCTGTAGGGCGTAAATTAAACCTTACTGGCATGGGCTTTGAAGAGGCTGGTCTTGATTTTGACAATAGTGGTATAAAGGTTGATGAACAGATGCGTACAAATCTGCCGAATGTATATGCAATCGGAGATGTGACAGGGAAATCATTGCTTGCTCACTCTGCTTCTCGTATGGGAGAAGTTGCATTAAATACAATCTGCGGCAAGAGCGATCGAGTACGGTATAACACCATTCCATGGGCAATCTATTCGATACCAGAATGTGCTGGATGCGGACTTACCGAAGAGCAGGCGAAAGAGCAAGGACATAATGTTAAAACAGCATCTCTGCCTATGACTGTCAGTGGACGCTTTCTTGCAGAGAATGGAAAACGTGCACCAGGATTAGTCAAGGTTATAGCAGATGCAGATTCCGATATCCTACTTGGTGTTCATATGATGGGAGCTGGATGTTCCGAAATGATTTTCGGTGCAGCAATAATGCTTGAAACAGAATTGAGAATAAAAGAGTGTAAAGAGATTGTATTTCCGCATCCTACCGTAGGAGAGGTGATGAGAGATACGATGTTTGCGGTGAAATGATTGGTGAATCTTATGATGATGCCGTAAAGGGGATGATTGATGAGATTGTTGCATGGATGGATATGCGGAGATTGAATCCTAAAAGACTTTTTCTTTGTTGGTCGTATGCTAAAAGTGGCATAATATCCTTGACATATCTTGTTGGAAACGTATAGTTTTGCTGTTTGAAAACGTATTAAAATGACATAGAGATAACTGTAATGACAATAATAGAACCTCATATACATATGTATTCGCGTACAACTGATGATTATCAGAGAATGTACCGTGCCGGGATTCGTGCGTGTGTTGAACCTTCATTCTGGATGGGGGCGAATAGGCGGTATGCTGGAACATTTTTTGATTATTTTAATCTGATTCTTAATTTTGAATCAGTTCGTGCTGAACGATTTGGAATTGATCATTTCTCGACCATTTCGATGAATCCTAAGGAGTCGGAAGATCATGTTCTGGCTAAAGAGGTCATTGATGGTATGGATGAGTATCTTGACCATCCTCGATGTGTCGGTATTGGTGAGATCGGTTTTAATAATAATTCTAAAGCTGAAGAGTATGCATTTGAGCGTCAGTTGAATATTGCGAATGAACGTAAAATTCCAGTCATTGTTCATCTACCGCATTTTGATAAAATTCCAGGGATCAAAAGAACAATTGATATTATAAAAAATGAGGGCATACCTGAACATCTGGTGATTATTGACCATAATACCGAAGAGTGTATGGCACTTGCCCGTAAAACAGAATGTTACACCGGCATGACTGTCTATCCTATCTCCAAATTGACCCCTGGTAGAGTTTCCAACTTAGTGAAGGAGTTCGGTAGTAAACGAATGATTATCAATGGCTCTGCGGACTGGGGAATCTCCGACCCTTTAAGCCTGGTGAAGGTCGCGGAATATATGAAAAATGACGGGCATTCGGAAGCGACTTTGAAGGATATTCTGTTTAACAATCCGAATAGCTTCTACAGCTCTTCTCCAAAGTGGAAGCCGCGATTTAATATCGAGCCGCTCGATCCCAAAATATTCCAAAGATAGTATTTTTACCTAGATTGCACGATTTAGGTGTTAAACTTCGTGGTGGAAAGCGAGATCTATATGAAGGCAATAAGTTTTTTTGGTTTTTATAGTTGATAAAGGTTGTAAAAGTTCAAATCGAAGTTAGTTTACGCTCCCTTGGATTTAATTGTAAGTTCAAGTGTGCTCATTTCAGGCTAAATTTATGAGGGAGTCATTACCCTTTATCCTCAGTCGGAATTGGTGCAAATTTAAGTATAATAATAATTTTTTCGTATAGTTAGGCGAAAATAGACACATTTTGAGGAATGATTTTATGGTTAGAATACGTTTAAAAAGAACAGGGACAAGAAATCTCCCTTGTTATCGGTTAGTAGTGGTTGATCAGCGCTCAACTCGTGATGGTCGTACAATCGAAGAGATTGGATTTTATGATCCTTGTCATGATACAGAAAGTGTTGACGTCGAACGTTACGATTTCTGGTTAGGGCGTGGCGCTCAGCCTAGTGGAACTGCAGCAGACCTTGCAAGACGCGCAAAGGATCCGGAAGGCGAAGCAAAGAAGAAAGCAGAAGCAAAGGCAAAAACAGAAGCAGTAGCGAAGCAGAAAGCTGACGAAGAAGCTGCAGCAAAAGCAGTGGCAGAAAAAGAGGCCAAAGCTGAAGCTGACGCAAAAGCTAAAGAAGAAGCAGCCGCCAAAGCCAAAGCTGAAGCAGAAGCAAAAGCTAAAGTTAAAGAAGAAGCAGACGCTAAAGCTAAAGAAGAAGCCGCTGAAGCAGCAAAAAAAGAAGAGAAACCTGTAGAAGCTCCGAAAGAAGAGAAACCTGCAAAAGAAGCTTCTGATAAGAAAGAAGAAAAAAAGGATTAAGTTAAAGTGATAAAAAAATTATTAAATTTGCTCAAAAAAGATCCTAAACAGGGATCTGCAGCTCCAGAGTCAAGTGGGCTGAGTGATCTTGAGCATTTTGTCGATTATGTTGTACGTGCTCTTGTTGACGAGCCGGATGAGGTTGGTGTAACGTCTGTACCTGAAGAGAAGTTTACTGTTATTCAGGTTACATGTGCAAAAGATGATATCGGTAAGATTATTGGTAAAAATGGTAAGACGATTTCAGCAATCCGTGCACTTGTGAATGGTGCTGGAAAACGTTTTGAACAGGAACTGACAGTTGAGGTAAAGGACTAATTTGCTTAAAGTAGATATAGTAACACTTTTTCCCGATATATTCTTTGGTCCTTTTGGCGAGAGTATTATCGCAAGAGCGATTGAAAATAGAATAATAGAAGTCAATACAGTTGATTTACGGGATTTTACTACTGATAAACGCAAAACTGTTGATGATAAGCCTTATGGAGGCGGTCCTGGTATGCTTATGCAGGCAGAACCGCTGTTCAAGGCTGTAGAAAGTTTAAAAACGGAAGAGTCCATTGTGATTCTAATGTCCCCTCAGGGAGAACCTTTTAAACAGAAAATAGCTGAAAAACTGTCAGAAAAGAGACATTTGATAATAATCTGCGGGCACTATGAAGGCGTAGATGAGAGAGTAAGAGAATCGCTTATAGATAGCGAGATTTCAATAGGAGATTATGTGTTGACAAGTGGGAATCTACCCGCAATGGTCGTCGTTGATGCAGTTGCAAGATTAATTCCGGGAGTACTCGGAACAGATGAATCAAGCAATTCGGAATCATTTTCGGAAGAGAATCTTTTGGAGTATCCTCAATATACGAGGCCTGAGAAGTTCAGAGGAATGAAAGTTCCAGATGTACTTCTTTCAGGAAATCATGGAAAGATTGCCGAATGGCGTATGAGTGAGTCACTCAAAAGAACGCAGAAGAGACGTCCAGATTTGAATGCAGATCAATTTTGAAAAATATATAGAGAAAATTAAAGAGGAGATAATAGAATGGCTAATATAATGGATAAGATTAATTCGGAGCAGTGTAAGGCGGAAGTGCCTGAATTTAACATTGGAGATACTGTTCAGGTTCATACAAAAATTATTGAAGGAGAGACTGAACGTACCCAGCTTTTCAAAGGTATTGTTATTGCCCGTAAGGGATCAGGTGTCCAGGAAACTTTTACTGTAAGAAAGGTTGCTTTCGGAAATGGAATTGAACGTGTATTTCCAATCCATTCACCTCGTGTAGCAAAAATTGAAGTTGAACGTAAAGGTAAAGTTAGACGTGCAAAACTCTACTACCTAAGAGATAAAGTAGGAAAAGCTGCAAGAGTTAAAGAGAGACGATAGTAACTCTCTTTTTATATACTTTACACGGGTGAAATCTTAGCATTTCGCTTAAGGTTGAGTACTCAATAAAAGAAATATAAGATCTCTATCGCTTGCGGTATAGATGATTTAAAAAAGTCCTGTTTGTAAAAAAACAGGGCTTTCTTTTTGATAAATCTTTTACGTCTTACGAATTTCTCCATCAGTGATAAATATATTTTTCATAAGTGCATCGATGTTGATTAATTTCCCAGAGAAGGATACTTTACTCTCTTTTAGTTTTTTCAGGTTCTCCAGCTGATCTTTTGGGAAATGCACTATTGCTTTTATCTTTGCAGTTGTGTATTCTGATTTTAGTTCCATAAGTTCAAATGTCGCTTTTACGCCACTGCTGTTTTTGAATACAAAGTCGAAGGAGAATTCAAATGCGGAAATAAGGGTAGCCTCCCAAGTAATTGCACTATTGTTATATTGTTCTTCAAATACCTTTGTTGCATCAAATGTGCTGAGTCCTGAATTGAATATTTTATTGCAGATATCTTCGGCAGTGAGGGTGTTTGATGCTGCAGGAGTTTTAATTGTGGCTTTGCTCTTTTTTGAGGTCTCTACATTCGGTTCTTTTGCCGATTTATTATCGATTCTTTGAGCTTGCGTTGCTTGCTTTACGGCTCCTGAGGCTACTAGCTGCCACTCTTCTGCATGTTTGTCACCTGGCATCTCTTTGGCTAACTGTTTAAATGTTTCTGCAGCTTCTTTTTTCTTATCAGCAATATATAGCATCTCACCCTGAAGCTCCATTGCCTCAAGTTTATCTTCCTGCTCCTCTAATTTCGCCTCTTTTAGGATTTTTACAGCTTTATTTATATCTCCTCTTGATCTTGCTCTTTTTGCCTGTTTGATAGGGTGGCGTTTTTTACGTTTGCGGGATAGAATATCTGCGAGATCCGCAACTCTTTCAGTGTGTCCGATAATGATTATTGAGTTATCTAAAGTTCCTCGTATATTTGCTTCGATATATCTGTTGGTTATTTTAAGATCCGTCAGAGAGTGCATTGCAGATTTTATCAAATTGCGTCTTGGTGCAGTAAGGAATCTAACAATTGAGAGGTGATCAGCCCCTTGTACCAGCACTCTATCATCAAATGAGTCATCTCCAATTTGAATATCTTCCATTCCGAAAATTTTACCGAAGTTATGTAGCAAATTCTGCTTTGAAAGTTTAAATTTGAAGTTTATCGGTTTACCGTAGGTTATGCGGAATTTTGTATATCTTGTTGAGTTTTGTCCAGAGCTTCTGTTAAATGTTGATATTTTAACCTGATGAGTATGAAAGGTGCCAGTAATGACACCGGGATTGAGCATATTACCTGGGTAATGCCTTAGTTTGAGTCGTCTTGCAGCCGTTCGCCATGTTTCTGATGTCTTTTTTGCTGATGCGATTACAAATACTGCCAAGATTGCCATGACAACTCCTACAAACAATATAACTATTACTACTTGCATAATATTTCTCCTTTAAGCATGCCTAAGGCACTATTTAATAAATATCCTTTAGGGTTGCATATGTAGCAAGACCTTCGGGTTTCCAGCAGTGGATCTCATTCTGAATTAATTGTTCAGGGATTGCTTCAAGGAAATAATCCTCGCCTACTGCTGGATTATTGTCACTATAAAAGGGACTTCTCTCACTCATTGAACGAGTGATAAAAAGCTCATTTTGAGCCCGAGTCATGGCAACATAGAGAATTCGTCTTTCCTCTTCTTCCGAATCGAGATCACCGTAGCTCCGCAAGTGTGGATATGTGCCCTGTTTTGCATTTGCGACAAAGCATATAGGTGCTTCAGTTCCTTTTGCACTATGAACAGTTATCATAATTACAACATCTTCACTTTCAGATTTTTCCAGTTCAGAGCTACTCATTGGCTCTAGGGTAAAGGCATCGATAAATTCAGATAAATTATTATATTTTTCAGCAACAGTAATCAACAGTTTTAGGTCTTTAAGACGGTTATTCCATTTATTATACTTATCTTTTAAAACTGGAACTAGTGCCTTTACCGCTTCTGCAACACAATTTTTTGGATTACCAATTGCAGATAATGTTTGTTTGTATCCTGTAACTCCTGGATCAGAGCTCCCCATTTGTGCACTCAGAATATCCATTGGGGTTGCAGTTGAGTTATCGTAAAATGAGTTAATAATCCGTTCTGCTGTTTTTTCGCCGAGACGTGGCCACAGTTTCAGGTACCGCATCCAGGCAAGGTCATCATTGCTATTGCGTGCAATTCGTAGCAGTGAAATAACATCACGTACGTGTGCACTTTTCGTCAGGCTTATGCCACCGATAAAACAATATGGGATTTCACGATGCAGAAACTCAGCCTCAATAGATTTTGCATCAAATCCAGAGCGGACAAGTACCATAAAATGTCTAAAAGGGATATCATTACTTTGACGATCTAAAATTTTATCAGCAATCCATGATGCCTCTTCAAAAGGGTTATCAAAATCAACAACAAGAGGCTTGTAGCCGCATTGTTTGCGATCTGCTTGAAGAGTATTGAGATAATCCAGAGGAGAACGCTCCATTAGCCAGTTTGAGAGATCAAGTACCTCCTGATAGCTGCGATAGTTCAGAGAAAGCTGAATTACTTCGCTTTCAGGAAATGTCTGTTGGAAATCATAAATCTGTCTAAATTCCGCACCTCTAAATTTGTAGATTGACTGAGCGGGGTCTCCTACGCAAAAAAGGCGTACATTTTGATCAGAGAAGTGCTTCAAAATAGAAAATTGCAATGGATTTGTATCTTGCATCTCATCGACTAAGACCTCATCAAACAATCTGCAGACAGACTCTTTTAATGCCGGTTTTTCAGTTAATGCCTGGGCAAAGCGCTCAAGCAGGTCATCGTAATCAAGATAGCCTCTTGCATTTTTTGCCTCCTGATACTCATTGAATAACTGCTCTGCAAGATAGACAAATTTTTCATCCAACTCGCTACGAGTCAAAAGATACTCTTTCGGGTCCATGCAGGTGTTTCTGCTATATGAGTAATATTTTAATAGATCACGTGCCTTTGGGAACTCTTTATTGAGTTCTTTCTCTTTTTTTGAAATATGCCGTCCACGAATAAGCGTCATAAGAGCGGTCTGATCATCAGTATCAATAATATTAAGTCCAGAGATAGAGAAACTTTTTGGTATTTTTCCCATAATTTTCAGACAGAAGGAGTGAAACGTACCTGCCTGTATCTGAGCAACCGCTGGCCCCAGTTCAGATTTCATCCGCGACTTCATCTCTCTTGCCGCACGATTGGTAAATGTGAGCATCAAAACTCTCGACGGGGATGTCCCGATTTTAATCAAATGCAGAGTGCGGGCAATAATTGTACGCGTTTTTCCGCATCCAGCACCAGCAACTACAAGTATATTGCGGGCATCCCCGCTATACTCGACAGCCATTTTTTGTTGTTCGTTAAGTTCCATTATAAAATATGTTTCGTTTCCTTTAATTAACAATAAAAATAGACAAGAGTTTATTCACCCACCTTGGTGGGTTTAATTCCAATCAAGTGGATTTACTTTATAAAATTTTAGGAGTTGTGCAAAAAGGTCGGGGTGATCTCGTTTTAGTTTTTCTGGTTGTTCAAAGAATGTTTCAGTGCTGACTGCAAAGAATTCTGCCGGATTTGTTGCCCCATAGGCATCTATTACATCTTTTTTATTTGATTCAACTTTACCACAAAGCTTTTCAAAGTTATGGCCCATCACCTGTGCCCATGTATGGTATGTTTTCAGGGGAGGAGCACCGTTTGCGGATCCGCTCTCCTGGTCTAACTGGTGCCCGAATTCGTGCAGAACAACATTGTGTCCATCATCGTAATTCTTTACGCCATGTCTTACATGATCCCAAGATAGGACAACTGCACCGTTTTGCCACGACTCTCCTGCACGGGTAGTTACAGCATTTTCTACTCGTTTGCCTCCGATTATGTCGCTACTAGCTGCGACATACGCAGTTGGATATATAAGAATAGTCTGTAGAGCTGGAAAGCAGTTGTTAAGATTTCGGTTAAGTAGCAGAAGGCATGCTTCACCTGCGATTGTTACGCGAATCTCATCTGTAAGTTCCAGCCCTCCGCATCCCTCAAACTCTTTTTCGGCAAGAAAAACATTCACTAATCCTTGCAGTTCATTCTTCATCTTCTGCGATAATCGCGGATATGGGAAAATATTTTTGCTTAGGATCTTTTCAAGTTCTGGTGGGAGCAAGGAGTGGAGAAGTTGCAGTCGCTTTTTTCGTCGCACCATAAATCTGATGATAAAAATAAGCGGAATTGCGCAAATCGCAAATATAATAAATGTTGTTGAAATAGTTCCAGGCATTAAATTTTCCCGATTTTTATTTACAGAGTTTTAGGATCAAAAGAGTTATCCCCATCAAACCTTTCTTCAGCAGAGTCAAGATCTACGACCTCTACTTCGTCTATAAGATTACTTAGTGGAAACTGCATTGCATACTCGTAACTGAACATTCCGAAGAATATTGTTACAGGAAGCATTAATGTTGCTATAATGAATCCGCTGACAAAGGGAATAAATCCCAGGCAGAAGAAGAAGCATGTAAGGATCATCACAATGAAAAGTACTATTAATGCGACAGATCCTACAGCAATAACTACAATCCAGTAAACAATGACAAATAGTGAAATATTCCATTTGTTTTCACGGAATGCTGGACGGAATTTTCGCCATGCCTGCTTGAGTGTTACTTTCTCTTTGTACATTATTGGAACAAGCAGTTTATTTACAATAAAACTGATGACTGATAACGTAATCCCAGCAATAATTGAGACGAAAACAAGCAGACCTCCGATAATAAGTCCAGTTTTGCCTTCTTGCAGTAATTGTTCTGCTTCAAGTGAACTCCAGCACATTTTTATAGCTATACCCAGACCTAGAAGCATAAGAGAGGTAACAATCAGCGTAGATATAACACCTAAAAGAATCTTCCACTTAAATAGAGAGGTTCCCTCGCGGTTAAAGTCTCTCCATGGTTGTTTGATGTTATATCGGTCGAAAATTATATTATCAAGAAACATAAACTCAAATCTTGCTTTAAGCCACATCATTACAACCCATATAGCCAGAAATACCAATATAATTATCGTGGCAATGATAATTCCATAAACAATTATTTCTGTAGTAAGTGTATTATTGATAAAATTTGAGATATCAGAGGAGATCGATTTTGTCTGGCCCATGAATATTTTAGATGGAGCTCCACCCCAATTTCCTGTAGGGAAGTTAAGTCGAAAATTGAATCCGTTTTCCCCTAGGGTGATAACCCATGCAATAAATCCCATTGTTAGCCATTTTGTAAATTTAAATGGTTGGAAGCAGTACTCTATAGTACGATCAAATGCTTTTTCCAGAGGGTCGCCAATTTGTATTTTTTTATTCATTATTTCCACAACATTTTTTGAACTTTTTACCGCTGCCGCATGGGCACGGTTCGTTACGACCTACCTTTGGTACGTCTCTCACAAAGGTTATCTGTACCTGATCGTGTTCTGATGGTGCCTCTTCCGGTCTGCCACCAGCACCTCCGCCGAACTGTTCAACTTGATCATGAATTTGTTCTTGGGGAAGTGATGAAAAAAGATTTTCAAAAGCTGATAGGCTCGATGCTGAACGGAACATATTGGTCAGAATATCCTGATTTATATCCTGCATCAGCGTTTGGAACATCTCAAAAGCTTCGTGCTTGTACTCAATGAGAGGATCTTTCTGTGCGTAGGCACGCAGGTTGATACTTGAACGCAGTCCGTCCATTGCATAGAGGTGTTCCTGCCAAAGTCTGTCAACTGCTTCCAAAATTACGTTACGTTCCAGCCATTTAAGAGAGTCCGGATCTTCAAGTTCCTCTTTTGCCTTGTATCCACTTTTGATTTTTGCGATAATCGCATTAATTATAGAATCAGCCTTGGCGTCAATACTCTTTGCTGTTAGAGTTTTGGTATCGAGTTCTTGATCTTTTCCCTGAATATCTTCTTCGCTGAATCCGAGAGGGAATGTGGCGTTAAGCCAGCGCAGAAGATCGCCAAGAGCAAACTCTTCGCTATCGTCACCTGCTAAAGTCGTAAATGAGGCATCAACGTGTGTTTCAACTTCTGTCTGAATAATCTCAAAAAGCATATCATTCGGAGAGTCAGAGAGCAGTACTTCCTTTCTGAAACCATATACAACTTCACGCTGTTTGTTCATAACATCATCGTATTCAAGTGTACGTTTTCGGGCAGAATAGTGGTGTTGTTCAACACGTTTCTGAGCTGTCTCTATGGATTTGTTGAGCCACGGATGTTGCAGCTCTTCCCCCTCTTCAAGTCCGAGCTTTGACATAATTGACGCTATCCTGTCGGAACCGAATAGACGCATAAGATTATCTTCAAGTGATATGTAGAAACTTGATGAGCCAGGATCTCCCTGTCGTGCACAACGACCGCGTAACTGTCTGTCAATACGCCTTGAATCGTGTCGTTCACTTCCGATTACATGGAGTCCCCCAAGCCCAGGGACATCGCTACCTAATTTTATGTCAGTTCCACGACCAGCCATATTTGTTGCAACAGTCACAGCACCACTCTGACCAGCTCGAGCAATAATATCCGCCTCATTTTCATGATTTTTTGCATTCAATACGCTATGTGGAATATTCTGTCTTTTTAGCATTCTACTTAAAATTTCCGAAACTTCTACATTGACAGTTCCGAGCAGTATTGGTTGGCCCTTTTCATGACACTCTTTTACTTCATCGATTACAGCATTGTATTTTTCACGTTTTGTTTTATATATGCAGTCATTATAATCTTTTCTAACACAGGGTCGGTTGGTAGGAATAACGACAACGTCAATTTTATAGATTTGATGAAATTCTGTAGCTTCAGTCTCCGCAGTACCTGTCATACCGGCAAGTTTTTCATACATTCTAAAATAGTTCTGAATTGTAACGGTTGCGAGGGTCTGCGTTTCGCGTTCAATCTGTACATGTTCTTTTGCTTCCAGTGCCTGATGCAGCCCTTCTCCGAATCTTCTGCCTGGCATAAGACGTCCGGTGTGTTCATCCACAATCATTACTTTATTCTCTTGAACGACGTAGTGTATATCTTTTTCGTAGAGAGTGAAGGCTCTTAATAGCTGCGCAATATTGTGGATCTTTTCGCTTTTTTCTGCAAAGGTGTCCTGAAATTCCTGTTTCTTCTTTAGTTTGTCTTCATCAGATAGAGATTCATCTATATCTATTTCATGTAGTGTGTTTAGTAGATCCGGCATTGTAAACATCTCAGGATCATCAGGGGATATCTCATGGCGTCCCTTATCGGTTAGGTCAGCTTCTTGTCCGCGTTCGTCCATGCTGAAATAGAGATCACTACGAACATCCTGAAGCATTCCGCGATTTTGATCACTACGGATAAAGCTTTCAGCTTTCTCAAGTTTTTTCATTACTGTGCCGTCTTCGAGCATACGCATAAGCTGCCTATGTTGTGGCATTCCAAGTTTTACCTGAACAAGCTTGATGTAAGCATCGTCAATATCTTCGCTTTCAGCATCGGGATTCTCAATAATCTCTTTTGCCTCTTTCGCAAGTCTTGAACAGAGCATGCTTTGCATTTTATAGAGTTTTGCAATAAGAGGATTCATCTTGTCAAACTGGTGCGTGGAAATTGCCGCAGGTCCTGAAATAATAAGTGGTGTTCTTGCTTCATCAACCAGAATACTGTCAACCTCGTCAATTATTACAAAAAAATGATCTCTCTGTACCAGTTGATCTGCTTCCATAGCCATTCCCATATCACGAAGATAATCAAACCCGAATTCACTGTTTGTTCCGTATGTGATATCTTTTTTATACTGATCCCGGCGTTCATTCGGAGCCATTTGGTTCAGAATACAGCCGACACTAAGCCCGAGGTATTCGTACACAGCCCCCATCCATTCAGAGTCACGTTTGGCGAGAAAATCATTCACTGTTACAAGCTGGCAATTTTTTCCAGAGAGTGCATTGAGGTATAGTGGCATTGTTGCTACTAGAGTTTTCCCTTCACCAGTTGCCATCTCCGCAATATTTCCACCGTGCAGTACAATCGCACCCATAATTTGTACGTCAAATGGGATCATGTCCCATATAAGTTCATGATCACTGACTTGGTTTTTTGTGCCGATAAGGCGTCTGCAAGCATTTTTTACTGTTGCAAATGCTTCACACAAAATATCATCAAGGGTCTCACCTTTCTTTAGGCGTTCCTTGAATTCTTCCGTTTTTGCCTTGAGCTGATCATCTGTCAGTTTCTGATACGACTCCTCCAACTCATTAATCTTAGCGACCAGCGGAAGCATCTTTTTTACATCACGCTGCGTTTTTGTACCGAAAATCTTTTTTAATATAAATCCAAACATAAATATTGTTTCTCTGTTTTTGTGTTTAATGTTTACTTAATTTTACAATTTAAAGCTGCGAATTACGCAACTTGTTTTCAAGAAGTGTAAATGTAGTGCTTAGATGCAAAGCTTCAAGGGATAATTTGCGAATTTAGCATTGAATTTAGAGAAATATGCAATATTGTTCTATACTAATGTATTCAACAAGGCCGAAATTTTAATTCAGCCAAGTCGAAGTTAGGATAAATAGTTCATTTTTTATAACAAAGAACGATTCTAGAATTGATAAAATCTGAAGGTCATGTCAATGAGTAATAAATTTTTTTTAAAGATCATTTTTCCGGCAATGGTTACAATGGTACTTTTTATTGCTGCTATTTTTTATATTATTATTCCCTCTTTTCGCGGCGCAATGATGATGGAAAAGAGAGAGATGATTAAAGAGTTGTCAGAGACTGCCTGGAGTATTCTTGATGAAGCCTATCAACAGCAGAAAAAGGGTGATTTAACAAAAAATGAGGCGAAAGAAAAGGCGATTGCCGGCATTAATGGTCTTCGTTACGGGAACGATATGAAGGACTATTTCTGGATTTGTGATATGACTCCTAAAATGGTTGTTCATCCATACAGGCCAGAATTGAACGGCACTGATCTCAGTAATTTTTCGGATGCTAATAATAAAAAAGTATTTGTTGAATTCGTCGATGTTATCAAAGAGCACCAGGAGGGGTATGTTGAGTATTATTGGCAATGGAAGGACGATCCTGACCGCATTGTACCAAAATTGTCTTATGTCAAAGAGTTTGAACCATGGGGCTGGATTATCGGTACGGGTATCTATCTGGATGATGTGGAAAAAGAGATAGGTTCTATTTCGCATCGTGTTGTAATTATCTCTCTGCAGATTGCGATAGTCTCACTTCTTCTGATGTTCGTCGTGATCTACCAAAGTCACTGCCTTGAGAAAGAGAGAATAAAAACTCGTATTGCTTTGCATGAAGCTAAAGAGAAGTATCAAGCTCTTGTTGAATCTTCATCTGAAGCATTTATACTTATCCTGGATAATCAATTAAATTATACCAATAGAGCAGCTCTTAAGATATTGAAATATTCAGAACAGAAATTTCTCACACTTTCCATTGCTGATATTTTTGCTCCTTCCCGTGCTGATGATTACCTGAAGCTGCAGGAGTTGCTTGATGAGGAAGCAGAGAATGCTCAACTGGATACCCTGCTCTTCCGCAGGGACAAGACAACCGTACCAGTAATCCTCTCTATCTCACGAGTTCTGTTACAGAATAGAAAAGGTTATATTATTATTGTACGCGAAGTGAGTGCTGAACAGATGAACTCCCAATTAGCTAGGCAGCGTAAATTGGCAGAAGATCAGAAGGAATTGATTATAGATTTACAGAATAGGCATCGCCTTGCCGGGAGTAGTTCGGCGGAGTGGCAGAAAATTAAAGAGTTATCATCTGTTGATGAGATAATTAAGGTCAGTAAAGGCTTCCCTGTAAAATTAAAAAGCCTGATTAATTCAGGCGTGAATGTTGAAAATCTTATCGATATGACTGCCAAAATGGTTGATGCTTTAACAATTCGCTTTATTGAACTTGCCATTGATGAACTAGGAGCTCCGCCTGCTCCATTTAGTTTTATCGTTTTTGGTAGCCAGGGAAGAAGTGAGCAGACAATGAAGACAGATCAGGACAATGGTATTATTTTTGATAGCTCTGCGACGGGAGATGAACTGGAAGAGCTAAGATCATACTTCCTATCGCTTGGGACAATTGTATGTGACCACCTGTATAAATCTGGATATCCATATTGCGATGATAATAATATGGCAAAGGATCCTAAATGTGTGATGTCCCTTGATGAATGGAAGAGTTGTTTTGGTGATTGGATATTCAATGCAACACCGCAGAATATTTTACGCATTAATATCTATTTTGATTTTCGCTCACTTTTCGGTGAAGTTGCTCTGGTTGATAAGTTGTGGCTCTCCATTGGTTCAACTATTGATGAACGTCCAGAATTTCTCCTCTATTTTGTGGAAGATGCACTTCTCTATAAGCCACCTATTACTCTTTTTGGAAATATTGCCTTTAAGGATAAGGAGAAAACTATAAGTATGAAAGAGGTAGTAAGTGCCATTGTGCAGTTTGCACGTATCTATGCACTGAAACATCATATTAAGCAAACGAATACAATTGAGCGATTGCTCGAACTGCAGAATCAGAAGTTTTTAAAGCAACACACTTGCCGCGAAGTAACGGAAGTATATAAAATTCTAATGCGACTTCGCTTTCGTCTCCAAGCGGAGGCAATGGATCATGGTGATTTGCTTACGAATAATATTGATCCGAAAAAAATGACTGATATTGAACGGAAAGTTTTAAAACAGGCATTTTCTGATATCAGTAGCTTTCTATCAAAAATAAGTTATGACTTTAAAGGAATAATTTAAAATATATGAAACTTAAGACACATGTTGAGAATAGTATAAAAAATTGCGGAGTGTCAGGAGAGGATATTCACGCTTGGATTGATGCTCATTTTGATCATGAAAATTTTAACGAATTTGTCCACACTGGAATACTTCCGAAAGAGTGGAATCCCTATGAACATCGAATCCATAGGCACTGCATTGAGGCTCTGGCAGAGTGCCTAGTAGAGTTTACTGAAAAATACACAGAGGATGACATTAAATCTGTTTTTGAAAGTCACTTACTGGACGATTATCGAGGGTATCTGCCGAGTCGGGATGATTTTTTGGATAAGAATTTTCACGATAAGTACCATCTGTTTTGATTTTTCATGACTTCATCTGCGAAGTTCGCAGATTTTTTAATAAACTACCTCGATGTCTACTCTAGCATTGCGACAGATCAGCAAAGCACGCTTTTAATAAAACCCACCTTTGTGGGATTCAATTTGCGTGATTCGCAAAAAAATAGTGTGCTTTGCATATCTTCAGCGGCTGAAAGCCACTAAAAAGATAAGAAATGAGTCTAAATTATTTAAAATCAAATATGCCCTGTTATTTGAATCTAATATTTTACCTAGCCCCAAAAAGAAAGAGGGAGTGCTAATTTAGCCTCATATTTCTGACACGGGCTCCAGACTCTAATGGTGGTCTAAAATGGAAAATCCCTACAGGATTATAAATATTGATTGTCAGAAAAGAGCAAATTCTTGTATTTTTTTGCAAGTTGACTATAGGCTTGTCCCCATTTTTTAGTAGTTAAATCTCGTAAGGCAAATAAGTTATGGCTTCTCAAAAGGGTCTGACCCTTTTTGGCGGCAATGTCAATTGTCGAAACATGCAAGAAACTGAATTTAAATCCCAGAACTCTTATCAGAGATCGAATTCAAAATATCAATAAATTCCCCAAACTAGCAGACGTTATAAGAAGTCGTACTTCTGGCTAATATCAACAATAATAGAGCCCGAGAGTGGGAATGAATTTGAGTTCAACTTAGGATTTATAAAGATGATACGATATTTTGTTGTTTTGACTTGACAGGAACCTTAATGGATGACCCCATTCTTTTCTACCTCCCTACTAATCAATTATACTTTTTCAGCAGAATCTAAAACGGAGGTTTGCCCCCTTGTTTTTCCCAGATTCAGTAACCCATAGGTCATTTAGTGTTGGAGTGTCTAATCCAAATGGCTTATTCACACTTAAAAAGAAGAAGATTATCAATGTCACAAAAACAATTAAGTAATAATAATTCCCTTTTTTCTTTTCTTTTTTACCTTTATAGATTGAATAAATCACGCCAACGACACATATACCTGTTCCTGGGATAGGCGTATCAAGTGCTACAAAGAAAACCGCAAGTAAAAGCAACAACAGATTTATATTGAAATTAATTTCTTTTTTCATTTTAATACTCCTATTCAGTTTTTCCAGGAACTGCTCTTGCTACATCTCGTATTCCCCAAGTCCAACCTGATAAATCCATTTTATATCCTATAAATTTTTGACCATTACTCGCCACTGTGGAGCTCCATCCCGATTGTTCTGCTTAACAAAATCTTGCAATCAACATACCTAAAGATTTATCAATAAATCCGCTTGAAGGAACAAAAATAGAACCATCTCCATCAGTAATTACCCAACCTTCTTTCCATATTACAAACCCCAATTCATCATTGCCGTGACCAATTAATGCCATACCATATAAATCTTGACTGTACGTTATGGCATCTGCCCCAAAAGGACCACTTCGATAGTCATAACTATCAGTATTAAAACCTTTGTCTTCGAGTATAGTCTGAATATCGTTTGCTAACCTTTTATTGAAGCCATATGATGCTAAGTTTGTCTTGCCAACGGCAATAATCATTTTGTTAGGAATAGTATAAGTAACTCCTGATTCAATAATACCCCCCTTCAAACGAGAACCATCTTTATTGAGCAACCAATATTTCATTCGACTGTAATCTAAACCTACAGCATCGGCTATTTCCATTTCAGAATCATCATCACCGACACAAATTTCTCCTCTGTCTTTGCTTGGGTCACGTCTAACTACAATTTTTAATCCAAGAGAATCTCTTTTGTTGACAGCATCATTATTCACAAATCCATAGAGTAAGTTATGGTTGATTTCTTCAGTTTCTGAATTCTTAATCACTTCACCAATCGGGTCCCTGTTTAGCCACCTTCCCATATCCGCATCATAGTAACGGTATCCAGATACTACTGTGTGGGGAAACCCGCTATAGGCGTTTTTTGGGGTACAATAAGAAGCTGGCGCACACAAATGCGACTTTTTCGGTGTGCACTGCGTGCTCACAAACTGGTAATATGAAGTTATATCAAGTTCCCTGCAACCCATTTTATGCCTCTTAATTATTTTAAAGATCTGTTTCAGAAGAAAAGATAAC
>JAUUYH010000242.1 GCA_030590505.1 Kiritimatiellota bacterium
ATTCATGTGTTTTTGGGGAACTTTTGCGGCATTCGCAGATGCCAAAGAAAAACCTAAGATACAACCAAAAATCAGTGTTGACGGAAAATCGATTTCTGACTTTGGAACATACCCTGCAAAGGACCGCAAAGAAGCATTTTTCAGAATAAAGAACAGTGGGAATTCTGTTCTGAAAATAAAAAAGATCCGCAAAACATGTGGATGTGCAGAAGCTAAGATGGATAAGATGGAATTAAAACCTGGAGAAATAGGGAGCCTTAAAGCGGTTGTTCTGCCTGATTCTATCTATGGAGCTTATCGCAAAAATATATATATCGAAAGCAATGACCCAGTTCAGAGATTCTTCACATTAACTATTGCGGGGAAGGCGGTGCCCATTTTAAAGGTTAAACCTAAAAATAATATCTATGCAGGTACAATCCCTGCTGGAAAAGAGTGGACGCAGGAGTTTCTGCTTGAAGCAACAGAAAAAGGAGTTGAATTGGGAAAAGTGGCTGTCGAGGGTAATGCGATAGCAAAAGCAGAGATAATCCAAAAATCAGAAACTAAATTTTATCTGAAAGTAATAATTACTCCTGACTCAAAAGTAGCAGTTTTTAAATGTAAGATAAAGATACCGATACTGAAGCCCGAGGGATGGAAAGGCATAGAGCTTCAGATGATGGGGAAGGTACTAAAACCATGTCCCGCAGCTCAGTAACTCTGTCCAATGGGAAGCTCATTTGTTTAATAAATACGTTTTTAGCAGACCAGAACAGCCCTGGTGTATTAAAACTAGCCATTTTTTGTATATTTTTGAATGAACTCGCAACAATAGTCATCGGCAATATGTTGCAATCGGTGACATATATGTATGTTATGGCATTGAAGATGAGGGTGTATTTGTACGTAGTTCGCAGATTCCAGATAGGATTTTGAGTAGAGTTTGAATGTGAACGAGTAATTGCGGGTCTATTTTTGTTAGATTTTTTTCATGGTTTTCGTGGGCATAAGTATAATTCGTAGAGGGATTCTGCGAAGTTCGCAGAGTGAAGAAATCTTGAATTTTTAATTTTCTACAACCCATTTTATGCCTCTTTTCAGATCATGTAAGTAAAAAAGATAACAGCTAAAATATAAAAGTCAACTGTTTTCTGCGAATCTCGCAAAAAATCATCAGATATGTAGTAGAAAAAGGTACCTGCCTCAAAGCTTTTTAAGCCATATATACCGCTTGCGGTATAGAAATATCAAATTTAAAATTTTTGAGAGCGTTTAACTTGCGATTGTTTTTCGCGATTACTTGAGCTCTGATGCATGTTAGTGGGTTGGGATTGTGCGATTTAGGTAGGATTTTTTCCTGCTAGGACTTTTGTGAGAAAGCGATCCAGTTGATTTGTGAAAATCTCCTTATCCTTCTGTGAAAATGCAGGAGGGCCGCCAAATTCAAGACCGCTACTTCGCATCTCCGCCATCATATCACGAATTGCAAGCCGCTCTTTTATGTTCTGCTCCGTATAGAGTTCTCCCCGCGGATTAATTGCAAATGCCTCCTTACTCACTACAAGATCTGCTAGTGGAATATCTGCCGTAATTACAAGATCACCGGCCTCTACTAGCTCTACAATCTTTTCATCCGCTGCATCAATTCCGCTCGGCACCTGTATCGCACTAATATACTCTGACTGCGGAATTCGCAAATATTGGTCAGCAACAAGTATCAGCTTAACTTTTAGCCGGGTTATAGCTTTATATAAACTCTCCTTAATGACCTTCGGGCACGCATCCGCATCAACATATATCTTCATAATATTCCTTCTGTAAGGGCTTCACTAAAATTCATGGGTTCTTCTTTACCTAAACAACGTCATATTCTTTGGACTTCTGTTAGCAAATATACTTTGTCATTGCGGCGGACTTTTTTGTCGGTTTTTAGAGAGATGATATCCCCCTTTTTTACCTCTTTAACCTCTTTTTCATCAAGGCGTAATGATGTAATATCCATTTTGAATGCACCAGTTGTGTTGCCAGTAAAGAGGATCTTATCGTCGATTGAGATTCCGCCTCCTTTTAGGGTCAGTTCCGCTACACCTATTTTGCTGAAATAGTTCGAGACGTGTCCTATGTGGAATTTTTTTACCGTTGCACGATTGCCTGAAAAACCGCTCCAGGCTCCAGTCTCCTCCCCGAGATAGTAACCGCCATGCCAAAAGCCACGATTGAAAACAGTTTCCAACTCTTTTTCGAGTTCTGCGAAGTTCGCAATTTTAAATGTGCCGTCAAGATATGCATCGATTGCTTGACGGTAGGCGAAGGTTACGGTTGATACATAATCTGCCGAACGCCCGCGTCCTTCAAGCTTCAAGATGGCAACTCCGCTGTCAAGTATTTTGTCGATGACCCGAATTGTACACAGGTCTTTGGGTGACATTACATATCTGTTTTCGACTACGAGCTCTTCTCCGGAATCTTCGTCGGTAATTCGGTATTTTCGTCGGCAGTTCTGGAAGCACGCTCCGCGATTTGCAGATGCATTGTATGATGCAAGGCTCATGTAACATTTTCCAGAAATTGATACACAGAGTGCTCCGTGGACAAAGAGTTCAATCTGCATTAACTCTCCAGATGGGCCAGTAATTTGGTCTTCTCTGATTTGGGATATAATAGCTTTTATCTGATTAAGGGTTAGTTCACGTGCAAGTACTACAACATCTGCGAACTTCGCAAAAAAACGTACAGCTTCAATATTTGAGACATTTGCCTGAACTGATATGTGAACAGGAACTCCAATTGAGTGTACGTAGCTGATTGCCGCAATGTCACTTGCGATTATCGCAGAAATATCTGCGAGTTTCGCAGCATCACATATTTTCCGCATCACATCAAGATCTTCATCAAACATCAGGGTATTCAATGCAAGGTAACTTTTCACCTTACTGCGTCGGCACTTTTCTGCTATTTTCGCAAGATCAGAAATTGCGAAGTTAGCAGATGAGCGTGACCGCATATTAAGATTTTCAATCCCGAAATATATTGAATCGGCCCCAGAGCGGATTGCCGCAGAGAGCGAATCCCATCCGCCAG
>JAUUYH010000034.1 GCA_030590505.1 Kiritimatiellota bacterium
CGACAGGCTGCAAGTGAATCTTTAAAAGATTTATAATTTTTCTTAATGCCTATATCTGCTTTTCCTTTTAATTTTATAAAGAAAGCATTTCTTTTAATCTTGATTTTGTTAGATTTGTCATCACTTAAATCAACACCTTTATTTGCCTCTAAACCTGTGGTCAAAGGTACTGTAAATGTTGTAGCCGTTTGGCCTGGACCAAATGTTACTACAATATTATCTTGAGCGACATAGTTCTTTCCAGCACAAGCCGAACCATCAACCGTTTCAAATGTAAATTTCACAGCCTTATCTTCTATAGGTTTTGTGAGATAAGCATTAAATGTAACTGAATTGGCTGTTTCCATTACTAGTGCATCTTTAACTTCAAGTTCTACGCTTTTGTTGCCTAGTGGCACAAAGTAACCAATAAGAAGCATTACGAAACCTGTAACAAGTCCAATTTTTGCAGCTCTGGCAGGAACTCTGTTAGTGAGCATTCCAATAACTACAACAGCTAAAATCGGAATAAAATAGAGACCGTTCATTTTCTGTAGATACCCAAAGATACTATCTTGACCTGCAAGTAGAGGAGCTACGCACATTGCAACGAGTGCAATTACCCAACCAAATCGTTTTCCAGATTTTACTATTTGTAGTTCAGTTGCTTCTTTATTAATCATCCCTTTATAAACTCCAAGACTAAACAAAGTACAAGTACTATTTAGTGCAGAGTTAAAACTAGATAGAATTGCTCCGAGCATAACAGCTGCGAAAAATCCAGTTAGGTATGGAGGTAGAACTTGGTTTACTAACTTTCCGTAAACATGATCAGGCTTGAGACCATACTTAGCAAAAATGTAGAATGCAATAATACCTGGAATTACTAGATAGAAAGGACCGAGCAATTTAAGGAAACCTGTAAGAAGAACACCCTTTTGACCCTCAGCAAGACTGCTTGCACCAAAAGTACGTTGAATAATCTGCTGGTTTGTACACCAGTAGAAAAGGTTAAGTAACATTATTCCTGAGAATATTGTAAAAAATGGTACTGAAGTCTTTCCGCTACCGATTGAGTTGAATTTTTCTGGAAGTGCTGTATGTAGGATTTTATACCCTTCAAGAACACCTTGATCTCCACTTACATATTGAAGACCAAAATAGACTATTAACAATCCACCAACAAGAAGACCGAGACCATTTAATGTATCAGAAACCGCTACAGAGCGTAGTCCACCGAATAGTGCATATATTGAGCCAACAATACCCACAACCCATACAATAAGCCATAGAGATTGAGAATGGTCAAGACCAAGCATTCCTTTTATATCCATAATACCAATCATTCCAAGAGCACCACTATATAGAATTAAAGGAAGAAGGATTGCAGCATAAGCTACAAGAAAGATCAAACTTGTTATTCCTCTAGTTTGATGATCAAATCGAATTTCAAGATATTGAGGAACTGTTGCAATACCACTTTTTAGAAATTTAGGAAGGAAGAATAGTGCCATAAAAATTAAGGCTACAACGGCGACAACTTCCCAGACCATAACACATAAACCATCTGTGAATGCGGCACCATTAAGGCCGACCATCTGTTCTGTCGAAAGGTTTGTAAGCAGTAATGATCCTGCAATAAGTGGAAATGTTAAACTTCTACCTGCTAGGAAAAATCCTTTACTTGTTCCGTGATCATCTTTGCGAGTGATAATCCATGTAATTAATCCGACAATTCCTGTAAATGCCAGGAACGACACTATTGTAGTAACCATTCTCCTCTCCTCTTTAATTTTTCTTACTATATAACAAGCTCTGAACTTAACAGCATTTCTGAAAATTACAAAAGAAAAATGAACATTTACAAAAAACATCTTAAAAATATCTTTTTTTTTTTGAATAGTCACTCAAATAAGATACATTATAATATCTAATAACGACTTTAAAAAGCACATTTATAGGAAATAAGCAATTATGGAGACAAAAAATACACGCCTAACGAAGAATCACCTCGAATTGAATGCAAGAATGGTCACTTTTTCAGGTTGGAATATGCCAGTTCAATACAGTGAAGGAATTATTGCGGAACACAATCATACAAGAAATAAAGTATCAATTTTTGATATCTGCCACATGGGAGAGTTAAGAATTACCGGAGATGGTGCTGCGGACGCAATGGAGCTGATTTTTCCACGTTCCGTCACATCGCAAAAGGTAGGCACATGCAGGTACAATTTTTTACTTACCGATACGGGAACAGTTTTGGATGATCTTATCATCTACCGAATGGATAATGATGATTTTCTTGTTGTTGTAAATGCTGGCACAAAAGATGGCGATATTCTGAGATTAAGAGAACTTCTTCCTGAACATATCAAAATGAGTGATGATTCAGATTCTACTGCAAAGATCGACTTGCAAGGACCGAAAAGTGGAGAGACTCTGGTAAATATGGGATTCACCAAAGAAGAGTTGCCGGGATATTATAAATGGATCAACACTAAAATTGCAGGAGAATCTGTTCTCTTGAGCAGAACTGGATATACTGGAGAGATCGGATTTGAACTCTATTGTAATGCTGAGCATGCAGAAAAAATATGGAACTACCTACTTGAACAACCAAATGTCAAACCTGCAGGACTCGGAGCAAGAGATACCCTTAGACTAGAAATGGGATACCCTCTTTACGGACATGAAATGAATACTGAAACAACTCCAATCGAAGCTGGTTTCGGTGGTATGCTAAAACTTGATAATAATCGACAGTTCCCTGGATGTAAGCAACTGAGAAATGGAGCACCGACTAAACAACTGCTCGGAATTATTACTGAAGGACGACGTGCAGCTAGAGAGGGTGCGGAGATAACTATTGATGAAAAACATGCTGGCATAGTTACCTCTGGAGCGTTCTCACCATCACTTGGTGTTGCAATTGCAATGGGCTCATTTGATCCGTCACTATCACTTTCTCCGGGTAAAAAGGTCAAACTTTCCGTCGGAAGATCAACGATCAATGGCACAATAACTGCTATGCCTTTCTACGAAAAAGGTAGTGTCAGAATAAGCATATAGATTGAAGAGTAAAAACAAAAATTCTATTTATTCAAGCAATTGACTTGTTTTTTTGCAAAATGGATCAAGATTATCAATCGTCGAATTAAAAATAAAAATAGCATTTAACATAAAATACAACGAAATGAATACTGAAAACATTACAATGTCATACGAAAAGTCCATTCAAAGTTCTATCTACGGAGTAACAATTAAAGTGGAAAATTTGACTGTATGCCGTACCTTTTACCGTGACATCCTTAGGTTAGGGCCTCCTGTTATGGATAGTAACTTTTGGGTGGAATTCAAGATGAAAAACTCTGGATCCCTTCTGCTTGATCAGACTGAACAGGGAGAGAAACTACCTGCCGGTCGTGGACGTATTGCATGGATGTGTGAGATAAAAGATTTTGATGACACAGTTTCTATCCTGAAAGAGAAGGGACATGAACCCATATCACAGGAGGAAGAGGTCTCGGGCAAAAGAATAATTTCATTCTATGATCCAGAAGGGAACCCATTCTATCTAGTTGCTGATAAATAAAATTTAAAAGCCCTTAAAAAAGAGCAAATTCGACGACACTTACTAACCCGTAAAGAACATATCAAAATTATGAATGATACCTTTTTTGATAAAATAATAGGGAAAATTGAGCCAGCATATAAGAATAATATTCAGGCTTATATTAATCGAGTTGACAGAGAACGTTCCCTCTTTGAAACAGTCTTTAATACCATCAATGAAGGTGTTATTGTAATTGACACTAAATTGAACATAAAATATGTTAATCGCTCTGCACATGGACTATTGGGTCTGCCTGACAATTTTGAAGAGCAGAAAATTTCAAGATTCATAAAAGAGCTGGAGTGGCAATCTATCATTGATAAAGATGGGAAATGGAATAAAACATCACGGAGAGAGATTGAAGTCCTCTATCCTGTGCGTAGAATACTCCTCTTCTATCTACTCCCTCTTGAAACAGACACGCAATCTGCAGTTGTAATACTCCATGATGTAACTGAGAGCAGAGAAAACACTCAGGAAATTATTGAATCTGAAAAGATGAATATGATATCTCTCTTGGCTGCCGGAGTCGCTCATGAGATTGGGAACCCTCTCAACAGCCTAAATATTCATCTTCAACTTCTACAAAGACACTTATCTAATCAGGAAATCTCTGTTGACTGTGAAGCTCAAGAGCTTCTTAACATTGCAAATTCAGAAGTCGAACGCCTGGATAAAATAATCAATCAATTTCTCCAGGCTGTACGTTCAGTAAAACCTGATCTTCATAAGTTAAATATTAAACCTCTACTAATTGACACACTAAAAATACTAAGAAATGAGATAGAGGATAAATGTATAGATTTAAAATGTACCTGGCCGAATACTCTGCCTTCCATTATGGGCGATGAGAACCAACTAAAACAGGTATTCTTTAACCTAATAAAAAACGCGATTCAATCTATGTCACAAAATGGCAATCTTAATATCAAATGCTCATTTAATGATGACTTCCTATTTCTATCATTTATCGATACAGGAAAAGGTATTCCTAAAGAGAATATAGGCCACGTCTCAGAAGCATATTTCACAACAAAAAAGGAGGGAACAGGACTCGGCTTAATGCTTGTAGAACGAATTGTCCGTGAACATGGCGCAGAACTATCAATCGAAAGCGAATGCGGAAAAGGAACAACATTCACAATAAAGTTTCCTCGTTCAACACGAAAAATAAGACTCCTACAGGCTCCTCCAAGTCGATCCTCCACTCTAAATACCTCAACTCATCCTACAGAGAAAACTCCCCCTCCCCCTCAAGAATAAGCACCTCACCAACAACAGAGAGTTGCTTCAGATCAAGATGCCCTTTAACCTTATAATACTTCAAAAGGTCATCTAATTGAATAAAAAGAGAATTCTCTTTTCTTGACACAAAACCCAAATTTGCAATTTTTGAATCTAAAAACTTCAGGATCAAACCTGTAACCATTCCTCCTAGCCCCATAAAATTAAGACAAAGAACAACCGTATTGGAGTCTCTAGCTTCAGGTTGAATATTAATCTTAATACTCATTGCGCCCATTATTGGCACTTCATATTTGCCGGTAAGTAAAATCTTATCTCCATCAAACATGACCTTAACTTCTGATAATTTCTTACCTGTAGGCAAATTCTTATCTATTACACTCTGTAAATCACTTTCACAAACATCTAATCTAACATTCTGAATAATCATCTATAAAACTCCTACGCGCTTCTAATCTATTACCTAAATCGTGCAATCCAGAGATTAACTCTTCAAATTAACGGCCTTCCTTAACAGTGAAAGATAACCCGAACTCTATGTAAAGTCAATCCAAGGATCAAGAGAAAACGAGTATAAATTGGATTAAATATTTTGCTCATTCTTCTTGAACTTTAAACAAAGTTGGCTATATTAAAAACTATTATGTATTATTTAATTTGTCCTAATTGTAAATATAAAAATGATAGTGACCGGAATATTACCGGAGAACAATATCGTTGCGATGAGTGCTCTAAAGTATTTATTGTAGAAACTGTCTATCAGGATGCACCAACGCAACCTGTGCCGACATTTGTGCCGACACCTGTGCCGACATCTGTGCCGAAAATGCAGCTTAAAACGCAACAAAACACTCCAGTTCCGACTCTTGATGTTAATGCACTCCCTGCATCCCAGATGAATAAAGACAAAAAACGTAAATCCGTAAAGAGCAAGAAGCCAAAGAGACAATCTAAGCGAGCTAACGCAAAAAAAGGAGTAAGACGTAAAAAATCTCCAAAAAGACGTTCCAAAAGACCAATTGTAAAACAACAGCAATCAGGCCTACCGCCACAAGTTATTATTATAATTGTGATATGCATTATAGCTGTAATTGTCATCATTGGAATAGCATCTTCTCAAACAAAACCACCTGTAAAAAAACAATACAAAAAAACTATACCTATAAAAAAACCAACCAAAAAGTTTAAAAATATATTTTCGACGTAATGAGAAAAAGGTTGATAATGAATTTGTCCCCACTTAGAAGGTATTCAACCGTCCCCGAACGTAGTGACGGATTATTTATCATTAGTGGGTAACTTTGAAAAAAGGATACCTTTTGTTGGTTCTACTGTTGCGGTATTTCAGCAACAGCAGAATCAACAAGATGCTTCCCTTAGAATAATAGAAAGTTCCATTCTCGGCTACGGAGTAGCATTTTAAGGCTGCACCCCGAGTTGTTCCATTAGTGTATATTAGTGGCTAAACTCTTACGTATTGTATTGCGAATTATTTAACTGTCAAAAAAGCATGAGGCTATTTTGATACAATGCCCCCCATCAATTCTACTGGAGAAGCTCATTTTTGCAGATTAGAGAGAGGTGCTGTTAATAATCTCGATAAATTCAGAAAGTTCAAATTTGCCTTTATGCATAACTGCATCACACACTTCCTCAACTTGTTGAAATTCATCAAAAGATGCAGCAAGACCAGTTAAAGCAACAATGGGTATATTTTTCAGATTATCCTCTTCTTTCATATATTCAATGAGTTCCCATCCAGTTCTGATAGGCATAAGAAGATCAATAATTGCAAGTACAAAGTCAGGATTTTCATTAAGTTTTTCAATAGCTTCATCACCATTAGATGCATTGACAGTTTCAAACCCCTCGCCTTTGATTACTTTTACATAAAAATCACGCAACAGGTCATCATCATCAACAATAAGAACTCGTCTTATGCTCTCTGTAGTCATCATAAATCCTTAATTAAAAGTAAAAATAGTATATAAGAAGATAATACTAGATCCTTCTACTTCAAGTAAATATAGACAAAAAATTAGGATTTTTCTATTAAACCGCCAAGAGATAATATTTTATCAATCAAAGAGTCATACCCTCTGAAAATAATATCCGCATTATGAATGACACTATGCCCCTCCGCAGAGAGTGCAGCAATCAGCATTGCCATCCCCGCCCTGATATCAGGACTTGACATCTCACTGCCTTTTAGTTTCGCAGGTCCTGAGATAACCACGCGGTGCGGATCACAGACAATGGCATTAGCTCCCATACTTATCAATCTGTCAACAAAGTAGATTCTACTTTCAAACATCTTCTCAAAAAAGAGCATCGTACCTTGAGCCTGCGTAGCCATAACAATTGTACAACTCATCATATCCGAAGGAAACTGCGGCCATGGTCCATCTGAAATAACCGGAATAGCATTCCCTAAGTCCTGCTTGATCTTCAACTCCTGATTGCCTGGCAGATAAATACGATCTGCTTCAAGGCTAAATTGTATGTTAAACTTTTCAAAAACCCTGCGCATCATCCAGTAATGCTTCGGAGTTGTGCCGGTAATAGTCAGCTCACCACCGGTTATAGCACTCATAACTAAAAAACTACAAGCTTCTATATGGTCACTTGTTACTCTGTATTCTGTGCCATGCAACTTCTCCTTGCCAGTGATTGTCAGGGTATTTGTGCCTATTCCTTTAATCTCCGCCCCCATTGAACATAAAAATTCTGCAAGATCCTGAACATGTGGTTCAGCTGCAGCATTTCTTATTACAGTAACACCTTCCGCCAGCGTGGCTGTCATCATAATATGTTCAGTTGCAGTTACACTTGCTTCATCAAAAAAAAGTTCTTTACCCAACAGAGCAGAACTCTTCAAAGAGAAAGGAGTATATTCAGAAACAATCACCGCCCCCATTGTAGTAAGACCGTAAAAGTGTGCATCTAATCGCCTCCTGCCGATAACATCGCCACCTGGAGGCCAGAACTGTGCACTCCCGCATCTTATCAGCAATGGACCAGCAAAAAGAAGAGATGTTCTAATTTTACTTGAAAGCAGACGCGGAATAGATGTTGTTGAAATATTTGCAGCTTTAAGTGTAACAGAATTGTCAGCTCGAGAAACCTCAACACCAAGAAGAGAGGCGATCTCAAGCATATTTTCCACATCTATAATATCCGGGACATTATGAAGCGTCACCTCCTGATCAGTCAAAATAGACGCTGCAATCATAGGAAGAATTGCATTTTTATTACCACTCAGTTCAATCTCTCCTGAAAGAGTACGTCCACCATCTATATTTAATGAATTCATGATTTCACCATAAACTCTTGTTTTGCTTTACGACTCATCAGATCAATAACGCCCTGGCGTGGATCTTTATCCATATAAATACCTGAATAGATCTCATTTATAACCGGAGTCTCTACACCTGCATTCATAGCCAGATTATATGCGCTTTTCGCAGTTTTAACACCCTCGGCGACAACAAGCCCCATCTCTGCCTGTATCTCTTCTATTTTTCTGCCACGCCCTAGCTCTTCGCCTACATGACGATTTCTACTGTGACCGCTAGTGCAGGTAACAATCATATCGCCAATGCCACTTAGCCCAGAAAATGTCTCAAATTGTCCACCCAAAGCAACACCAAGCCTAGCCATCTCAGCAATTCCGCGTGTAATAAGCGCAGCCTTCGGGTTATCCCCAAGCTCCATGCCGTCAATAATTCCTGCGGCTATCGCAAATACGTTCTTAAGCGCTCCACCAAGCTCAATACCAATGACATCATCTGATGTATAAACTCTAAAGTTACTGTTCATAAACACCTCTTGAACCTTTGATGCCACATCAGAATCTTCAGCCCCAACGACAACTGCTGTCGGACACCTCTTCGAAACCTCTTCAGCATGACTGGGTCCGGACAAAACCGTATATAAACATTCAGGTCCAAGTATCTCTCTACACAACTCACTCATACGTTTAAGTGATCCCATGTCAAACCCCTTTGCCACATTTACAAGAATCTGCTTGGGAGAATAGAAAGGAGCAAGTTGTTCCAATGTCTGGCGCATAAACTGTGAAGGAGATGCAAGAACAATAAATCCAGCACCATCTACAGCATTCTGCATGTCATCAGTAAACTGTAACTCATCTGGTAATTTAATACCAGGCAGGAATTTACTATTATTACGAGTTTTGCGAAGTTCGCAGATATATTCAGGAAATGGTCCCCACTGTATTACATCGTGCCCATTTCCGAGTAAAGTCAGCGCCAAGGCTGTTCCCCATGCTCCATCACTAAGTACTGCTATTTTCATTTGCTGCTCCATCTATTAATCCCGCAAGTGGATTTTGTTCTAATATACTTTTATTATTTTAGTTACCGATTTATACCTCTTATCAGTGCCCAGAGATAGTTTATTTCAAATCTATACCGCAAGCGGTAGAGATCTTGTATTTCTTTTATTGACGACTCAACCTTAAGTGGAATACTAAGATTTCACCCGCGTAAAGTATACATTACTTCTCCTCTTCACATTCATTCTGCTTAACTCTCTTTTCAAACCTACTTTCAGTTCCATTGATCAATCGCTTAATATTGCCCTTATGACGCAAAATTGCAAGCAAGGAAAGGAGTGTTAACATGATAAGTGAGGGTAGCGGAACCTCATTACCAATCTTAAAATGTGCGAACGTGAATGCTGAGATAGGAAGAATAACAGCTCCTGCGATACTCGCAAGCGATACATATCTACTGCTATAGAAGACTACAACCCATGCCAGACCACCAGTAAGAAGAGATAAGGGTGCGACAGCTAGAAGAATACCCGCAATTGTTGATACCCCCTTCCCGCCTTTAAAGTTCAGAAAAAGCGGCCACATATGACCAGCTACAGATGCAGCCGCAATAATCACAACCCCAAAATCCGTTTTTTCAATGATACCTGAAGAGACAAATTGGTTCAAGAGTAAGATTGGTAGAAATCCCTTCATAAAATCCAGAAAAAAACATAAAATAGCCCATCTCTTACCTAATGTTCTGCGAACATTTGTTGCCCCGACATTGCCACTACCGTGCTTACGGATATCAATTCCGTTCATCTTACCAAGAACAAATGCCCAAGGAATTGAGCCAAAAAGGTATCCGACTGCAAAAAAACTAATATAGAGGTAAAAAACGTAAGGCATCTTAAAAAGTCACCCCAAAAGGGTTAGAATCTGACGGATCGGGGGAATTAAAAGGTATTGGACTTACTCCACTTCGCTCCTGTGGTGTAGAACACCCAGGCAATAGAGAAAAAATTGCGATTATCGCAATAATTGCTGTAAATAGATAAATCTTCTGCTTTTTCATTGAAACAATCTCCTAATTTGGGTTTGGTCAAAACCTGTTTTCTGTTTGTATCCTATGGCGCTTTGAACACGACTCTCTAACTATACTCCAAACTCTGCCTTAAGTCAAAGCTGAGAACAAAAAAAAAGCCATCCTATTTGGATGGCTTCTTTGATACTATTATCATCTATTACGGGTGCTCTTCTAACATAAAATTGAGCAATCCGTAAGTCTTCATTTCTTCAAACTGAAAGTAAACAATTACAGAAAGAATAATGAATGTTAAAAGAGTAATTGTGAAAAATAATTTTGATTTATACATTATTTATATCCTCCTGATTACAGGTTATAACTTCCATCATCAACTTTTTCAATTTTTTCCTGATTCTCGATCTTGTTTTCTCTTGCGAAAAATACTTTATCACCAGGCTCCATCTTACCACTTAATGATTCAGGAACGATATCTCCTATAGCACAGTTCTCTGCAACTTTTACTATATGAATCTGTCCTAGGAAGTTAGATCCACGGGCAACGTCCATATTAACGTCTTCATCAAGAGGAACAGTCTTTATAGACTTATCTTTACCAACAATCATTTTGTTGTTAGAACCGAGGTCAATTACAACAAAACCCCATTTCTCATTAACTCTAAGAATCTTACCTTCAAGTTTAAGGTTTAGTTTAAGATCCGCATCCTTCAAGTCTTTGTCAACATCAACAAAGTTAGATAGTTTTTCTCTCAAATCTACAATCGTTGCATTTGCTGTTGCTAGTTTCGCAATCTCAGCTTCGAGTTTATCTTCTGTCACAGCTAACTTATCTTTAGTTCTTTGAAGATCAACTTTGGTCTGTTCAAATTCATCTTTCTGACCCTGCATTTCCGTTTTGGCTGTATCAAGTGCTGCAGTGTAGTCTTCACCGTCAAGTGATGGAGCTGAAACTCCAAAGATTCCGCATAACTCGCCAATATTTGCGGCATAAGTATCAGAACGTGTCTTAAGAGCCTGAACCATTGCAGTAAATGAAGTTAAAGGAGTTGTGTATTCTTCCAGGTGCTTTAGCGCCTGTGCATCAATTGTTCCTTTTCCGATAACATCTGCGGATTCAGCAATCTTAGCAAAAATATCGTTATCACGTGCATTTAATTTTGCGACAATTTCAAGAAGTTTTGCATCCTGCTCAACATAAGAAGTTGTTGCCATAAATGTAGTGGCTTCAAACTCAGCAGCATTAGGAATTTCAAGACTAACTAGAACTTTATTAAGAGTATCTCCTAATAGATCTCTCTGTGTAATGAGATCATTGGCCTGTGTCTTAAATGGACGAAGAACACTATTAAGTTTCTTGTAATTATTATGATATAATGAAATTTTCAGTTTTTCGGCGTTGTATTCAGGATTTTCAACATCAGTAATATATTTATTTTCGAAATCCAACAGATCCTGCACCTTGGTGTCACTTCCACCATCAAGTACACCTGATACTTCATTAATAAACTTTGCCATCTCATCACCACGACGTCTCAGCTCTTCACGCTTCTGAAACAAGAAAAATCCAAAGGCAACTGCTACGCCTGCCAAAATGAATATTAAAATGTTTAACGTCTTATTAAAACCAACCATAATCTCCTCCTTGTATAAAGGAACTCTTCCGAGTTACATTATATATCTTTTACTACGACACTTAAAAGAAACATATACTTAAAATTCCACCTTTCAAAACATTCTGTCTTATACAAACTGTTATAATAGAGTATGCTTTTAATAAATTGCAAATCGAAAAATACATTTTTATTGACGAATATAGAAAAAAATGCTATTCCAACCTTAAAACAAGCGAAAAACCCTAATTATAATCCTATAAATCTATAAATAGACCTCAACATTGAGCAATTTTCTATCAATTTTTACTATTAAAAAGAGCTTTTTTGACAATTTCTGCAATTTTTCCTGGTGCAGAATTGCACTCAATCAGCTCACCGTCACGTTCACCTCTAATCTTAAATTCCACTTTTCCCTGTTCTATACTCTTCGGGGAGACAACAACACGATATGGAACTCCTGTAAGATCTGCATCTTTAAACATAAAACCAGCCTTCTCCCCACGATCATCATAGAGCACCTCAATTCCTAATGCAAGTAATGCGTCATAAAGTTTATCCGCTGCTTCCTTAACACCCTCCTTCTTAGGATTCAATGAACATATCTGAACATGATACGGAGCTATCGCAATCGGCCATATTGGACCCCAATTATCATGCGACTGCTCAACAACCGATGCCATTGTCCGACCAACGCCAATACCATAACACCCCATGATCATCGCCTGTGACTTACCATTTCTATCTAGGTAATTACAGTTCATCGCTGTCGCATATTTTGTACCAAGTTTAAAAATATTTCCAACCTCAATCCCCCTCTTCATCTGAAGTGGCTCGCCAGTGATAGGGCATGGATCACCTTCCCTTGCTGTTGCGAGATCCGCAATTTCAGCGCCTTCTAGACCTTCAAAGTCACGTTCAATATTAAAATTTTTATAATGATAATCGCTCTCATTAGCACCGACAACCAGATTTGCGGAGTTCGCAATTGAGTTATCAATAATAATCCTAACTTTCGTAGTATCTAAGCCCATCGGAGATGCGAACCCTGGTTCCGCCCCGCAGGCACGAATCATATCATCATCTGCATATTCTAGTTCAGAACTACCTACGATTTTTTTCAGTTTGCTTTCATTCACCTCAAAATCTCCACGAATCATCGCAAAAACAAGAGCATTATCAATAGTGCGAAAAAAGACTGCCTTACCTGTATTTTCAGGCTTCATTCCCAAAAACTCCGAAACATCTTCTATCGACTCCTTACCTGGAGTATGCACCTTTTCTAATTCAAGCATATCCGATTTTTCATACTTCCATGCCGCAGTTGCAACATCGCGATTCGCCTTATAACGCCCATCTGGAGATACAAAAATCATATCCTCGCCACAGTTAGCTATTGCCATAAATTCATGAGATGTATTCCCGCCCATCATTCCAGGATCAGCTTTAATTGAGAGGCAATCATTAAGGCCAACACGCTTAAAGATCCTTTCGTATGCCTCAAACACTCTCTCATAGTATTCATCAAGCGATTCGGTTGACTCATGAAAGGAGTAGGCATCTTTCATTGTAAACTCCCGAACTCTGATCATTCCAGCTCTGGGCCTCGCCTCATCACGATACTTGGTCTGTATATGATAAACCATTGCAGGTAACTGTTTGTAACTGTTTATATCATTTCGTACTAAGTGCACAACAGCCTCTTCATGCGTCATTGCCAAAACCATATCCTTATCGTTTCGATCTGTAAAACGTAGAAGTTCCTGACCTACACTATCATACCGCCCCGACTCCTTCCACAGCTCAGCTGGTAGAACAACAGGCATAAGAACCTCTTGTCCATCAATTGCATTCATCTCTTCACGAATAATATTTTCAATCTTATCTACCACTCTTTTCCCAATAGGAAAAAGTGAATAAATACCTGCAGAGATTGGCCGCACATACCCTCCCCTAATCAGAAATTTATGACTAACTGTATTTGCATCTTTTGGATCTTCTTTTATCTTTCTTCCGATAAGCTTAGACATTCTCATTAAATATTTTCCTTCTTTTTTTTGTATTATAATATAGAAGGTGTAAATTATACCATAAATCAGATGGTGCAATCCTCTAGTTGAAAATTATAAGCACAAATACTTTTTATTATGAACATTGAGTCAAAAAGTGAGAATAAACTACCACCTTGGTGGCATTAAAATTGCTTCATCTTATTTTATAGGGTTGTGTTTTCTACTAAACCCTAAAAATAGACATCTATTTGCAGGCAAAAGTTAAGGGGTAACTTAAGGATAAATTCGGGAGAAAAAGAAATGAAGATAATTAAAACAATTAAAGAGATGCAGACGTACAGCCGTGAGATGCATGCATCAGGTAATCGTGTAGCCCTAGTACCAACAATGGGTGATTTGCATGAAGGACACCTCTCACTAGTGGATGCAGCACATCGACATGCCGATATTGTTGTCGTCTCAATTTTTATCAACCCAACTCAGTTCGCACCTGAGGAAGATTTTGATACATATCCAAAAAACCTTGAACGTGACTGCAATCTCTGCAAACTACGCAAAGTTGATGCAATATTTGCACCAGAAGCAAATGAGATGTATCCTGAACCAATCACAGCATGGGTTATTGAGAATAGCTTAACGGAAGTTCTATGTGGCAAATCACGGCCCACACACTTTACCGGCGTTACGACTGTAGTAACAAAACTATTTAATGCTGTACTGCCCGAAGCTGCTATTTTTGGGGAAAAAGATTTTCAGCAGGTGGCAGTAATTAAAAAAATGACAAAAGACCTGAATTTTCATATTGAAATAATTACAGTCCCCATAGTACGTGAAGCAGATGGACTTGCGATGAGTTCGCGAAACAAATATCTCACCGAAAAAGAGCATAAAGAAGCTCTTTCCATAAACATATCACTGAAAGCTGCTGAAGAGGCGATACTATCTGGAGAACGCAATTCAGCAGTAATTATAAAACAGATAACTCTGCGAATTTCGCAGAACGATGGCAAGGTTGATTATGTTGAAATAATGAATCCTGAGACCCTTCAGCCCATCACTGCAATCGAACCTGATACAGTGATTGCTGTTGCAGCCGTGTTTGGAAAAACACGACTGATTGATAATCTTGTTATCTCTTCTGCTTCTTCAGGGTTATTCGTATAAACTCACGAAGATCCTTGGCAACTATTGGAAATATATCAACAAGCGTATTCTCTGAAACTGACGGCTGATATCCAATCTGGTCATAGATAAACTCAACACAATTTTTCTTCTGCTTCAATACAGTTTTGGCAATTGGCTTGATTGTTGAATTTGGGGCATAAAGTGCAGCCTCAACCTCAAGTGTTACAGATCCATAAGAGACAGGAAAGCAAAGACTCCACAATAATGTACCAGGATAAGACAAGCCGTATGCAGTAAGACTCCTATCCCAGACCGCATGCTTCAGAATCAATTCGAGTCTATAATTGTTTTGTAATTCCTTAGAGCTTGTCTTAAGTTGACAAGAATTAATTATCGTTTTACTTATATTTGATGCAAGGAGATCTTTCACAAACAATCTCTGTAGCGCATCATCGAGATTATTCTGAAAGTAATTACGCTTGACAAGCGGGTTAACTTTCTGTCCAGAATAGAAACAGAACGGCATCAGAATCCATGGATCATTATTAGGATTAAAGCGGAGCGTCTCCTCCTCGGGCTGGGCATTTGTAATTTTCTCTATCAACAACACATCAATCAATGCATCTTCCTCGAGAATCGAAGGCTCTGGGGTATAGGAAAGAGGTGGATGATGCAAAGTCGCACAACCACTAAAAAACAATATAACCAATCCACATAAACCCAAAACCTGAACTTTTAACCTTTTCATATCCTTTAAAACTCCTTAATACATTATCTCTTTCACTAACGGATCGAACACTATTAATTTTAATAACATAGACTTATTCTACACTCTGAATTAAACATGTCAATACAGAATCTACCAAAAATCAAATCTTACATTACATTTCTTAATTTCTTCCATTTCTTGCATTTTCTTCCATTCGATGTTCAATGTTCGATATTCGCTTCTTCTTAATAATTCTCCTCCACATATTTCGCTGCTTCTTCTTTTGTTTTTAGTCTATTTTCCAATTGCAGATCGGATACTTTAGCCAAAACTTTTCCCATCTTTTTTCCAGGTTTGAAGCCTAATGAGATTAAGTCATATCCCGTAATTAGTGGTTTCGGCAGTTCAATTTCAATCTGCGGATTATTTAAGCGATCAAGAAGAAAATCGTAATTCCCAAGCTTGCCATGAGAGGAGGAGCAGTCAAGTTTATGGAGATCGAGTTGAAGCGGAAATGACGATTCAGCCATAAGGCGTTTCAGTTTTGATTCTCGCATCTCCTGAACATGTGCAAATCGCATATGGTTTCCCACTGCACTCAGTATATTTTTTATCTCTTCGTTTGAAAACTTAAAACGGCGCAGAATCTTGTCTGCAATACCCACGCCCGCCTTATCGTGCCTGTAAAAGTGGGGAATCCCCTCTTTATCGCGTGAAAAAGTCGCTGGTTTTCCGATATCATGTAGCAGTATCGACCAAGCTAACTCAACAGTCGAATTCTCCATCTGCTCTAGCATCAGGCATGTATGCACAAAAACATCTCCCTCCGGGTGATATTTCTTCGGTTGCTCAACTCCTATAAGTTCAGAGACTTCGGGTAGTATAAGATCAAGTATTCCAAGATTGTTAAGCATTTTGAGTGACTCTGCGGGTGCAGGGCCAGTAAACATCTTATTCAGTTCATCTCTGATCCGTTCCTGTGAAATATTTTTCAAACCTCCAAGACTCTCTCTGATTGCCTGGGGAATATCCGGAGAGAGTGTAAATCCAAACCGTGTTGCAAACCTTACCGCACGCAGAATCCTAAGATAATCTTCTGAGAATCGTTCCATAGGATCTCCAACAGTTCTCAAAAGCTCACGCTCAATATCCTCTTTGCCTCCCTCAAAGTCCAGCAACTTCTCATCTATGGGATCATAAAACATACTATTAATCGTAAAATCCCTACGCTTAGCATCAAGTGCGGGATCATCGGTGTAGGATATTTCATCTGGATGCCGTCCATCATTATACCCACTCTCTTCACGAAATGTTGCAACCTCAAAATTCTCATGATCAATCACTACATTGATAATCCCGAATGCTGCACCTATCTCAAAGCATTTAGGAAATATTTTTAGAATATCAGATGGAATTGCGGAAGTCGCAATATCTACATCATCAGATGGAATCCCCATAAGCATATCACGAACAGGACCACCTGCGAAATACGCAGAAAAGCCGTATTCTTTCAAGGTTCTGACAATATAACATCCATTTTTATATGTTGAATTTTGCTGCATTTTTGAACTATCCCGTTTTTTTATAAATTAACAACCTCTGTCCAGAGCTATACCGCAAGCGGTAGATATCTTCTTTTTCTTTTGCTAGCTAAGTTACTTTAAAGAAAATGTTAAGATTTCATCCGTGCAAAGTATAAAATAGTATCAATAACAGGATATTCAAACAAAATATACAATGCAGAACATATATTGTAATGCCAAATCATTTTCATTGTATTATTAGAAATGCCTGTTATCATATAAACCATTGCTGTCATAATAGATTTTTTTTTCCGTCATAAAAAATATTGACAGTTTTATATTGATTATACCGCAAGCGGTAGATATCTTGTCTTTCTTTTGCTAGCTAGTTAAGTTTAAAGAAAATGTTAAGATTTCACCCGTCGCTAGTATAAAACATGATAAGAGCAGGAGATGAATAATGAAAGAGATCAAGATTGGTGTTATAGGTGCAGGAGGAAGGCGTAGTTTGACAAAGGAGGCCCA
>JAUUYH010000062.1 GCA_030590505.1 Kiritimatiellota bacterium
ACTCTGTAGCCGAGAAGATAATACATAAGAATTTTTAACCACTAACAATACACTAACGGAATACAACAAGAAAGAAATTGAAAGTTTTTTTGCGAGGTACGCAAATAAAATTTTCAATTGACTGTATTAAATAAGACACCCTTTTGGTTGATTATGTTGTTGCGGTACCCCAGCAACAGCGTAATCAACCAAAAATCTTCTCTTGTTCCTCTTCTCTTTTCTTGTTGTATTATGTTAGTGTTAGTTAGTGGTTAAAATCTTTCTTCTATTCTCTTCTTCTATTATATGACATATCTTTGCCACTCAAGTTCCTTTGTGTTTCCAAAGTTCAAAATATATCCCACATCTAAATTTGTTATACGCATATAATTAAACAGTTGTGCTTTATGTTCATTAATAATCTCTTTAACTGATTTTAATTCAACTATTATTCCATTAGAGACAAACAGATCTGGAATATAAGTTTTATCCAGTTCATGCTTTTTATAGAAAACTTTCAACTCTTTTTTAGAATCAAAATGTATTCCCCTTAATGACAGTTCATACTCTAATGATTGTTGATAAATCTCTTCAGCCATACCTCCACCCAACGTATGAAAAACTTCGAGTGCTGCACTGACAAGATCATAACCTTCTTGTTTAAAATAATTCTTTTCCATTTACTTAATCCTATTTTAAGAGTTTTTAACCACTCACAATACACCCGGCTTGCAGCCTTGCAATGCTACTTCGTAGCCGAGAAGATAATACATAAGAATTTTTAACCACCCGCCTACGTAGGGAAACTACGGCGTGGCATGCTAACAATACACTAACTGAATACAACAAGAAAGAAATTGAAAGTTTTTTTGCGAGGTACGCAAATAAAATTTTCAATTGACTGTATTAATAAAGAGGTTAATTCACTGATTACTGACATCTGACCTCCGACTTCTGATCTCTGGCCCTTTGACCCTTCTTCCCATAAGGCACCCTTTTGGTTGATTACGTTGTTGCGGTCCCCTAGCAACAGCGTAATCAACCAAAATCTTCTCTTCTCTTATCTTGTTGTATTCCGTTAGTGTTAGTTAGTGGTTAACTCTTTTCTTCTCTTCTCTTTTTCTTACTCTAATAGCCAATGCCGAGCTGGGGCTTCCGCCTTCACTTCCAGCAACAGGCGAAGAATTCGTTGCTTCCTCGTTTTTCAATAAGGAAGCCTGAATCTTCTATCTTACCTGTCCATGGCGTTGGAATAAATTAACAAAATCGGGAAGTTTTGTTTCAAACATCATCTCTTCATGATTAAACGGGTGCTTGAATTTGATTGATAGTGCATGTAATGCTAAACGCCTTTTTTTGAGGGCTCCATATTTTACATCACCAATAATGGGATGTCCATTTTCTGATAAATGAACACGAATTTGGTTTTTCTTACCAGTCAGAAGATCAATTTCAAGTAGAGAGAAATTGTCTATCTCTTTTATTACTTTGTATTTTGTTCTGGCAAACTTTCCATCTTGCGGGTTTTTAACAGATCGCACTTTATAATCATCACCGTCTGCAAGGTAAGATTCTATTAAGCCAGTTTTTTCTTTAAAATTGCCATGAACAATAGCCATATATTTTTTCTCTACATTTGTCCACTGTGCGGCAAAGTTCTCACGAATTTCCATACTTTTCGCAAAAATCATCACACCCGAGGTCATACGATCAAGGCGATGCACAACATACAGCTTGAGTTTAGATTTTGAATTACCTTTTCTAATATAATTTGTAAGCAAATTATGAGCAGTCTGCTCTGTTTCAATATCAGTTTCAACACTTAAAAGCCCTGAACCCTTCTCAATTACAATTATGTCACGATCCTCATAGAGGATTTTCATTCCGCGTGGAACATATCGGTTTCTAATTTTTATTTTTGATTTAATCATTTTTTTACCTCTTTGCCTGCCTAACCTTTTATTTCTAATTTAAAATGTATAACCTAAATAGTGTCTGAACTAAAAGTGTAAAAAAAAGAGCATACGGCAACAATGTTGCCGATGCTTATATACTTTGCACGGATGAAATCTTAACATTATCTTTCAACTTAATTAGCTAGCAAAAGAAAGAGAAGATCTCTACCGCTTGCGGTATAAATGTAAACATTATTTCTTTAACAGTCTTAGTGCTGCTTTTCTTAGAGCAACGGTCTTATCTGTTTTTTCCCATGGGAATCCATCTCTTCCAAAATGACCATAAGCTGCAGTATCCTGATAACTCCATCCATTCTTTTTAGGATGTTTTAGTTTTAGAGTTTTTATAAGTCCTGCAGGAGTAAGATCAAATATTTTACGGATGATTCCTTCAAGTTTTGCATCATTATCCAATGCTCCAGTTCCGTATGTATCAACATTGATACTCAGAGGTTCAGGAACTCCAATTGCGTATGCTACCTGAACTTCGCATTTTTCTGCGAGTTTCGCAGCAACAATATTCTTTGCAATATATCTGCTCATATAAGCTGCCGAACGGTCAACTTTTGATGGGTCTTTTCCTGAGAATGCACCACCACCATGAGAGCCTACGCCGCCATAGGTGTCAACAATAATTTTACGTCCTGTGAGGCCAGTATCTCCATGAGGTCCACCAATCTCGAACAAACCAGTAGGATTGACGTGATATTTGATTGTACCTTTCATGAATTTTGCTGGAATTACCTTTTTTGCAACTTTTTTAACAAGTTTTTTAAGTTCAGTAATCTTCATTTTAGGGCTGTGCTGATGTGAAACAACTATAGTCTCTACAGCTATAGGTTTTCCACCTTTATATCTTACAGAAACCTGACTCTTGGAGTCTGGACGAAGGAAAGCGTATCTTGTCGGGAATTTTTTCCTGAGTCTCGCAAGTTCTTGGACAATCTTGTGTGCGAAAATAATTGGTGCTGGCATAAGTTCTTTAGTCTCGTTAGAGGCATAACCGAACATCATACCCTGGTCACCAGCTCCCTGCTCTTTATGAAGTCCCTTTCCTGTAGTAACTCCCTGTGCGATATCTGCAGACTGTTCATGAATACAGACTAAAACTTTACAGGTATGTGCTGAAAATCCAATACCACCATCTGTATAACCTATATCCGCTGCTGCTTTACGGGCAACTTCTTCCCAGTTAACTTTTGTTTTTGTTGTAATTTCCCCTGAAAGTACAATCAAATCAGTTGTTACTAATGTTTCACAAGCTACACGACTCTGTGGGTCACCTGCAAGGCAGGCATCAAGGATGGCATCTGAAATCTGATCAGAAACCTTGTCTGGATGACCTTCAGATACTGATTCTGAAGTGAACACGTGTTCTGCATGAATCTTACTCATTATATCTTCTCCTAATGTTATTCTGTTATTCTGTTATTCTGTTATTTTCTTATTCTAAGCTTAGTTGCATAAATGATTATATACTTTGCCAAGCTTTTATTAAAAATCAATATTAATATAAAAGCACTTGTGCTTATTAAAAATGAAAGAATAATATATACTGAATTAAAGAAAATACAAATAGAGAATTGGGGAAAATATACACTAGTTTCTTTTTTAAACTATCGAATTACAAATCCATATTATTTAGGCATTACTTAGATATAAATAGTAAGCTGAGTTGTGGAATATAAGTAATTGCCATCAAGGCAAGTATCAATAAAAATACAAATGGCAGTGCCGCCCAGTATAATTTTAGAACAGACTCTCTGAAGCGGAGGCTTGCAATAAACAGATTCAGCCCCACAGGTGGTGTAACATAGCCAATTCCCAGATTTACCAAGAATATTATACCGAGATGAACCGGATGAATATCGAATTCACTGGCAATAGGAATAATCAGAGGAACGATAAGAACTGTTGCCGCATAGATATCAATCATGCAACCTACAATCAGGAGGAATACATTAAGTATTGCGAGAAACGCATATTTATTTGTCATATACTGATTGGCAAACTCAAAAACTCTTTCAGGAATCTCTTGGTCAATCATAAAATTAGTCATTGCAAGAGCCATTCCGAGAATAATAAGGATACCACCTGTAAGCATAATACTCTCTCTGCTGACTCTTCCAAGGTCTGAAAATTTTACTTCGCGATAGATAAACATCTCAACAATCATTACATACGCTGCAGCTATAACAGCGGCTTCACTTACGGCAATTGCTCCAGAATATATTCCACCAATTACTAAAAACGGCAGCGGCAACTCATATTTTGCCTCCCAAAGTGCTTTGCCTACCTCACGTATTGTGAAATCTTGACGAATTACATGCGTTGTCTGCCCTTTCCATAATGCATAACTTGAAAGCACAACTATCAACAATACGCCAGGCAGAATTCCAGCAAGAAAGAGATCATCAATATTCGTATTGCTTATTACTCCATATAATATGACCGGTAAACTTGGAGGAAACAGCAACCCCAAACTTCCGCTAGCGGTTATTGTACCTAGGCTAAATTTACGACTGTAATTATTTTTCAGCATTGCTGGAAGAAGGAGCCCACCAAGTGCAACAATTGTTATTCCCGAAGCTCCGGTAAATGATGTAAGGAGTGCGCATGAGACAATTGCGACAATCGCAAGTCCGCCCGGCAACCAGCCAAGTATGGAATTTGAGAGTCTAAGTAGCCGGTTCGGAGCCTTGCTACTTCCTAACATACAGCCAGCAAATGCAAACAGTAGCAATGCCTTCAGTACCGGTTTTGAAGAGAGTTGATAGAAGTCTACAATAACGGACTGCTGGTATCCATCAACATTCCACCAGTTCAACATTGCAGATCCGCCCATTACGGCAAAAAGTGGAGTTCCTATAAGTGCAATTATGCATATAAAAAGAGTAATTAAAATAGTCATTTACTCTCCTCCTTTTTACTCTCTTTCTTAATGATGCTTTTTTCAACTTGCATACGACTTGCCTTCATTATATCTTCGATTGCAGCAATAATAAGGCGTATGCACAGCAACAGAAATCCGCATGGAAGTGCAGCCGTTAACCACCACTCTTTGATGTTCAGAAAGGCTATTGTCTCTTTTTCAAACTCGAATGTGCTCTGCACAAAGGCGATGCTGAAATAGACAAGTACTCCGCAGGCAATTGCACTGAATATCTCTGTTGCGGCACGGAGGAAAATTCGTTTGCGAGGGTTCAGGAGATGCGGGGCGGCGTCGATTGATATGGAAGAACGTTCTCTTATCGCAGTTCCTGCTCCCAGAAATGTTATCCATAGCAGCATGTGTTGGCTTAGGGATTCTGTCCATGTAATGCCAGGCATTCCAGTATATCGCAGAATGATCGGCGCAAGTCCAATTGCAATCATTGTTACAATGATAAGAGTAAATAAAATCTCTTCAATGCGTCGAACAACTCGGTCGAATTGATTTTCGTCCGGTGCTAAAAAATTTGCATTATTCTGTTGTTCTAAATTCATATATCCTTAAAAATATCATATCAAACAATGAGGACTTTTTGTTACTGCTTATTATTTGTTTGTGTCGGAATGTGTTGCTCGATACTCTTTAATATACTTTTTTAGAAGAGCTAAAGACTCTTTGGAGAATTCTTTACCGTTCATATCCTCTTCAACTTTGCTTGTTACTGCTCTGAGCGCCTTTAAGCCCTCGGGCGTAGGTGGAACTTCTGTTACTGTTTTAGATAGAACTTTCGATGCATCTTTATTCTGTTTTTTTATTGCTACATTTAACTCACTCATTGCCTCTTTTAATGCCTTGGAAACAACGTACTGATATTTAACCGGTAGCTTTTTCCATGCTTTTTCGGTAAAAACCATAGCTCCGAAAGAGAAGAAAAGCCCTACATCAAGTTTATATTTTACCCGTGTATGCCACTGCATAATAATCATTCCAATTGGTGGAGAAAAGACTGTACGAATCATTCCTGATTGCAGTGCTGTTGTTACATCACTTACCTGTGCCGGTACTGCTGATATACTGCTACACTTAAAAAATGATTTTGAAAACTCATCATTTGCAAGCATCCACGGTCTTGAATTTTGCAGGTCTTTCAGGTCTTCGATTTTACCTTTACTGTAGCAGTAGGTGAATCCCTGATTGGTCCAGCCAATGATTTTATACTTGCGTTCAAGTGCCTGTTTCTCGAAAAATGGCTCCATATTTTCATGTAATGTAATGGCCTCATCATCGCTATGAAGTTGAAGAGGAATTGCAAAGACAAGTGAGTCTGGGCATATTTTTGACATCCCTCTTGCCATAAAGCCCGCTCCCTGTAGCTGTCCTATTCTCATTTTGCGGACAACTTTCAATTCGTCTCCCTGCACGCCGCCATAATAGATCTGCAGTTTTACATCACCGTTTGTCTGCTCCTTTATCTTTTTTGCGGCCGCTTCAAGCTTCTCTCCCCAAATACTCTGTTTCGGTACAATCACCGCCATCTTCAAAGTGATCTTTTTGGCATGTAATGCACTTGTGTTTATCAAAAGTAACATGAGGATACTGAAAACCAGTATCTGTTTTATTTGTATTTTCATATCTATTTTACTCTCCATTTTTTATACTAGCGACGGGTGAAATCTTAGCATTTTCTTTAAACTTAATTAGCTAGCAAAAGAAAGACAAGATCTCTACCGCTTGCGGTATATTTATACTTAAAAAAAATCATCTCTGTTTTTCAATATCTTTTTTGCCCGCTCCTTTGCTATGGCATTTATCAATGCAAATTCAATGTCATCTGAGCTATCTGTGTTGATAACATCATTTAATATCTTATCAAATAATTTCTCCTCTCCGGCAACTGTAAGGTAGAACTCTGCATAGGCAACTTTTGGTAGTAAACTCTTTTTGCCTGCCAGTTTGATGGCCCGTAAAAAATGTTCTTTGCTTTTTTTAAGATCTCGCCCAGCTCCTGGAGGTTGAATGGCATAATAAGCTCCGAATACTAAGTGTACTCCGCCGTAAGCGTAGCTGTCATCAAGCTCTGCCACCCGCTTCATTAGAGTCAATGCCTGCGGCAGTTCGGAGAGGGCTTCCATAGAATTGGTATTTGTTAATATCCAGCCCAACCATGCATTTCCTGCAGCATAGAGATCAGCAACATCGCACTTCTGAAATTGCCCCATTACATTCTCGAAATCTTCAAATGGGCCATTTGCGACCTTCGCAAAAAAACTTCTCTGATTTAACAGTTTCAGAGCATAATCTTTAGCTTTTTTATACTGAATTGATGCTCTTTCTACCTCTCCATTTGAGAGCATAAATGCCTGAGCATAGGTCGCATACATATTGGATGCTGTAAGGAGAAGTTCCGGATTATCAGGATCCTGAGCAACCGCAGCATCAAGTAAAATCATCAACGTAGGCATACCTTGCCTAATCAATTCGGGGTCTCTTTGACTGATAATCGATGATTTAACCTTGTCAAAATACTCCGTCAAGTATGATGCAGGCGAGAGCATACTGCAACCAAAAATAGACGAAACTCCTAGCAGGAGTAATGAAATTTTAATTTTTGTTTTCATCATATCATAATACCTAAAAAGTACCAAGCTTGTTTTAATCCCACCAAGGTGGGTTTAATTCCTCGTTCCTAAAAAATTATCATCAAAAGAGAAAAAATCAAGCAAAAAGAAATAAAAGAAATAGAAGAAGTTCTGAAGTTCTAGAGTGCTGGAGTGCTGGAGTTCTGGAGTTCTGGAGTGGAAGTTGAAGACAAAGAGGGGGGAGGAGACTAATAACCGACGGCGAATGCCGTCCTTGGACTGCGGTGCTCCTGCACCGCTTTATATTTGCCTGAAAATAAGCTTAACAACAGCTTTTTTTCTGTCCTACGGGCCTTTAAAATTACTGAGAACAAGCCTCTAATTAGCAATGAAAAAGCGACACGGGAGTGTCGCACTCCAAAGATGCTGCGCATCAAAAGAGGCACTTTATCTTTTCTAAAAGGCGACTATTAACCTGTCCCCCTTTTTTTCTTGGATCGGTGTTTATTTTTCATCACAAATAAACCTCCATACGCGGCCTTGCTTTATCTATAAACCACTCCCAGGAAGATGATTTATCGAACGCTATGTTCACCAGCAGTATGAACTGAGAACTCCTCATGATGCTCTTTCTTAATCTTAAAATCATAGGATTAATTTTTAATTTTTTCTCCTCTACTATTTTAATATTTGCAAGGATCCTTTTTTTTTGGTTTACTGTAATTTTTTTATCGGTAATATTTTCTTCTCTTTCAAGCTTATCCTCTAATATTAACATCAAATTGTGGAGGATGCATAAAAAGTTAGCTTGGAGTGATTTTGCTTCAAAACTTTTAGCCCATGCTTTCTGCTGATCATACCGACATTTAAATTGTTGAAAAGCTTTTTCAACATTCCATCTTGTTTTGTATATGTATGCAATAAGCCCTGGAGGAAGAGTCATTTCATTAGTAATAAAAACATATTTTGTCCCAGATATAGGATCTTGATACTCAATTCTTCTTATAATGCGACCATGACTATGTCGAACTTGCTGGTCTAATATTATCCCAGCATTTATATCGTTACTTTTATCAAACTCTAAACCACCAAGACTCATCAATTTCATATTCGATTTTTCTCTTGTTATAACATAAACACCGCTTCCCTGTTTCCATTTATGCCATTCCCTAAAATCTATAACTGCTCTATCATTAATTGAATAAAACTTCTACCACTTGCATTATGTATCCGAACCCTCTTCAGTCCCATTTCTAGAAAGTCAATATCGGATATTATTTTGCTATTCCTTTTGTTAGATGATTTTTCATAAGCACGATATAGCGGTCTCAAAAACACATTTTTTAAACTTTGATTCATTTCAATTATCTCCTTTATATTTATATATCACTATACAGTAGAAAGAAATAATGTCAATAGATGTAACTCGTTTATACTTAACTAATTACGTGTTTTTGAATTTGACTAAAATGCCGTCCTCCGCGAGGGAGTTCATACAGGGGCTTCTTTCGTATACAGGAGAACTGGGAAAGGATTTTTATGTATGGGGATACTGGGGTGAAAACATCTCTTAATGAGCTTGACTACTAGGTGCTTAAATAGAGAGTCTTAGCAATTTATTTCTATTAAAAATAAACACCGATCTTTTCTTGAGAGAATGAGAAAAGTTTTGAAGTGAGCCCTTTTACCTGAATAATTTTTTCTCTCTTTAGGGTGTGTAAACACCTGCATTCATTGTGCAGTTTTTTCATTGCACCTCAAAGAGGAGGATAGTAAATCGTTGGGGCATTATAAAAAAACGTCATTTTTTGCTTTTGGGACTTGTAATAGGCAAAATTTGATAATAAAGTAAAAATGTTTTATTAATCAATGGGAATAAATTATTAACACGAAGGAATTGTTATGAAAAAAAATCAGCTTCGCCTACTCGTATGTCTCCTCTTTGCGACACTCACAATGAACCTCTTTGCCATGGAATCAGAAGTTGTACCTGGAGGTAGTGACCTTCCCAACTTACGCTACCTTACTAATATTAATGGTGTTCTCTATTTTGATGCTGATGCAAGTCTGCAGAAATTCGATGCTGTTGAAGATGATGTATTACTAATAAAAGCAGGATTGGATGGGATAGCTCATTGGGGGCTAACTGATGCTTCAGTCGGAGCGAACGTAGCAATATATTTTGCAACTCACATTGACGTTACAGGAGAGGGCAAACTATGGAAAAGTGATGGGACTGATCCTGGAACAGTCGTGGTGCCTGGTACTACAGGAAATAGAATCACAGGAATTGCACATGCAGGTGCAGGACAAGTCTATTTTTCCAATGATAATGCCTCTGGAGATCCAGAGGATCCTGCTACAAAAATAAGTGAATTATTTACAACTGATGGAACTACAACTACTACTATAAAGGCAGGTATTGTCGGGCAGGTCCGTGGTCTGACTGCAATCGGTGGTGCCGGAACAGCATTCTTTACAATGTATGTATATGATGAGACCACAGGTGAAAATGTTTACCAATTATGGAAAACTGACGGTACAGGGGCCGGTACAGTTATGATTAAGGATGGTTTCAACGAAGATATTAGTTACTGGTTCCTTGCAGATGTTGGTGGAGTCTGTTATTTTCCTGTCGGTTTTGAGGGAGACGAAGTAGAAGAAGAGTCCACATTTGAACTTTGGAAATCAGACGGTACAACTGCCGGAACAACAATGGTAAAAGACGGTTTGGAAATAATGATTGATTTGACTGATGTGAATGGAACACTCTATTTCTCTACATTCACGAAGAAGGAAGTTGATGACGACTGGTGTGAAATTTGGAAATCAGACGGAACAGCAGATGGGACTATTTTAGTAAAAGGTGAGCTGGATACAATCCATAGTGGTGATTTGGCTGCTGTTGGTTCAGAGTTATATTTTGCAGACTTTCATGAAGATGCTGAAGTTCCTTATTCTACAATTTGGAAAACAGATGGTACCGAGATCGGTACGTCTATTGTTGAGGATAAAACAGAAGAGGTTCATGACTTAGTCAACGCAAATGATGTCCTATACTATGCAGCTTACTCACTAGATAGTGAGGTCCCAACGGCACAAGTTGACTCTAAAGCTCTTGCTACTGTTGTTGAAACTGCTAATACTAGCAGTAATTACATTGCAGATCTTATGGTGTTGAAAGAGGTAGAAATAATCATCGTTAAATTAGCCGTAGGTTCTGTAATTACAGTAACTCCAGGTGATGTAAGCTCTGAATTAGCTACAGAGAAGTTCTCAAAGAAACCTAAAGTATTTGGAATATTGGTTAATCGCACTAAGACTCCGCCAAAAACAAAAAAAGGGACAATGAAGGTTATTGAAAAAGTTTCTTCTAATAATCAAAAATCGACTTTACATGAAATGTGGAACAAGAAGATGCGTATATATAATAAAAAAGATTATAAGCAGAAAAATGCTAACAACCAGAGGATTGCAACAAGCACACTTCTTGCATCCAACCCCGTTGTCCACTCAATGATGAATGGGATCTTTATTCAGGCAAAAGAGTTTGCCGGCAATGATGATCCTGTACAACTGGATTCTACATACATGCTTGCTTGTCCTGAAGTAACTGGAGTAATCGGTAGTTATGCCGCAGAAGGAGACGAATTTACGGTTCAAGGCACATTGTTTGGGTCCAAACGCCCAAAAATCCTCGTGGAATACAAGGATGCTAAAGGCAATGCAAAATATAAGAAATGTAAATTGTATAAAAAATATCCTAAAATTGGTGCTGATGGAAAATTTTCTACGCTTCGTTTTTCCGATGCTAAAGAAAAACCCAACAAAAGCTGTATGAAGATCTATAGTCCCGACCCCAACGATGCTGGAGAAGAGGCCATAAGTTACAGTGAAGTTACGGTTCTGTATCCAAAATTAAAGGAAACAGATATTGCAACAGGTTATATCATTTTAGATAACGGTGTTGGACTCTGCTCTTATCTACTCCCATAAGGATCTGAAAATAAATTAAGCCTCTTCTCTTAAATCTGTGGCTGTTGCTATACCTAAACAGCCTCAAATCTTTTTGATAGTCAGAAAGAGTTTTGTTATGAAATAGCTTTTTTCGTTCAGTCGCTAGTTGATGAATTGATACGTCCTTCTCTTCAAGTACGTTAGGCATGATAATAATCCGTCACTACGCTCGGGGACAGGTGAAGACCTAAATTTATAGGAGTCAACAAGTGGACGTTTGAAGGGATATTCATTCGGAATTGCTGGAACCGATGGGGCATTTTCCACTTTATTGGCTTCTCCATTTGCATTATTATTATTATCATCTATTGTGAAGTTATGTTTCTCATAATACCTATTATGGGATTAATGTAAATGATCCTAAACAGGAGAAAAAGATGAAGAAGACAATGCTTGGTATCGTAGTTTTGGTAGTTGGGTGTCTAGTCTCGTTTGCGGATGAAAAACCTGCTAAAACCCTAGGACCAGTAAAGGTCGAGGATACTACAACTATAGAGGGTGGTGGGGTTATATTCGATAGAAAAACTTATGCAATGAAGGATCAGTATATTCTTGCCATCTATACTTGTACTGATGGATCTAAGCGTGATGGTGATATTCGATTTGAATTGCTGAAAGGAGCATCAGATCCTATTAAAAATAAAAAAGACGTTTCACAGATAAAATCAGATACTCAGTACTTACCAGCTGGTTCATCAACAGCTTGGAATGCCAATGATTTAAAAGCTAATGGTATTAAAATAGTTGGGTTCAAAGGTAAAAAAGTTATAGTTAGATATATTTTTAATACTAATGAAACAAGGTTGTACTCTTACTCCCTTAAAAGTAATGGTGGAGATGTGAAAGTTTCAGGTTCAACTGATAATATTGTCCAGTATAATGATTCCAAAAGTGACGGTAAGAAAACTTGGATTGAAAATGATGCAGACGATAATGGGCAGAATGAGTTAAGAGAGTATACAAGTAAACTTGAAGGAACTGCGGCAAAACCAAAAACAGCCAAGACAGTATATGAGCTTACTGCACAAGAAGTTATTGACGGTGCAACTATCATACTTCCTAAAGTAATAAATAAGTATAGCTACGTAAAAGTGAAAAATCTTGATAACGGCGACGGTACTACTTATGATGATGTAACTATTAAGAAATAAGATCCACTGTAAG
>JAUUYH010000156.1 GCA_030590505.1 Kiritimatiellota bacterium
AATGATATAACTAGGAAAATTATAGAGAATCCTGCGGTCAAGGTTATTAACTCTGGTGAAATTTTTGAATTGAATCAAAGATCTCTTTTGCTTTCCAAAGATGGAAGAGAATTAAGAATTGCTGATTCCGCAGCTCCCATTCGCGACAACAATGGTAATATTTTAGGGGTGATTCTTGTTTTTCGCGATATAACAAAAGAGTATGCTATGCAAGAGAAGCTCAAACAAAGCCAGAAGATGGATGCCATTGGACAACTTGCGGGCGGTATTGCTCATGATTTTAATAATGTGCTTGCGGGGATTCTTGGAGCTACAGAACTACTTAAACTTCAAGCTAATTTAAATAAAGAGAATATAGAACTTCTGGATATGATATTAATGGCTACTAAAAGAGCTTCTGGCTTGACTTCCAAGCTGATGACCTTTAGTCGCAAAAGTGAGTCTGTTTTTGCTAATACCAATATTAATGAAGTAATTGATAACACTATAGATATCGTAACTCATACAATTGATAAAAAAATAGAGATAAAAATTAACAATGATGCCGAGAATACTATTGTGCTTGGTGATGTAGCAGCACTGCAGAATGCTTTTATGAATATAATAATCAATGCAAGCCATGCAATGCCAAATGGAGGGAAGATTACCCTCCAAACAAAAAATATTATGCTGGAAGCAGAATATGCCGAATTAAGTCAATTTAAACTAAAGCCCGGAGAATATATTGATATTGAAATCGTAGATACTGGCAGTGGCATACCTCTTGATGTAGTAACCCAAATTTTTGATCCATTTTTCACGACCAAACCTCCTGGGAAAGGAACAGGTCTTGGATTGGCAACAGTTTATGGCATTATGCAGGAACATAACGGAAGTGTAACTGTATATAGCGAAGAGGGAAGGGGGACAGCTTTCCATCTTATGATTCCTTGTGTAGTGGGAGTTGTGCAATCCACGGAAATGGATGAACCTGTCAGGACTGGGTCTGGCACCATTCTCATTGTTGAGGATGAAGATGATTTGCGAGCAATAGAGCAAATTATACTGAAAAACATGGGGTACGATGTCTTGGTCGCTGAAGACGGGAAAGAGGGTGTTGAAATTTACTTAAAACACCGCGATGAGATAGATCTTGTGATTACTGATATGAGAATGCCTGAGATGAATGGATATGATCTGTTTTTAAAATTAAAAGAGATTAACAAGGACTGTAAAGTGATTCTTGCATCAGGCTTTACGCAAAATGACAATATAGAGGAATTAAAAGATATGGGCCTTGCTGGGAATATTAAGAAACCTTATCAGAGTAGTACATTGAGTCAACTTATAGCGGAGGTTTTAAAGACCGAAACCACCTAACAATCGTGGATTATAATAGGCATATTGAAAGACTACTCTAGGATCTTCTCGAGATTTTTCTCATTGCTTACCATATAATCGTTCGATGAGTGAAAATGGGAATTTTATAAAATGATTACAAAAGACACACTTATACAATCTGGACTTCTTAATGAGATAGATATTGTTTTTGCTGATTATATCTGTAGTAAGCAGGAACAGGAAACTCTTCAGCTCTGGATGCTTGCTGCGATGTTAAGTTATTCTGTCAATAATGGTGACTCTGCATTTGATTCGGAATCCATTTCGGGTTGTTCTCTAGCAGATGTTTTTAATATTCCGACTCCTGGAAAAGAGAGCAGCAAGCAGGACAGAGAAAGATATAACACATTATCCGAGAAAAAATTTATTACATTCAATAACGAAGAGCTTCTGAAATACAGCGAAGTAATCGGCTTTTCTGGTGACTCTAAGCCTATTATTTTCAATTGTAACCTGTTCTTTCTGAACAAATTTGATAATTATGAAAATATTGTTGCTAACTTTATTAAAGAGCGTATTCAGCATAACAAAAAAATTGCTCCGCAGATGACCACTAAAATTAATGATTTGTTTCCAGTAAATAGTGATGCCTATGCTATAAACTGGCAAAAAGTAGCTGCGATTCTCGCAATTAAAAACGATTTCCTAGTGATCTCTGGCGGGCCAGGCACAGGAAAAACAACAACATCAGGTCAGATACTCACTCTGCTGCTCGAAGATGACCCTAATTTAATTATCAACATGGTCGCCCCCACTGGAAAAGCAGCCGACAGATTAAGTGAATCAATCCGAAAATTCAAGACACAATATCAAGACCAACTGCCTGATTCAATTCTTGGAAAAATTCCTGAAAAAGCGGAGACTATTCATAAATTCCTCGGTATTGCAATGAGCACTCCGAAATACAGCGAATTTGCCCCTGCTCCGACAGATTTGTTGCTCATCGATGAAGCCTCAATGGTCTCCCTTCCGCTCTATGCCGCAACATTTAAAGCTTTGAAACAAACTTGTAAAGTGATACTGCTCGGAGATAAGGATCAGTTAATGGCTGTAGAAAACGGAAACGTGCTTAACGATATTACTTCTGCAGAACATCTGAATCGATTTTCTGCGAACTTCGCAAAAAGCATTGCTACGATAACTGACAACGCCTTGACCGTAGAGATTGCCAAAGATTCGAAAAATCCGATGGAGGATGTTGCAGTACAGCTTGAGCACAGCTGGCGTTTTGATCAAAATAGTGGCATTGGGCATCTCAGCAGACTCCTAAATAGTGCAACTACAGCAACAAAGTCAGATGAAATAAGTTCACTTATTGACAGGTTTGAGGATGTAAACCTTGTGAGTATTAACTGTAAAGATGCCCTGTCTGAGTATATTTCCAATCTATGTACCACTACTTTGAATAAATATACTGAAGCCGTAGAGTCGAATGATATTGATGCCGTATTTCAACAGCTTTCACAGTTTAGGATACTCTGCGCACTAAACAATACACCGTTCGGGGTACATCAAATTAATTCAAAAATAGAACAAGAGCTCTTCCCAGATACCGCGACTGCGACCTTCTATCACGGACAACCCATTATGATAACAAAAAATGATTACCGTCTAAAACTCTCAAACGGAGATGTAGGTGTAATCTTTCAAGATCTGGAGTCAGGCGAATTAAAAGCATTTTTCCAGGCAAGTGATGATGATTTTCGAAAACTCACACCCTCAAGTATGGATGAATACACAACTGCATTCGCCATCTCCATACATAAAAGCCAGGGATCAGAATTTAACAATGTGTACATAATCCTGCCCCCGGAAAAAAATCCTATTTTGACTAAAGAACTCATCTATACCGCAGTTACAAGGGCAAAAGAGCAGTGTACAGTAATAGCCTCACCAAAGATTCTCTATCACTGCGCAATAACAAAAATGCACCGTACGAGCGGACTGCAACAGAAGCTAATACAGCAATCATGAGAATTCAAGAATGTCAAATCTCAATAATCAATTAGCAGGCATTTAACTTTTACAAACCAGCAACCATTACGTTTTGGCCGCTACGATTACGCTGCTTTTTTGGCGTTCTTTACATACGCTTTCAGGTCTGTTATTATCCCCGTAGTCTTGGTTGTACTCGCAGATTAGCTGGGGTTCCCGCTGACTCACAGCAGATGGAGCATTGCAGTTGGCAATAATACCTATGGTTGCAGCAATGCTTTCGTGTGCTTTAGTCTGTTTAGTGGGCAACCTCGTTCTTTCCTTAGAGTACACATTCTTAATCTTTATAAAGTGATCCAACACTAGCTCGTGAAAAATACGGGTTAAGGGGGGGGGATTGGTTATTTTGATAAAATTTAAAGCCAACTTGCCCTAGATATGTGAAAATTTAAGAAAATAACTTTATATTTATACTTGTTTTCTATTGATTTTTGCGGGTCAAGATATAAACTAAGTTAAGATATAAATATATAGCCCAAAAGAATAAGATACATAATGAAATATAGAAAGATAGAGATTGAGAACAGTTCGTGGAGTGCAAAGCATGACCTTGAGAGGCAAGTGCCTTTCTCATTTACATTGAACGGCGATGAAGATGACAAAAGTATTAACATAACCCTTAAAGGTATTTCTGTTGCCTCATTTGATGAATCGATGGCAATACCGATAAAGGCTGTTAGGCACGACTTTATGGAGGAAGATGGGTATAGAGTTGAAACAGCATCGGTTATTCCATTCGGAAGCGAGCCAGCAGTTCTTCGTAAATTTGAATATTTTGGAAATATCATAAAAATCACGACTGATTTACGACTTAAGGCTCCAGCTATGGGGAAGTTATTCTCTCTTGACGAGCTTCTTCTTACAGGAAATTGGAAAAAATATGCAGTTATAGGAATGTCGTCAAAGTTTCAGATTGATAAGAAAATAAAATGGAATAAAATTCCAGAATCAGATAAAGTACTTTACGACTCGAATGATCTTTTTGAAATTCTTTTACTTGAGGATGAAAATGGGAGTCGTATTGAAGTTGGAACGGGTTTTGACCTGTGGCGCTGGAATATTGCGCAGAACCTTGATAATATAGATGGGCAACTGAAGATTGAACTGATAGATGGAGCTATCTCCCTTAAACGTCACCTTATGACTTCAGATAGTGAATTCGAAATTCCAAAACGTGATTGGAGGTTTAATTGGTATATGGCATGGGACTGTAGTGGTGATGACTCTTTAATAGATACTGTCAAGGGAGCATCCATCTCCGTAAAGAAACTTGAATGCCCGGATGCAGGAATGGTGAAAGAGGGTGATGTCATAACCAATATGCCTTGTTTTCACTCTAAAGCTGCTAGGAATCGCCTAAAAAAATGGGTACGCTCTCAGCTCGGTACTGCCAAGGAGGAGTTGCTCGTTATTAAGGATATGATTCCTCATATCTGTGGAAATCAGGCTCATTTAGATAGGGCTAAATGCGAGAAGTTGCTTCATTGGGATCTTGCTGATATTATGGATTTTTGGTTTTGGGGTAATCGTCAACTACGCAAAAAAGATAGTTTTTTATCGATTTTTCCTGAAAAGAGTGGAATATTTGGAGAGTTCCCTTCGTTTAAAGCAATGAAGAGAGTAGTAAAGAAAGTGCCAAGTCCTTTACTTGAGGAATAGTTTTTGAAGAATAAATTAAGCACAATTGTTTATTTTGTGGCATAGATTTTTTTGTTATATTGAGCTTAGGCAGTGTAAATAAATAACCTGGAAAGAGTAATGGTTGTAAAAGAAATAATTTTAAAAATAAGAAGTTGCAGAGTAAATGCGTTTGCAGCTATTTGTGCGATATTACTCTGTTTTTGCTCTTTAATTTCATTGCGTGCGGATGTTTTTCTTTTTGGTGGAGGAGGAGATGCCAAGGCGTGGGGTGCAGATCTTCTAGGTGGGTCGAAACTATGGAGTGAGCCAGCAATTATTAATGGAGTTAAGAGTTCAATTCAATTAGTTTTGCTCAAAAAACAGATTGATGAGTATTATAAAATTCTGAAACATAAATTCCCAAATGCACGATTTCGATTTAATAAGGAGTCTATACTTATAGAGATTAAACGTAAAAACGGGAACCTTGAACGTATATATCTTGTAAATATGGAGGGTGCATATTCTGTATTGCAGTTCTCAATGGAGATCCCTGTGAACCTTCCTAAAAATCCCAAGTGGCCTGAAGATCTACCGGCTTTGCATAACTCAACACCAGTAACTGTTATTAATCTCACAAACAGAGAGACTCTGTATGGAGCATTTACTTCATTCTCAAGTTCTGAGCAGATTTTTAATGAGATGGATAGTTCCATGCTTGCCGATGGTTGGAAATCTATGGGGAAAGGGGTTTACTTGAAAGATAATCCAACAAGAATGGTTCTGGTAACTGCAACAGATGATGAAAATGGGAAAGCCCACGGGTTTGTTCTTAAACGGAACTTATCAGGCACTAAATAGCCTCATATTTTTTTGACAGTCAAATAATTCGCAATACAAATATATGGGTCTTCACCTAAATTAGTGGGTAACACTAAAAAAAAGAGATCAAGAATAGAACGCGGATAATTGCGAAATACGCAAGTTTTGAATGTTAGGTGTTGAATTTTTGATTAAGACAAAGATTAAGAAAAGACGGTCTGAGCAAAATAAGAAGTAAATAAAATGTGCGAAGCCCAAGTACGTTAGACATTCCTGACATGGGGCAAGAGATGAGTCAGTGAGACGGTGGATCGGTGAGTCGGTGAGTCAGTGAGTAAGAAGAAAAGTCCTTTGACCAGTCTTACAGGCTCTGGAAGG
>JAUUYH010000073.1 GCA_030590505.1 Kiritimatiellota bacterium
GCAAAAAAGAAGGCAATAAATAGAGCCTTATGGCTGTTTTTTTGCTTATTCTTTTTCATCTATTTTGGCTTTGCTATTTGCGTTGGGGACAACGCAAGCTACTTCAGATCAAGAGGCAAAAATGGAAGAAGTTGGAAAGTTCTAGAGTCTTGTAGTTCGAAATTTTAGGGACAGGTTGATTGTCGACCATTTAAAAAGCGCACTCTAAGAAGAGGCAATAATCATCATTAAGCAAAAGTAGCAGGCGTTGTCCCCAACGCATTAAGCAAGTAAACAATCGGCAAAAAAGAAGGCAATAAATAGAGCCTTATGGCTGTTTTTTTGCTTATTCTTTTTCATCTATTTTGGCTTTGCTATTTGCGTTGGGGACAACGCAAGCTACTTCAGATCAAGAGGCAAAGATGGAAGAAGTTGGAAAGTTCTAGAGTTCTGTAGTTCGAAAGTTAAAAAATCCCAACCAGAGGAGGAACGACGGCGTGACTAAAGAAAAGATAAAAAATGAGGTTAAATCGCTTATTTAAAAAGTCAATAGCGTAGGTGTAATTCCAACGTTGACAATCTGTGTGTCCCAAAAAATTGCCAAGTTTTTTTCGGAGAACTGGCCTTCTCACTGGCCTTCTCACTGGCGTTCTCACTGGCTACACTTTTGGCCGAAGCTCGAGACAGCACCTGTTATTTTGTCTGGATCTTTTTCAATAGCATCAATAGTTCTTTAGCTTTTTCCGGATGTTCGGAGTAGACGTTTTTCAGCTCTTGTGGATCTGTCTTTAGGTTAAATAACTCGAATGGCTGGTTGTGTGAGATGACGCCACGCGATTTCTTAAACCATTCCGGCTCAATCTTGCGGGTTTGCCCTTCTTCCCATTCAACAAGTAGCCAGTTATCTTTGCGGATTGCATATCTGTTATTAGGCGTATGATGGATCATAGCTGTTCGTCTGGGTTTGGATTCTTTACAGTTCGAGTCGATCTCTGATGCAAAGCTGCAACCATCTTCCGCGGCGGTTGATGGGACTTTGATTCCGGCTAAATCAGCTACGGTTGTAATGATATCTAATTGGCTTATCATTCTGTCTGAAACGCGCTTCTGTTTGATCTTCCGCGGATAGGAGACCACAAATGGTACGCGGTGTCCTCCTTCCCAAAGGTCGCGTTTGACACCGCGAAAATCGCCCATGGAATTGTGATTATAGGTTTTTATGTAGTCATAGCACTGTCTTTCCGGACCGTTGTCGGAGGTGAAAATGATCATCGTGTCGTCGCGCATGTTATTTCGTTCCAATGCTTCAACTATTTGTCCAACAGCCCAGTCGAGCTCCATAATGAAGTCTCCATAGATGCCGCACTTGGATTTACCTACAAACTGTTTGGCTGGAACATGGGGGAAGTGGGGGATATGGGGAGCATAGAATATAAAGAAGGGGGCGCCTTCCTTAGTTTTGATGTTTGGATTAGTTGCTTTGCCGCCTTTTACGTCAATGTATTCCGCTACCCGTTTGATGTAACGCATTTGAGCATCTTCCATATCGAAGTCCTCAAAGCGGGGCGCACCACCTTCACTGATTCCGTTTTCAAAGTACCACCGCCCACCATCGGTCTTTTCAATCATAAACTTTTCATTATATCTCTTGTATCGGTCTGTTGAGTAATATTTACGTCCGTACCCGAGATGCACGTCATCATAGGTAAAGCCGATGCAGCGGCCGCTGTGAATCGGTTTGGAATAATCAATCGCCTTGGAACTGATATCCAGTCCCTCACGATTCGGCTTAGCGGCAGCAGCCCAGTCCGAACCCAGTCCCCATTTACCAATTGCCGCAGTGTCGTAGCCTACATCCTTTAGCATCGAAGCGATGGTGAGACGTTTAGGAGAAATCCAAGGTTGGTCTCCATGTTTCGGATTTCCCGCCTTGATTTGGCTGCGCCATGAATAACGTCCCGTTAGAATACCGTAGCGACTGGGACTGCAGATCGTGTCCGGTGCGTGGGCATCTGTGAAGGTTATGCCATTCGCGGCCAGTTTATTTAAATGTGGTGTAGGGATCTTACATTCAGAATTCAAGAATTCTACATCGCCATAGCCGAGGTCATCGGCATATATCAAAATAACATTCATATTTTTGGCCTCCATTCATTTGGCATGAGTTGAACAGTTAAGTGCTGCAATAAAAAAAGGGGATGTGCTTGGTAATCATGTGTTTCATAAGTCTGCTTGTGGTTGAATTATTATTGATAACATAAAGAAATGCAAGGATTTACTCCTACGGCACGAACATTTTAATTTCATTTATAACCTTTATTAATACCGGAAAAGTGCAAACGTTTCTAATGAATATAAAGTTAACATCAAAAGGCAAAAAAGCAATCAAGAAAATCACATTTGAAGAAACTGTGATCAATCTAACATCATAGACAGGCCTCGTTTCTATATCCAAATTTCTGGATATCAATCAACTGAAAATTATTGTTTTTTTATAAGTTGAATTGTCTTTACCGTCGTTTTGCGAACTTCGCAACTCTGCCTTATTCTATTGGTTTATCTGTATATTTCCATTTTTCCAGGGACGCTTTATCATAGAAGACTTTCATTAGGAAAAGCCCATTTGGCGGGGCTGATCTCGGGGCCTTTGAACGATCTTTTGCCTTGATTAGATCTGCGATCTCCTCAGCTTTGAGTTTGCCGCTGCCGACCATAACCATTGCACCAACGAGACTCCGCACCATTTTGTAAAGAAATCCGGAGCCGACAAATGTGAGGTAGAGAAGATCTTCTGCTTGGTCGATCTCAACTCTGTAGATTTTTCGGACAGCGTTGTCTATCTTTTTTCTTGATGTTGTAAAAGATGAGAAGTCATGAGTTCCGGTAACTATATCTGCGGCTTTGCGAATTTCGCAGATATCGGTACAGTCTGGAAGGTGCCAGCTTTTTCTCAGATTAAACGGAAGAGCTTCTCCGCGATTAATGACGTAGGTGTATGCTTTGCCTACGGCTGAATATCGTGCATGAAAGTCTGGAGCATCTGCGAACTTCGCAGTTCTTATAATTATAGAATCTGGCAGAGAATGATTAAGTGCAATCTGCAGATTTGCCGGAGGGATCTGTGGATAATCTGGTGGATTAAATGTTACCGCCTGTGCCATTGCATGAACTCCAGAGTCGGTACGGCCACTTGAGTGTATTCTTATCGGCTGATTCACATACAACTCCGAAAGCCTATCTTCAATACGCTGTTGTACCGACATCTTATCGGGCTGTATCTGCCAACCCGCAAAATCTGTCCCGTCATAGGCAACTTCAAAAAATATTCGCTTTTCATCCATTTTTATTATTTTTCTCCCTCTTATACCGCAAGCGGTAGATATATTGTCTAATTAAGTTTAAAGGAACTGTTAAGATTGCATCCGTGCAAAGTATAATATTACAGAATTATAAAATAACAATCCTCTCAATAATTCACATCACCTGTCATGATTGTGCGAATTTCGCAATTTTCATCTTCGAGCAAAATTGCACCATCTTCGGTTACACCTTTAACGATACCAGTGCATTCTGAATTTTTATCGGTTTTTATTGTAATTTTTCTACCAATCAGTCCGTTTGACTGGCTGTATATTTCAAAAAACTTATCAGGATCATTCTCTGCAATTTTTCGCATAAGAGCAAAGTTTGACTGCAATTTTTCTGCGAATGTCGCACAATCCGTACACTTACTGGTCTCTGCTAGTATTGATGTTGCAGGCTGGTCAATTTCGTTCAGAAGTTCTAGTGACATATTAAGATTTATCCCGATACCGACAACAACGCCTTCAATATTATTTGAGCCGGGTGGTGCCCAAGTTTCAGCAAGCAGTCCAGCAATTTTTCGAAATTTGTCTCCATCGGGCGAAGAGCAGCATATATCATTCGGCCATTTAAGCCATATATCTATATCTGGAGCTGATTCGGCGATGGTTATGAGTGTTGCCAGTCCACCACACCACAAGGCACGCCCTATCGGAAATGACGGTTTTTTTACAATATAAGTGGCATAAATATTCATTGCAGGTGGCGATAGCCACGATTTTCCACGCCTGCCGCGTCCGGCACTCTGCGAGTCGGCAGTTACTAAAGTATTATCTGCTAGATTCGCAAAATTATCAATAGCATAGCGGTTAGTCGAATCGACCTCTTTTAATCTGAAAATTTTTTCCATGATATTTTTTTTCTATATTTAATGCAATAGTTTATGCAATTTCGGAGTCAGCAAAATATTTTGCCAAGCTTTTGCTAAAAGCATAGATACCTCAGTGCTTATTGAGGTCGTATATTTATCTATGCACAAGCACAATGCCTGAATTGTTATTATATCACAAAATAGAAAAAAATCAATTACAAGCTATGAAGAGTTGGTCAATTAATGGGTTTCGTTTTACCGAAACTGCCTCATATTCTCTTCAAGTACGTTAGGCATGATAGTAATCCGTCACTTCGTTCGGGGGACTCTTCAAGTACGTTAGGCATTCCTGCCTGACATAGCGTAAAAAACAAGCATAAAAACATGCCCTTCCAGAGCCTGTAAGACTTATCAAAGGACTTTTCTTATTCCTAATCTCTTGCCCTATGTCAGACAGGAATGTCTAACGTACTTCAGAAGCCTTTCAGGCATGATTACTATCATCTCTAACGCACTTGGGCTTCGCACATTTTATGTACTTCTTTTCTCGGTTACTTTTTTTTAGTGTTACCCACTCATTTAGGTGAATACCCATTTTTCTTTAGTGTGTTAGCGGGCAACCTCTTTTCTTCTTAAAAAAAGAGAATATATAAGAGTTTATCCACAGAGTATATATTCTTAATCTTTATGAAGTTACCTGTTGATTCTGGCGAAGACCCATATTTTTTTCATTCGGGGGTTTAATTATTTCAGTTCAATGCTACTTTAACTCTCCTTTTGTCTGTAAATAAGTCAAAAAGAGTAATTAGGTAAGTATAAAATTAATAATAAATAAAGAGGTAGAACTGTGAGCTACACTATCATTGTGTTTGTAAAACAGGTTCCGGACACACAGAACATCACTGGCGACGCTATGAAACCGGACGGAACAGTCAATCGTGCTGCTCTTCCGGCGATTTTCAACCCAGAAGATCTTAATGCCCTGGAACTGGGAATTCAGCTGAAAGAGCGCTATAATGCAAAACTTGTTGTCGGAACAATGGGCCCCCCGAATGCATCAGAAGTCCTGAGAGAGTCTCTCTATCGCGGAGCAGATGAAGCTGTACTGCTTACAGATAGGGCATTTGCCGGTGCAGATACACTTGCTACAAGTTATGCATTAAGTTGCTGTGCAAATAAAATTGGAAAATTTGACCTTATCCTTTGTGGTCGTCAGGCAATTGACGGAGATACTGCCCAGGTTGGACCGCAGCTTGCGGAAAAACTTGGACTTCCTCAGATTTCATACGTGGAAGAGGTTGAAGAACTCACAAAGAAAAAAGTACGTGCAAAACGTGCAATTGAAGGCGGATACGAAATTGTTGACTGTCCGGTGCCAGCTCTTATGACTGTGGTTGCGGCAAATGTTCCACGTCCTGCAAATGCTAAAAATATAATGAAATTCAAAAAAGCGATGACACGTTCAGAGCTTCATAAGGCACACTCTGACGCAGATTATACAGATGCGGAAGCACTTGTTGTTGAAGAGGCAGCCCTTAAGGAAAAGGGTCTTTGGATTCAAGAGCTGACTGCAGAAGATGTTGGAGCCGATATTGAAAGGATTGGTTTGAAGGGATCACCTACTAAGGTTAAGAAGATTCAGAGTGTTGTGCTTACTGGAGCGGATTTTAAAAATATTGATCCGACAGAAGTAGGAGTAAACTCACTTATTCATGAACTGATTGAGGATCATACACTTGGTTGATTAAAAGTGTGTAGCTTTTTTTTAAGTTACACTTTTAATCGTGTATAATGAAAATATAATTCGACGGAGACGTCATAAACATAAATTTATAATTCAGGAAACATTATGGCTGATAAAATAGGCAATGTGTGGATTTTTATAGAACAGGAAGGCGGCAATATTGAGAATGTCAGCCTTGAGCTTGTATCTAAGGGCAGGGAGCTTGCCGATACACTTGGAGTAGATGCAGAAGCAATTTTTCTTGGAGATAATCTCAAGGAAGAGAGCGTAAGTAAACTCTATCATCACGGATGCGATAAAGTCTTCCTTGTTGAAGACAAAAAACTTGAACCTTTTACAATTCTTCCTTATGCCAAATGCATTGTGGATCTCGTAAAAGTTAACAAGCCGAACATTATTCTTTTTGGTGCAACAAACAAGGGACGTGAACTTGGTCCTAGAGTTGCATCAGAACTGTTATGTGGGTTGACAGCTGACTGTACAGAGCTTGAGATTGATGATTTTGAAGACAGAGTAAACAAGAAAACGTACAAAAATAAATTGATGCAGATACGTCCAGCCTTTGGAGGAAATATCATTGCAACAATTGTTAACACCTGGGAAGATCCTCAGATTGTAACAGTTCGTCCTGGAGTTATGAAACTTAACGACGCAGATACAGGTAAAAAGGGAGCACTTGTAAAGGTTGAACCTAAAATCACCTCAAAAGAGACTGTGATGAGCGTTATTGAACGTGTACGCAAAGAGAAAGATGTTGATCTACAAGGGGCGCAAATTATTGTAGCAGGTGGCTACGGTGTAGGAAGCAAAGAGAAGTTCCAGTTGATCAAAGATCTAGCGGAAGCACTAGGTGGAGATGTCGGTGCTTCACGTGCAGCAGTTGATGCGGGTTGGGTTGATCACGATCATCAGGTTGGTCAGACAGGAGTTACTGTAAGACCTAAACTCTATATCGCTTGTGGTATAAGTGGATCTATTCAGCATCGTGCCGGAATGACAGATAGTGGAAAAATTATTGCAATAAATAACGACCCAGATGCTCCTATCTTCTCATGTGCACACTATGGTATTGTCGGAGAACTGCATGATGTGATTCCTAAAATGATCACAGCATTCAAGGCAAAAGTTTAAATTAATTTACAATATATAAATCGGAGACTTGCAAATGTCTAATTTTTTTACAGATAACAAAGATCTGCAGTTTGCACTGGATAATCTTGATTTTGAGGCACTTGTTGCCCTTAAAGAAGACGACTATAAATTTTCTGAAGAGTTTATCAATGCCCCTGTTGATTTGGATGATGCGGTTGATAATTATCGTCGCATACTTACCGAAATCGGAGATGTCACAGGCGAAAGGATTGAACCGCGTTCAAGAACAGTTGATGAAGAGGGACCACACTTTGAAGATGGAGTTGTAACGTATCACCCGCTTACACAGGCAAACCTTAAAGATTTAAGAGATGCCGGAGTTATGGGAGTTATGCTACCACATTCTGTTGGTGGACTTAATTTTCCTAATACAATTTATACAATGATGACTGAGATGGTATCGCGTGCTGATGGCAGTTTGCAAAACCTTTTCGGACTCCAGGATATTTCGGAAACAATCGCCGAATTCGGAACAGATGAACAGAAAGCAGCCTATCTGCCTAAATTTGCAACTGGCGAATATGATGGTTCAATGGACTTGACGGAGCCTGATTCAGGATCTGATCTTCAGTCTGTACGTCTTAAAGCAACACAGGATCCTAAAACAGGACAGTGGTACTTGGACGGCAATAAGCGTTTTATTACCAATGGTTGTGCCAAGGTTCATCTTGTGCTTGCCCGTTCAGAAGAGGGGACAAGTGATGGTCGTGGACTTTCAATGTTTATTTGTGAATCCTGCCCTGAACTTGTAGTGCGCAGAATTGAGCATAAGCTAGGAATTCACGGTGTAGCAACAGCAGAGCTTCAGTATAATCATGTACCAGCTCAGCTTTGCGGACTTCGCAGACGTGGACTTACAAAATATGTAATGTCTCTTATGAACGGTGCTCGTGTAGCGATTAGTGCACAGGCATTGGGAATTGCGGAAGCCGCATATCGCGAAGCTCGCAAATATGCTTCAGAGCGTGAGCAGTTCAAAAAGACAATTGATAAATTTCCACCAATCTACGATATGCTTACAAGGATGAAGCTTAAAACTGTAGCAGCAAGAACTCTTCTTTACGAGACAACAAAAATTGTTGACCTTCGTCAGGGATATAACCATATAATGGCACATACACCTGCAGCAGATCTTGATCCAGAAATTAGAGAAAAGCAGAAACGTTATTCAAAACTTGCAGCAGTGATGACACCTATGAGTAAAGCGTACTGTACAGAGATTGCGAATGAAGTTGCCTATGATGGCATTCAGATTCATGGTGGAACAGGATTTATGCATGATTTCAATGCTGAACGTTTCTACAGAGACGCAAGAATTACAAATATCTACGAAGGCACAACTCAGTTACAGATTGTTGCTGCAATTGGTGGAGTAATGCAGAGAACCCTTGATCCGGTAATTGATGATCTTGCAACACTTTCGTTTGAAGGTCTGCTTGCACGTACAGAAAAGACCCTCAAGCCTATGCGTAAGAAACTACAGGATGCGGTTAAATTTGTAAATGAGAAAAAGGACACAGAATATCAGGCACTAATGGCAAGACATCTTGTTACTATGGAAACATATATTTTAGTAGGTTACCTGATGTTGAGAGATGCCTTGAAAGATACAGAGAGAGAGGCGATGGCAGAGAAATTTATCCTGAATGCAATTCCGGAAATGGACGCAGCCTATCACCTCGTAATGAGTGAAGACACAACAACCATCGATAAGCATTCAGATATTATTGAATATTAATTGATGATAACAATAACAAAAAGAGGATAATATGAACGATTCATATTTAGAAAGAGCACAAGAGAAGATTCCAGATCCGAGATTACTTTCAATTATTGCATCACGCCGGGCCCGTCAGTTGGCTCGTGGTGGCAGACCAATGATTAAAACAAATGACCAAGAGTTTTTGGATATCGCCCTGCTCGAAATTGCTGAAGGATTGGTTGTGCACGACACAGATAGCTAAACCTTCCAGATGTTGATCTATAAAAAAGTGGAGATGCATGGCACATAGTGCTATCATCCCGCTTTTTTTTTCGCCCTTAATTAAACGAATTACAAAAAACAGCTTGTGATTCTTGTACTCTCGGGTAAAGTATCTATTGTTTTAAATAAAACCCGCATTGCTGGGATTTAAGGAGAAATTTATGTATAAATTAGGAAAATATAATAAGCTGACGATTACTCACGAGGTTGAGTTCGGTGCCTATCTGGCAGATGATGAGGGGAATGAGATACTTCTTCCTTTAAAGCAGATTCCAGATAATGCTAAGGTCGGTGATGAACTTGAACTTTTTGTATATAATGATTCTGATGACAGACCGATTGCCACAATTAACAGGCCCAGAGGTTGTGTTGGCGAAATTGTCCCACTCGAAGTGGTGGATGTAAATCCGAAGATCGGTGCATTTCTTGACTGGGGACTCGAAAAAGATCTGTTGCTACCGTTTAAACATCAGAAACGTAATTCAACACCGCGCGTATTCAGTACTATACTTGTAAAGATCCTGCATGATCAAGTCAGTGATAGACTGATTGCTTCCACTCGCATAATGTCGATTTACGAGCCTTCATCCGAAATGTTGAAGGTGGGCGATAAGGTAGAATTAAAAATTGCCGAGCTACACGAACGCGGATTTGTTGTTCTGATTGACGACCTTTACCAGGGAATGCTCTTCTCCAGTGATGTAATTGAGCAACTTTCCATAGGTGATGTAAAAACAGGATATGTGAAAAATATACGAATCGACGGAAAAATTGATGTTACCATAAAGCCGATAGGGGTAAAAGCTATTAAGGACGATAAGCAACTAATACTTGCTAACTTCGCAGAACATAACAGCAAATTCCTCCCATATAATTCCAAAAGTAATGCCGATGATATTAAAAATGAGTTTGCTCTCAGCAAAAAAGCCTTCAAAAAAGCAATAGGTGGACTCTATAAAGAACGTAAAATAGAAATTACCGACGACGGCATTAGGTTATGTTAATCCCACCAAGGTGGGGTTAGATTTCCCCGTCTTCTGGGAACGCCACCCTAATGTAGCATAACCGTCTCGGTTGTGAATTTCCACGGAGGCGTCTCGCCTCCAACGAAGTATAAAAGTGAAAATAGCGGATGCATTGGAGAATGATAAATAATGGCTATACCGGTGAATATAAATGATCTGATTAATGGACGTACCATTGAGTGGGAACGGCTTGAATTTAAAGCTGGTTGGAACCCCGAAGATGTATTGCATACTACCTGTGCATTTGCAAATGATCTGAATAACTGGGGCGGCGGGTACCTGATAATCGGCGTGGAAGAAAAAGATGGCCGTCCGGTTCTGCCCCCGAAAGGTCTGAACCCGAATGAAATTGATGCCATACAAAAAGATATGATAAGTCTTTCTCATAAAATTACCCCTAACTATTTTCCTGTAGTCGCTCCGGTTGAATTTCAGGGTAAACACCTCCTGATTATCTGGTGCCCTGGCGGTGATACAAGGCCATACAAAGCTTCTGTTAGCTTATCTGAGAAAAAGTCGGATAAAGCATACTATATTAAACGTTTCTCTTCTACAGTCAAACCATCTGCAAATGAAGAACAGCACTTGCTATCATTAGCGGCAAAGGTTCCGTTTGATGACCGAATAAACCATCATGCTGAAATTGATGATTTGAATATAAGAGAAATAAAACGATTCTTAAAGGATGTCAACAGCGAATTATTTGAACAGGCGGATAAAATAGACTTTATTGATCTATGTCGCCAGATGCAGATTGTCAGGGGAGCGGATGAATACCTCAAGCCGATAAATGTCGGACTTCTACTGTTCTGTAACGAGCCGACACGCTTCTTCCCGGGGGCAAAACTGGAAATTGTTGAATTTCATGATGACATCGGAGATAACTTTACCGAAACTATCTTTGAAGGTCCAATCCATATACAATTACAAGAAGCATTACGTTATTTGAAAAATAATGTTATCCAGGAACGCGTCCGCAAGGTTGAAGGACGTGCCGAAGCTGACAGATTCTACAACTACCCCTATGCGGCCCTCGAAGAGGTGTTGGCAAATGCAATCTACCATCGAAGTTATGAACATCGTTCAACCATAGAGGTCAGTATCCGCAATAATCAGATAAATGTTCTCTCATTTCCTGGCCCATTACCACCGGTGACCAATGAAGATCTACAGAAAAAGCAGGTTGTAAGTCGCGATTATCGCAATCGCCGGATAGGAGATTTCCTCAAAGAGCTGCAACTCACAGAAGGGCGTAATACCGGTTTCCCGAAGATCACGCGATCTCTGAAAAACAACGGTTCACCTGAAGCCGAATACATCACCGACCCGGAACGAATCTCCTTTCTATCGGTAATCCATTGCCAC
>JAUUYH010000256.1 GCA_030590505.1 Kiritimatiellota bacterium
CACTTTCAGGGTTGCTAAATGACGGATTGAAGTCATTTGATGCAAAAAAATATGATGAAGCCGTTGTTCAATTTACAAAACTGATAGAGAAGAGTGAAAAAGAGACTCGCTTTAATGATATTGCAATGTTTTACCGTGCAAAGTCATACCAGGCACTTAAAAAGAAGGATAAAGCTGTAATTGACTTGCTTGCACTGATTACTAAATTCCCTGACAGTAAATATTTTGCTGATAGCAGAAAATTCTACAAGGAGTGGGGTGGTGATATGTCGAAATTGCTTCCTGGGGACTCCCCAACAGCAGTATGGAAAAAATTTATAAAGGCAGCAGCAGCTGGGGATAAAAAAACAGCTCTAACTTTCACTACCGGAATGTGGGAGCAAATGGTTTCTCAGCAGTCAGGTGAAGAGATGCAGCGGAATATGATGAGAGAGCAAATTGTTATCGGAGCTGAAACCATCGGAACTGGTGATGATGCCGGAACCGCTACTCTTACGTTAGGGACGAAAAATCAGATGGCAATTCCAATGCAATTCAAGCTTAGCAAGGAGAATGTCTGGTTGATTGTTGGACCCGATATGGAAGAAGCACGAAACGCAGCCAGGGGAGGTATGCCCAGAGGCCGTGGCACTGTTATTGGTAATGTCAATAATTTAAAACAGATTGGATTGGCATGTAGAATGTATTCAAATTCTAACAACGATGAATTCCCTCCAACTCTTGATGCACTAAAGGATGATTTTCTTCAGCAGGACTCGATCTATCTCTGGACGAATGTGAAAACTGGAAAGAAAAAACCGTTTGTATATGCTCCTGGGTACAATGAATCTGACAGTGTTGACACTATGATTGCCGCCGCCCCGATGGCCGTGAATGGGAAGCGTGAAGTGCTGTGGCTTGATGGACATGTTAAGACTATCTCTGAAGAAGAATTTATTAAAAATGCAAAAGCACAGAAGTGGAGATTGAAAGGGTTGTTGAAAAAAGAGGAAGTTCCGAAAGATAAACAGAAGCTAGCAAAAGAGCTTATTGCGAAACTCGCAGATGATAGCTTTGATGTCCGCAAAAAAGCAAAAGCTGATCTTATAAAAATGGGAGATAACGCATTTCCATTTCTTGAAGATAATAAAAAACACACTGATCCCGAAGTCCGAATGACAATTAAAGATATAATGGAAGGTAAGTGAGTAGGTCTTCCCTGAATCGTGCCTGCACTAGATCTAATAAAAAAGGATAAGAATATGTTATTTTTTGAAGAGAGTATGAATCTCTTATTTATAGGCGATAGTATTACCGATAGTGGTAGAGATAAGAAAAATGCGTCGATGCTTGGCAAGGGATACGTTAATTTTACTGCGAGTATGCTTAATGTAGAGATGGCTGAACTAAATCTGGATTTTAAGAATTTTGGAATTAGCGGGAACAGAGTCTGTGATCTGAAAAGTCGCTGGCAGAGTGATTGCATAGATCAGAAACCCGATATTGTTTCGATTATGATTGGAATTAACGATGTGTGGCGTAGGTATGATCATGATGATCCGACATCCGTTGAAGCATTTGCTGCAAACTATCGCTACATCCTTGAGGAGGTAAGGTCAAATCTGAATGCTCAGATTATAATTATAGAACCATTTGTGCTTCCTTTTCCAGAAGATAGAAAAACGTGGCACGAAGATCTTGACCCGAAAATCGCTATAATTAAAGAACTTGCCCTCGAATTTGCAGATGCCTTTGTTCCGATGAATGGAATATTTGCAGCGGCTTGTTGCAGACGTGAGCCTACATTTTGGGCGAAGGATGGGGTGCATCCTACACCATCTGGGCATATGCTTATCGCTCAATCATGGTTGCAATATGCCATTGGGAAGAGTTGCTAGAAATTGATTTTTTACATGTAAATTTACGGAAAAAAATGACTCTGAGCAAGAGAATATTTCGGGTGTTTACCTAAATTAGGTACGCCACAAGGCGTTTTTATATCAGTTGGTGCGAATCCAACCCGTCAATTGACTATTCGGACGGTAGCGAATGGAATAGGAAATTTTGAATGTTAGGTGTTGAATTTTTGATTAAGGCAAAGATCAGGAAGAGGTTCTGAAGTTCTAGAGTGCGGAAGTTCTAGAGTTCTAGAGTTGGAAGAGAGAAAAATTTAGATTAAGAAAAGACGGTCAAGTACGTTAGACATGATAATAATAATGTCCGAAGGGCTTCTGGAGTACGTTAGACATTCCTGTCTGACATGGGGCAAGAGATGAGGAATTAAAAAGGCCCTTAAATAAGTCTTACAGGCTCTGGAAGGGTATGTTTTTATGCTTGTTTTTTTACGCTATATC
>JAUUYH010000258.1 GCA_030590505.1 Kiritimatiellota bacterium
AAAGGCTTCTGAAGTACGTTAGACATTCCTGTCTGACATGGGGCAAGAGATGAGGAATAAGAAAAGTCCTTTGAGAAGTCTTACAGGCTCTGGATGGGCATGTTTTTATGCTTGTTTTTTTACGCTATGTCAGGCAGGTCCCCGAACGTAGTGACGGATTACTATCATGCCTAACGTACTTGAAGAGAATACAAGAAATCAGGAAGAAGTTCTGAAGTTCTAGAGTGCAGAAGTTCTAAAGTTGAAGAAGTGGAAGAGAGAAAAATTAGATTAATACAAAGATTAAGACAACTATCAACTATCAACTATCAATTATCAACCATCAAAATACATATCGGCTGGCCTACGCTGTGAGTTATGCCAGTGGGGCTCAGTAAACCTGAATCTTGACTTACCTTAAATAATGCAATCGTGTTTGTGTCCTGATTACCGACAATGCAGAAATCTCCACTGGGATCAATATTAAAATGTCGTGGTTCATCGATTCCTGCATGCATAAACCCAGCGAGAGTAAGTACTCCCGAGTCTTGATCTATTTTATAGATAACAATCGAATCATCTCCGCGATTCGAACCATAAAGAAATCTGCCGCTAGGATGCACTTTAACCTCAGCCGTTTTTGTTTTGCAGAAAATACCGTCAGGCAGTGTGGAGATAGTCTGAATCTCAGACAGTTTTCCGCTTTTCTCCTCATACTGAAGAGTGGTAACTGTATTATCCAACTCATTTATCAGATATACAAATCGTCCGCTGGTATGAAATGCAAGGTGACGCGGACCAGATCCTGGTCTGCCATCAAAACAGAATGATTTATCTTCAATCATAGCTCCAGTTTCGGGGTCAAGAGGATAGATAACAACCTTGTCGATACCGAGATCTGCGACATACGCAAACCGTTGATCAGGGCTTAGATTCATGCTGTGCACATGCGATCCCTCTTGACGCTCCATATTCGGGCCGCATCCACTGTGTTGAATACTCTGAACTGGTTCTCCTAGAGTGCCATCACTGTTAATCGGAATGGATGCTGCACTTCCGCTGACATAATTTGCAACAAATAGGCGATTCCCATCTGCAGATACAGTAAGGTGACAAGGCCCTCTTCCTCCTGATGATACTCTGTTCATAAAGGAGAGTTTTTTTGTTACATCATCAATACGCAATGCCGTTATTATGCCAGGATCGCCTTCTGTTATAGAATAGAGATATTTTTTTGTTGGATGAATGGCAAGAAAGCTCGGTTTACAAATTTCAAAAGCAAGCTCAGGCTTTGTTAAATTGCCACTAGCCGTATCAAGTACCGTATGATAAATTCCCTTTGAGGGACTATCCGTAGTATATGTTCCTATAAATATATCCAAGCATCCACCCATAATAACCACCCCTATCTAAAAGCTAAACCATTAATAATACACCAATACAACCTATTTGCCAATAAAATTGCTATAATCACAAATGTCAATCCATCCCGAGATCCTCAATAAAATTAGCATAATCAGTAACATCACTTGGAGCAACACCCAGTTGCTCTACAATAATCTCTTTGATTCGTATCTTGACAGTTTCGTAGGAGACATATCCATGCCTATAAGGGCGATAGTAGTTATCAAATAGATCATTGATAGTCTTCATTTTTTTTGGGAATTGACGCCGAAGCGGCATTGTAATCACCATAAGGAAAATGAATAAAAACAGATCAGCAAACCAGATAAGAATTGAAGGGAAATTATATATCCCGACAAATAGAGCAATCAATATAGTTGCGAATATCGCAGCAAGTAACTTTTTAGGTCGCACAAGGGATGGCCAACTGTGTTTGCCTGCACCTAGCTCAACTCTTAATTCTTCCCACCGTGTTCTGCGTGTTACATACGAAAAAAGCTCAGAGAGAAAAGAGGTCATCTTTATTTCTGATAAACTATGTTCACCAACACTCCTACTTACAGCGTTCAAAAACTCCTTTTTCGCAAGATCTGGACACCAATGTTTTTCTTTTCTACGCTTTTTTAGTTTGAAATAGATGTAGTCAACCATATCAATAACTGTCTCTAATGAAAATACATCTTCATCATCGATTTCCAGTCCAAAATCCTCCTCAATCGCCAGTATCACCTCTACAGCATCAAGCCCCATAAAAAACTCCTTTTTGTCTCCCACAAAATGCCAGAGTGCAAAATTAACAAATTTTTCTAAAATTACACAATTTGACATCCTATACGAATACTTCAACTAATCAAAAAGATAGCACACAGCAAAGCTACATGCAAGTTTTTTTGGGAAAAAATCGC
>JAUUYH010000234.1 GCA_030590505.1 Kiritimatiellota bacterium
CGAGTTGCTGGTGATATAGATGATGCGGATTCCGAAGAAGTTATGGGTACTCCACAGTATATAAGTCCAGAGCATTTAACTGGAGCAGAGATGGATGTGCGTAGTGATATATATAGTCTCGGAGCAACTCTTTTTCATCTTCTTACTAATCGTTTTGCATTTGAAGGCCGAACGGCAACTGACATTGCTAGAAAGCACCTTGAAGAGCTACTTACTCCACCACGTGAAATTAATCCAAATATTCCTGAATCAGTCAGCCGTATAGTTCTTAAGATGATGGCAAAGAATCCGAATGACCGTTATCAGAGTGCAGAGGATCTGGTCGAAGATTTACGATTAGTCCGACAGGGTAAGAAGCCGATCTCCGCAGGCCTAGCAGGGGAAATTATTAAGCCAAGTAAGCCAGGTAAACCGGGTAAACAATTTTCTATAAAAAAAGCGGCAGGTGCAAGTACTGGTTCATTTAAATCTTTAACTTCTACCACTCTCTCAACCTCGACAGGCAGCATAAAAAAATCAATGAGAGCTACCGGTACTAATTCCAAGGTGGATAAACATCAGCTCAAACTGGAAAAGGAGCGCAAAGCTAAAGGTCAGTTAATTCTTGTCCTTGTTCTTCTTGCTTGTTTTGTTTTGGCAGGCGCTGCTTTTATTGTATGGAATATGACACGTAATAACTCTCCAGAAAACGATTCGACTCTTGATGCTCAAGGTAATAAAATTATTGAAAAAAAAGTTGTTGGTGGCCAGTCACCTCAGGCATCAAGTGGTGGGTTTCTTGCCGATTTAAATAACATTCTCAAATTTGCTAAGAAGAATCCTGGACGTGAGCAAGATATTTTACAGAAATGTGATGATTTTTTAAAGGAATATCCAAAGATAACATCACCATCTCAAGAAAAGAAACGAATTGAACTTATGGCTGTTTATGTTCCACTCGATGAAGCGAGAATAAAAAGTGTCCGTGAAACTATAAGGCAAGCAGATGTCATTATTCTGAAAGCTCGTAAAGAGCAGATGCAGCTGGAAAACGAAGCAAAGGCAAAGGATACAAAGAAGGAAGAGAATCAGAAGCGTGAATCTGAACGACAGAAAAATTTAAAGGAACTTGAAGCTCGTAACCTAAAGGTTGCAGAAGTCAAAAAGAAGAAAAATAAGGTTAGAATTGATGAATATATAGTAGGGCAGGAGAAGGATAAAAATCGTATGCGTTATCTCTCTCTCTTTTATTCTGTTGAGAATAAGTACAAGGATGCGAAAAAAGAGTTTGATCCCGCAGTAAATGAGAAGTCAAAAGCAACCTCCCTCTATAAGCTGGAGGCTGAAAAGGTTTCTCTCTGGGGTGAAAAAATGTCAAATCATGTAGAAATAGCTTCAAAGTTTTGGGATACCTTGTCAAATAGTGAAGAAAAATTGAAAGGGATGCAACTTGAGATTCTTCCAGGAACTCTTGCGAATATTCAGACAATAAAAAACGGAATGATTACTGCTCGTACTCCAGGTCAGGAAATTATAAAAAAATTGATAAAATCTTTGCCCTACAAGCAGCTTAAGCGAATTTTATTGAAAACTGTACCATTGACAAGCCTGAAAAATCCTCTATTTCATTATCTTTTTTGCGATGCCCAATTCCTGTCGGCAAAAGAGTTCATGCCTGTTAAAGAATGGGATAGTGAGTGGGATGCTTCAGTTCTGATATATGCGAAAAAAAGACTCCAGTCTATTAGGAATATTATTGATGTTAAAGAAAGGAATAGAGCAATTAAGGTATTAATCAGTAATGTCGGTCGAGTTGCCTGTCAAAAAGCAAAAATAGCACTTGATGAACAGGAATAAGCATTGATCATTTGTTATTGCCCTCAATTTCGACCTGTAATTATATATACTTTGCGCGGGTGAAATCTTAGCATTTCGGTTAAGTTTGAGTAGTCAAGAAAAGAAATATAAGATCTCTACCGCTTGCGGTATAACAAATGAATTATTAAACCTTATGAGCCAAAAAAAAATACTTTTTCTGTTGAAATCCGAAAAAACTCCAAGTTCTCGTATTCGATTTATAGAGCTTATTTCATATTTGGCAAAACGGGATGTTCATGTTGAAGTCGCATATATCCCCAAATCATTTTTTGCTCGCCGTAAGCTTTTTAAAAAATGTAAAAAGTTTGATCTGACTATTTTTCAGAAACGACTTTTCTCCTATCTTGAGTTTTGTGAACTTCGCAGAAACGCTAAACAATTGGCATTTGATTTTGACGATGCAGTTTTTCTAAAAAATGCAGCACCATCTCAGAATAATGAAGATTATATCAGCAAGACAAGAGAGAGGCGTTTTAGGCGCATTTGTAATAATGTTGATTTTTTGATCGTCGCAAATAGTTATCTTGCGGAAAAGTGTAAAACAGTTTCACCAGATACACCAGTCGAAATTATATCGTCATCTGTTGATATAGTGCGAATTTCGCAAAAAGTGGACTATACACTATCTTCCCCTCCAGTACTTGGTTGGATCGGTTCACAGGTTACACATCGCTACCTCGAACATATAGCTCCTGCACTTTGCGAACTTCGCAAAAAACATAATTTTGTCCTGAATGTAATTTCAGATAAGGAGTTAAATCTTCGAGGGCTTTCTCTGAATAATATTCAATGGAGTAAAGAGAGCGAAGTTTGCGAACTTCGCAAATTCGATATCGGGATTATGCCACTTTCTGAGGATCCGTTTTCCAGAGGTAAGGCGTCTTATAAATTGTTGCAGTATATGGCTGCAGGCGTTCCGTCGGTTGCATCAGCCGTCGGTATGAATATTGATGTCGCAGGAGATAATAAATATGCTTTGCTTGCAAATACAGATGAGGATTTTATTTCAGCAATTACAACGCTGTTGAATAGTTGCGAACTTCGCCAATCTATAGGAGAGAAGGCACGAGCAAGAATTAAAAACAAATTTTCTAAAGAGGTTATTGGTGCGAACTTCGCAGATCTATTGGTGAAATGGTTAATCCCAACAACGTGAGGTAATGCCGTAAAGAAGTTTTGGAGTGCTCGAGTTCTGAAGTTCTGGAGTTGGAAGAAGTGGTAGCAACACGCTCTTAGGCCACCAGCGACCTTGCGTCGTTGGAGCCAATGTCGGTTTTTTTCTTTAAAAGAAAAAGCGATCTCCCCCCCTTCCCCTCCCTCTGCCTTGTTTAAAGGCAGAGGGAGGGGAAGGGGGGGAGAAAGATGTTAGATTAAGACAAAGAGTAGGAG